>JANYAK010000037.1 GCA_025361335.1 Coriobacteriia bacterium
TCCAGCCCGCCCAGGCGACGGGAAGGCGCGCGATGCACCCTCAAAGGCTCGCCGAAAGGGCTCTTCACCAGCGGATTCGTGCACTCACTCTGGCAACGGCGGACGGGGTTCCGGTCTTGCACTGACTTTGTCAATCAACCCGTGGCCCTCGAGCCTCTCGAGCCCTCGCGCCCTCGCCTGGGGCCCGCACCCGGGGCTCTGACCCGGTCCTCGGCCGGTCCTCACCGGTCCTCGGCCACATCCAGATCGGCGATGATCGCGCGGGCCTCGTCCGCGTGTCGGGCCGGTACGAGCATCCGCACGGTCTCCATGATGCCCGGGTGCACGAGAAGGGTCTCGTTCGGCCGGTGAGGAAGGAACGCCACCGGGATCCCTGCGGCGGTGAGGAACGACTCGTACATGAGCAGGTTGAAATCGGTGCCGGTGTTGCCGGCGCCGAACTCGTGGCGGCCCGGTCCCACGGCGACCCAGTCGCCGGCGTCGGGCGAGCCATCCCCCCGTCCCGCGAGCGGTCCGGTTCCCCCGCCGGAGTCGCCCGCGCGGCCGGGCACAGGCCCCAGATCCCCGATGATGCGGCCCAGCGTCGCGGCATCCCGAGTGACCGGCGTACCGTCCGGCAAGGTCGCATCGGGGGCGATCTCGAGCAGGGGGACGACGGCGAACTCGCGCTCGAGCAGCCGTGGATGCGGGATGGTCAGCCGCTCCGACGCCCACTCCTCATCCCCGAACAGCAGGATGTCGAGATCGATGGGGCGGGGTCCGAATCGCTCGCCGGCGACGCGCCCCATGGCCTCCTCGATCGATTTCAGGGCGGAGAGAAGGATGTCGGCCTCACCGCGGTAGTCGACATGGGCCACAGCGTTGGCGAACGGGGGCTGATCCGTCACTCCCCACGGCTCTGTCTCGCACACCCGCGACACGGACACGATCCGCGCCCCGGGCTGGGCCTCGAGCCTCGACAGCGCGGTGGCCAGGTTGCCCAGACGATCGCCCATGTTCGATCCGAGTCCTATGTACGCGTCGGTCACCGCGCACCGTCCGCGCCGTCGGCTCCCATGACCGCCGCGACGAAAGCCAGCGCCTCGACAGTGGCCGCGACGTCGTGTGCCCGCACGATCCCGGCGCCACGCTCGACGGACATGACGGCGGCGGCCAGGCTCCCGGCCACACGTCGGTCAGGCTGCTCCACGCCCGTCAGTTCTCCGATGACGCGTTTGCGGGAGAGGCCGACCAGGACCGGGTAGCCCAGATCGACCAGATCAGGGAGACGACGGATGAGCTCGAGATTGTGCTCCAGGGTCTTGCCGAACCCGATGCCCGGATCGAGCGCGATGCGCTCTCGGGCGACGCCGGCTTCCTCGAGAGTGCGCGCCTGCCGGGCAAGGTCACGGCCGACCTCGGCCACGACGTCGCCGTAGCGCGGCGACGCCTGCATGCTTTCCGGCGTCCCCTGCATGTGCATGACGACCAGCCCGGCCTCGCACCGGACGGCCAGCGCGATCATCGAGGGATCGCGAAAGCCGGAGATGTCGTTGATGACGCTCGCCCCAGCCTCGACGGCCGCGTCGGCCACCTCGGGATGCCTCGTGTCGATTGAGACGCACATCCCGGACAGAGCGAGAGCGGTGACGACCGGGTGCACGCGGGACATCTCCTGTGAGGCCGATACGCCGACAGCGCCCGGACGCGTCGACTCGCCTCCGACGTCCACGATCGACGCTCCTTCGGACACGATGGCGTCCGCCCGCGCGACCGCTGCGGCGGGGTCCAGAAAGCGCCCTCCGTCGGAAAAGGAATCGGGCGTCACGTTGAGCACGCCCATCACGATCGGACGCGTGACGTCGAAGACCCGCTCGCCGCAGCGCCACACCGATGCCCTCATTCGTGCACTCCCCCTGGCGCAGGCGAGCCGCCACGACCGGGACTCGCTACGCGCCCTTGATCAGCGCCATCGCCTCGGCGCGCGTGGCCGATTTCGTCTGGAAGATGCCTCGCACCGCAGACGTCGTCGTGATCGCCCCGGGCTTCTGGACGCCGCGCATCGACATGCACAGATGCTCGGCCTCGATGACGACCATGACGCCCTGCGGTCGAAGGTTCGCCACGATGGTGTCGGCAATCTGGGACGTCATCCGCTCCTGGACCTGTGGGCGCTTGGCGAACACGTCGACCACACGCGCGAGCTTGGAGAGCCCGCAGATGCGCCCCTCGGTGCCCGGGATGTAGGCGACATGCGCCCGTCCCATGAACGGCAACAGATGATGCTCACACACCGAGTAGAGGGGTATGTCGCGCACGAGCACCATCTCCTGGTGATCCTCGGAGAAGGTGAGCTTGAACAGCTCGGCTGGGTCGGCGTCGATGCCCGAGAATATCTCGGCGTACATGTCGGCCACGCGCCTCGGCGTGTCCCTCAGGCCCTCCCGGTCGGGATCCTCCCCGACGCCTTCGAGGATGAGGCGTACGCCTTCGGCGATCAGTTCGCGGTCCATGTCGGCTCCATGGGAACGGCGCGACCGGCGGGAGCCGGCCGGGCGGGACGATGACGAGCAGCGTGCGGTCGGATCAGACGCCGGCAGTCGGCTCGGGAGCCGCGGGCGCCTCTTCGGCCTTCTTCCGCGTCCTGCGGCGCTTGGGCGCGTCGGGCGCGACCTCGACGGCCTCGCTCGCCTTCTCCTTCTCCTTCTCCAGATACTCCGCCCATTTGTTGTCCAGGAGGGCGGCCAGCTGATCCTTGTCGACCGTCTCACGCTCGATGAGCACGCTCGCCATCAGGTCGAGCTGCGGCCGCTTCTCGATGAGGATCCGGTTCGCCCGCTCCCAGGCGCCATCGATCAGTCGCCGTATCTCCTTGTCGATCTCGAACGCGATCTCCTGGGAGTAGTCCGGCGTCGCGGCGAAGTCCCGCCCGAGGAAGACCTCGTGCTGAG
The DNA here is from genome assembly GCA_025361335.1 of Coriobacteriia bacterium. GTDB lineage: Bacteria > Actinomycetota > Coriobacteriia > Anaerosomatales > PALSA-660 > JANYAK01. The sequence goes on from JANYAK010000037.1 coordinate 2,931, forward strand.
CCTCCCCGAGTGTCATCGGTCCCAGCTTGTCCGACATCCCGTAGCGGGTGACCATCTGCTTGGCGATCTTGGTCGCGCGCTCCAGGTCGTTGCTGGCTCCGGTCGTGATATCGCCGGTCGCGAGCTCCTCCGCGACTCGCCCGCCGAGCAGCATGGCGAGCTGGTCGAGCATCTCGCCCTTGCGCACGAGGAACTTGTCCTCGGTGGGCAGAGACTGCGTGTAGCCGAGCGCCTGGCCGCGGGGGATGATCGATATCTTGTGGATCGGATCGGTGTTGGGCAGGACGTGACCGACCAGTGCGTGGCCCGATTCGTGGTAGGCGATGACGCGCTTCTCGTCGTCGGAGATGAGCTTCGTCTTGCGCTCCGGGCCGGCGATGACCCGGTCGATAGCCTCCTCCAGCTCGACCATGTCGATGTCTATACGGCCGTGGCGCGCCGAGAGCAGGGCCGCCTCGTTGACCAGGTTGGCCAGATCGGCGCCGGTGAAGCCCGGCGTCCGGCGCGCCAGCACCTCGAGCTCCACGTCCGGAGCGAAAGGCTTGCCCTTCGAATGCACCTTGAGGATGCCCAGCCGCCCTTTCAAGTCCGGACGGTCGACGATGATCTGGCGGTCGAACCGGCCGGGACGCAGCAGCGCCGGGTCGAGGATGTCGGGCCGGTTGGTGGCCGCGATGAGGATGACGTTGTCCTTGAGCTCGAAACCGTCCATCTCGACGAGCAACTGGTTGAGGGTCTGCTCGCGCTCGTCGTGCCCGCCGCCCAGACCGGCCCCGCGGTGGCGACCCACCGCGTCGATCTCGTCCATGAAGATGATGCACGGGCTGGCCGCCTTGGCCTGCTCGAACAGGTCGCGCACGCGCGACGCGCCCACGCCGACGAACATCTCGACGAAATCAGAGCCCGAGATCGAGAAGAACGGCACTCCCGCCTCGCCGGCGACCGCGCGAGCGAGCAGCGTCTTGCCGGTGCCGGGAGGGCCCACGAGCAAGACGCCCTTCGGGATCTTGGCGCCGAGCGCTTGGAACTTGCCCGGATTCGCGAGGAACTCCTTGATCTCCTGAAGTTCCTCGACCGCCTCGTCGACGCCCGCCACGTCCTTGAACGTGATACGGGGGGAGTCGCGGGTCATGCGCTTGGCCTTCGCCTTGCCGAACGACATGACCTTGGAGTTGCCGCCCTGCATCTGCTGGAGGAAGAAGAACATGACCCCGACGATCAGGAGAACGGGCAGCAGGCTGCCGAGGATGGAGAGCCACGGGTTCGGCTTCTGGGGATCCGGCGTGAACTGCACGCGGGGGTACTTGGCCATGAGGGTGGCAAGGCTGTCGGCGCCCACGAATGTGGATGCGAACTGGCTCTTCTTCCCCGCGACCTTGGCCGCGGACGTCTTGTAGTAGGTGCCCTGGAGCTCCTGGTCCACCGCGAGCGCGGTCACGCTGACGACCCGCCCGTCCTTGAGCGCCCTCTGAAACGAGCTGTACGAGACCTGATCGACAGTCGCGGCAGGGGTGGAGAAGGTCGAGAAGAAGTAGGCCAGTCCGGCGAGGATCAGCAGGTACAGGGCGATCGTACGCACGTTCTTGTTCAAGACTCACACGACCTTCCGTACGGGCGGTCCGTCTGACGGCGCCCGGGGGTTCAGTCCTGGTATGCCGAGGGCTTCAGGATGCCGATGTAGGGCAGGTTGCGATACCGCTCGGCGAAGTCGAGCCCGTATCCTACGACGAACTCATCGGGAATCGAGAAGCCGGTGTACCTGCAAGAGATAGGTACCCTCTGCTTGCCCTCCTTGCTCAGGAGCGCCACGATCTCCAGGCTTGCGGGCTTGCGGCTCGCGAGGTTCTTGAGCAGGTACTTGAGAGTGAGGCCGGTGTCCAGGATGTCCTCGACCACGAGCACATCTCTGCCCTCGATGGTCTCGTCCAGATCCTTCAGTATCCTCACGACGCCGGAGGATTTCGTGGCCGACCCGTACGAGGACACGGCCATGAAGTCCAGCTCGACCGGCACGGTGATCTCGCGGGCCAGGTCCGCGATGAACAGGGCGGCGCCGCGCAGTACCGCGATGAGGAGGACCGATCGGCCCTCGTAGTCGCGGCTGATCTCGGCGCCGAGCTCGGCGACGCGCGCACGGACGCGGTCCTCGCTGTAGACGATCTCCTGGATATCGGGGTGGGTCACGCCCGGTCCTCCTGGTCCGCCGGTCCGGTCCAATGCAGCCTCAGCGCCCTCACGGTCCCGGGGCCGACGCGGTAGTCCTCGCTCATGCGCACACCGGCGACCCAGACGATCGAGACGCCGTCCCGTATCACGGGAGTGAGATGCCTCACGCGCCTCGGCACCTTCGCGTCCGTGAGAACGTCCTGCAGCTTCCTCGTTCCCCCCATGCCGAGAGGCTTCATCCGGTCGCCCGGGAGCACCGAGCCCACGGTCAAGATGCCACGCAGCCGGTCCGCGTCCACCACGGCGGTCATCTCGCCCGCATCGAGCGGCTCAGTGCCGGCGATCTCGGCCGACACCGTGCCCGCGGGGCCGAGGTCGACCGTGCCTGGGACTTCGAGCAAGGAGGGTGCCATCGGCGCCCGGCTCGCAGGGTCCCGGGAGATGACAAGTGTACCGTACTCACACAGCGCCCGCAGACCCTCGGGCAGGTCACGCGCGAAGCCATCCTCGGACAGGCCGTCCACCAGCGCCTCGATGTGCTCGAACTCGATGCGGGAGGACTCGGGGAACGCTGCTTGGAGAGCCATCCGGACGACGCGGCGCCTCATCGGCCTCGACAGCGTGACCATCCGGCTGCGATCGAGCCGCACCCCGCCTCCGCGACGCTCCCCGAAGTCGTTCGCGAACGCGCGCGCCATGCTGTCGAGCAGGTCATCCTCGTCGCCCAGCACGGCCAGCGAGCGCGCCAGGGCGTCGTCGAACCGAGGGTTGATCGCCTCGAACAGGGGCAGCAGCTCGGCCCGCACGCGTGCGCGCAGTCGCGACGTGTCGCTGTTGGTGGCGTCCTCCCTCCACCCCTGACCGCGCGTCTCGAGGTACTCCACGACGTCGCTCCGGCGGATGTCGAGGAGCGGGCGCACCACCTTGCCCCTCACGTAGGGGATGCCCATGAGCCCGGTGGGCCCCGCACCGGTCGCGAGCCGCATCAGGAACGTCTCCATGCGGTCGTCGAACGTGTGCGCCACGGCGATGCGGCCGGATCCCAGCGCGCACCCGGCTGCCTCGACCCGGGCGTCCGATTCCTCCTCGGCGAAGCGATACCGGATCCGTCGTCCGGCATCTTCAAGGTTGAGGCGTTCGGCCTCGGCGTAGGCGGCGACGTCGTAGCGGACCACGCGGCACGGGACGCCGAGGTCGCCGCACAGCGCCACGACGAACGCCTCATCGTCGTCCGAGGCTGCCCCACGCAGGAGATGGTTCACGGTCAGCACACAGAGGCCGGGCCGGATGTCGGGCAGGGAGGCGAGCCACAGCAGAAGGCAGACCGAGTCAGCGCCGCCGGAGACCATGGCCAGGACGGGCGAGCCCTCGGCGAACATCCCGTGCGAGTCCGCGGTCGTCCGCGCGATCGATTCGAGCCGGGTTCCCATGGGCACAGGGTAGCCCGCCGGACGGGGCCGCGCTACCGCCACCGTCCCGGATCGACCCTCGACGGGGTGAGCCGTCACGCCCTTGCGGGCGCCAAGGCTTCCTCGACCTGCGCCAGCACCGCGTCGGCGATCACGGCGAGCAGCGCCGCGGCGACCGCTCCTTCGAGGACGAACGCGCCGTTCTGCAGGTTGATACCGGAGAATATCGGCGAGCCGAGGCCCCCCGCTCCCGTGGCCGCCGCCACCGTCGCCGTCCCGATGTTGACGATCACCGACGTGCGCACTCCCCCCATCATCACTCTGGAGGCGAGCGGGATCTCGACGGCACGCAGCATCCGCCACCTCCCCATCCCCATGCCCCGCGCCGCGTCGAGCACGGACGCCGGGACCGCGTCGAGGCCCGCGACCGTGTTGCTGACGACCGGGAAGAGCCCGTACAGGGAGAGCGCGACGATGGCAGGGGCGAACCCGAATCCGAGCAGGGGCATCATCAGCGCCAACACGGCGATCGGAGGGAACGTCTGCCCGAAGTCGACTCCCGCCGCCACGATCTCGCGGAAATCCTTGCCCGAGGCGCGGGTCACCCAGATCCCCAGAGGAACGCCGATCGCGATCGTGAGCGCGCTCGAGATCCCGACGACTTCGAGATGCTGGATGACCAGCTCGCCCACCGTCGCGGTGGGAAACACCGTCTGCGGCAGCGACGGGAACAGGCCGGCCAGCGCCGCCGCCCACCAGTCCTGCCGGGACACGACGTACGCGAACGCTCCCGCGGCCGCGGCGGCGAGCAGGGGGCCTGTCCACCGACGCTTCACGGCCGCGCCCCCCCTTGCCCATCCGCAGCCGCCACATGCGTGTCGCCCGCACCCAGGGCGGCCTCGATGGTCGGCAGAGCCACGTCTCCAAGCAGCCGTCCTTCGCCGTCGACGACCGCTATCGACCTGAAACCGAATTCGAGCATGCGAGACAGCGCCTCCTTGAGCGAGGCGTCCGACGCAACGGCGGACTCGCGCCAGTCGACCGATGTCATGGCCGACTCCGGTCCGCCGCCGTCGGCCAGGTCCGCGCAGTCGAACCACCCGGCCAGCCGACCGCTGCCATCGACCAGGTACAGGAACCTCTCCTCGGCGCAGGAGGCGCGGCTCCGCAGGTCCGCCGCACGCGTGGAACTGTCGACGGTCGGCACATCCGTGCGCATGACATCCGAGACCTTGACGCGACCGAGCCTCTTGAGCGCGCGATCCGCGCCCATGAAGTCATGGACGAACTTGTTGGCCGGGTGGTCGAGGATCTCTTCGGGCGTCGCATACTGCTGCAGCCGGCCGCCCCTCATCAGCGCGATGCGGTCGGCGAGGCGGATGGCCTCGTCGACATCGTGCGTCACGAAGACGACGGTCTTGCGCAGGTCGCGCTGGATCCGCACGAACTCGGCCTGAAGGCGCTGCCGGGTCAGCGGGTCGACCGCGCCGAAGGGTTCGTCCATCAGAAGGACAGGCGGGTCCGCTGCCAGAGCGCGCGCCACGCCGACCCGCTGCGCCTCTCCGCCAGAGAGCTGCCGAGGGTACTTGCCCTCGTACTCGGACGGGGCGAGCCCGACGAGTGTGAGCAACTCCTCGACACGGGCCGCCATCCGCTCCTTATCCCACTTCAGGAGCTTCGGCACGGTCACGATGTTCTCCCCCACCGTGAGGTGCGGGAACAACCCCACCGACTGGATCGCATAGCCGAGGCCTCTGCGCAGCTGCTCGGGACGGAGTGTCTCAACGTCCGCCTCGTCCACGAAGATGTGGCCGCTGGTGGGTTCGATCAGCCGGTTCATCATCCGCAGAGTGGTGGTCTTGCCGCACCCGGAGGGCCCGATGAGGACGCAGACCTCGCCCGCCGGTATGTCCAGGGTCAGCGAGTCGACCGCCAGGGTCTCGCCGTACCGCTTGGTCACGTTCTCGAGCCTGATCACCTCAGGTCACCTCTCAAGCCCGGAGAGACCACGGCGCGCCCGAGCCAGCGCAGCGAGCCATCGGCAACCACCGCCATCACGACCATCGGCAGCGCGCCGAGCAGTATGAGGTCGTCGGCCTGCTGCCCCCATCCCAGGAAGACCAGTACGCCGAGCGTCCCGACGCCGACGAACGCGACCACTGCCGCTATGCCGATGATGGTGACCGCGGCGGCACGGGTGCCCTCGATCATCAGAGGCAAAGCCAGCGGGGCCTCGACGCGCAGGAGCAGCTGCAGGCGGCTCATGCCCATACCGCGACCGGCGTCCACGATCGCCGGGTCGACCCCCGCCAGGCCGATGTAGGTGTCTCGCACGATGGGCAACAGCGAGTACAGGGTGAGCGCGATGACCCCCGGGAGCGGCCCGATCCCCGGCAGGCCCAGCAGGGAGAGCGGCACGACCAGCAACCCGAGCAGGGCGAGGCTGGGAACCGTCTGGATGACGCCGACGACGCCGAGCACCACGTCGCGCACGAGGCCGACGCGGGAGGCGGCTACGCCCAGCGGCACTCCTATCAGGAGCGCGATGCCCAGCGAGATGCCGACCAGAGACAGGTGGGTCCCCACGGCGCTCCAGAACAGGTCCCGCTGGACCGCATACTCCATGACGAGCGAGAGCCGGTCGAGCCCTCCGAACGCGAATGCCAACGCCCACGACGCCGCGACCAGGCCGGCGGCTGCGTAGCCGAGTGTCCGCCGCGATGCCGCCTGCGATGCCGCGAACCACACCACAGCGGCACCGGCGGCCGTGAGCCACGCGCCGCCACCGACCGACACGCGAGCGAAGGCAGGGGCGCCGGCCAAGAGCGTGACCGCCGATCGCCCCAAGGCCCATGGCAGGATGGCGGCCAGCGCCGCGGCGCTGGCCAGGGCGAAAGCGGGACGCCGACCGCGATCGGGGTAGAGGGCAGCCACAAGCGCGAGGACCGCGAGCAGCGCCAGAGCGTACCCCGGCGCCCCCGCCGAGCCGATCCCCGCCGGGACGCCCGCGACGATCCTGTTGGCCCTGGACACCGCGAACGGCAGCCACACGCACCCCGCCAGCGCGATGAGGGCGCCCGCCGCCGCCACGCGATCGATCCGGCGCGACTGCGCGCTTCCCATGCTTCGCGGCTCCACGCTACTTGATGAAGCCTTCGGACTTCAGCCAGTCCGTCGCGACCGTCTTCGCGCCCTTGCCCTCGACGGCGACCTGCCCGTTGAGCCTCTGGAGGGTCTCGAGCGTCAGAGCCTGGAACACGGGGTCGAGCCGCGTCGCGATCTCCGGGTACTTGTCCGCGATCGCCTTGCGCACGGTCGGCGCCGGCTGGTACACCGGCTGTGCGGCCTTGGGGTCCGCGAGGACGACGAGGTCGAGGGCCGAGATGGTGCCGTCGGTACCATAAGCCATGGCGGCGTTGGCGCCATCGGTGCCCTGCGCGGCCGCCTTCTCGGTCACGGCCGTGTCGCCGGTCGCGAGGGCCACGATCTGGTCCTTCTTGAGGGTGAAGCCGTACGCGGCCTCGAACGCCGGCATGGCCACCGCGCTGGTGAAGAACTCCTGAGAGCCGACGATCTTCACCGCTCCGCCTTTGTTGATGTAGGCGGCCCAGTCATCCATGGTTCGAATGGAGTTGGCGTCGGAGAACGTGCGCGGAACGGCTACGGCCCACGTGTTGTTGGCCGGAGACGCCGCCAGCCAGACCACACCATTGGCCCCGTCCAGCCTCTTGGCCGTCTCGTAGGTCAGCTTCGGGTCCTTCAGCACGGCGGGATCGACCGTCTTGTCCTTGTTGAAGACGAGGATGGCGTTGGCCGTGTACTCGGGGTACACATCGATCTGCCCCGACAGCAATGCCTTGCGCACCACGTCGGTCGCCCCGGTGCGGGTCTTGTCCTCGACCTTGAACCCGTCGGTCCGCAGCACCGCGATGATCACCTGCCCCAGCACCGAGCCCTCCCCGTCGATCTTGCTGCCGACGACGATCGAGCCCTTGCCGGCTGCCGGCGCGCCGCCTGTCGCCTTGCCGGACGTGCCGGCGGCAGTGCAGCCCGCGATCGCGAGCACCGCTGTGGTCGCGACCACGACGATCGCGGCCGCGCGCTTCCAGTTCCTCCTGTTGTGCATGGTCCCCTCCAGCTGTCCGAGCGGCCGTGGGGTGTCCTCGGGGCCGCCAACGTCGTTGATGGGTATGTTCCCGAAAAGGAAAGGCGCCCGGCCGCCGAAGAGGGGTGCTGCACGGCGTGAGAGTGTTCGACGTCATCGTCATCGGAACGGGAGTGTCCGGCCAGACCGCGGCGGGCGAGTTGGCCGCTGCCGGGAAGCGCGTGGCCGTCATCGACAGGAGGCCGTTCGGGGGGACGTGCACCCTGCGGGGATGCGAGCCCAAGAAGGTCCTCTACAGTGCCGCCGAGGTGGCCGAACGGGCGCGCGCACACACCGGTTCGGGCATCGAAGGACGCATCACGGTGGACTGGCCGTCCCTGATCGCGTTCAAGCGCACGTTCACCGACCCGGCGTCCGCAAGGATCGAGGGTGTTCTCACCGCCGCTGGCGCGACAGCGGTTCACGGGGTCGCACGCTTCACGGCGCCCGATGCGGTGGACGTGGACGGTACGGCATACGCGGCCGACAACGTGGTGATCGCCACGGGCGCGCTTCCGATCCCCCTTGGGGTACCCGGGACGGAGTTGGTGCTCGACAGCGAGGGATTCATGGCCGCCGAGACGCTGGGCGAGCGCATCGTGTTCATCGGCGGCGGCTACATCTCGTTCGAGTTCGCGCACATCGCGGCATCGGCCGGGGCCGAGGTGTCGATCCTGCACCGGGGCCCGCGGGTCCTGTCGGGATTCGACCCCGATCTGGTCGATATGCTGGTGGAGGGCTACCGGCGTAGGGGGATCGACGTGCGAACCGACATGCCGGTGGTCGCCGTCCGACGTGCGGGAGGGGCGCTCGAGGTCGTGGCGGCCGACGGCTCGACCGTGGCGTGCGACATGGTCGTCCATGGCGCTGGCCGGGCGCCGGTCCTCGACGACTTGGGGCTTGCGGCAGCGGAGGTCGCGTACGGTCGCCAAGGCGTCGAGGTCGATCCGCACATGCGCAGCGTGTCGAACCCGCGTGTGTACGCGGTGGGCGACTCGGCGGCACTCGGCGCGCCCCTCACACCCGTCGGCATCGCGCACGCTCGCGTCGCCCTGCGCAACATCCTCGAGCCCGGGTCCGCGGAGTTCGACGGGAGGATCACACCATCGGTCGCGTTCACCGATCCACTGCTCGCGTCGGTGGGCCTGACGGAGTCGGAGGCCGTCGCGCGCGGACTGGATGTCGCGGTGAGATTCAACGACACCTCGCACTGGGCGTCCTCCCGACGGATAGGCGCCACCGTCTCGGGGGCCAAGGTCGTGGTGGAACGCGGGACCGATAGGATCCTCGGCGCGCATCTGCTGGGTCGCGGCGCCGGGGAGGTCGTCAACGTGTTCGCCGCGGCGATGCGCGGCGGCCTGACCGCCGGCGATCTGCGCTCCGCGATCTGGGCGTACCCGACCGCGAGTTCCGACATCGTCTACCTGGTCTAGATAGGGGCTGACTCGAGGCACGCGCGCGACTGCGGCCGAACCGCGCGCGCCCGCCCCGCTCACACGACGGCGCGGACCTTCGCGGCAACGGCTTCGACGGTGAACCCGAATTCGCGCAGCACGGTCTCGCCGGGTGCGGATGCTCCGAACATGTCGACGCCGATCGCGCCGGATCCTTCCCCGAGATAGGCGCGCCACCCGAGGGTGACGCCGGCCTCCACCGACACGACCGGGATGCCGCTCGGCACGACGCTGTCGCGGTACTCCTGAGGCTGCTCGGTGAACAGGGCCAGACAAGGCGCGCTGACGACGGCCACATTCAGGCCCTCGCGGCCGAGCGTCTGCCGCGCGCCCAGCGCGAGGTGCACCTCCGAGCCCGTCGCAACCACTATCGCGTCGGGTGCCCCACCGCCGTCGCCCGCCAGGACGTAGGCTCCCCGGGGCACCCCGTCCGCCACCATGGGGAAGACCGCGGGATCGAGCACGGGGACCTTCTGCCGCGTGAGTGCCAGAAGCACAGGACGCTGTGTCTGTCCCATCGCCACTCGCCACGCCGCGGCGGTCTCGTTCGCGTCCGCGGGGCGGATGACCACGACTCCCGGGATCGACCGCAAGCCGAGGAGCTGCTCGACCGCCTGGTGCGTCGGGCCGTCCTCGCCCAGCCCGATGCTGTCGTGGGTGAACACGTGGATCACGCGAAGGCCCGACAGCGCGGCCAGCCTGATCGGCGGACGCATGTAGTCGGAGAAGATGAGGAACGTCGACCCGAACGGCACGATCCCCCCGTGACATGCCATGCCGTTCACGATCGCGCCCATCGCGTGCTCGCGGACGCCGAAATGGATGTTGCGCCCCGTCCGGTCGGCGACGCTGAACGCAGGGAAGTCCTTGAGCCAGGTCTTCGTGCTGGGCGCCAGGTCCGCCGAGCCCCCGATCAACTCGGGGACACGAGAAGCGATGGCGTTCATGACCTCGCCGCCCGCGTCGCGGGTCGCGATCCCGGTCCCCGTGTCCGAAAAGACCGGCATGTCGGCGTCCCACCCGGAGGGCGACTCTGAACGCACCCTCCGCTCGAACTCCGCCGCCTCGTCGGGGAACTCGGCCCGGTAGGCCTCGAGACGGTCGCGCCAACCCGAGTTCAGCGCCGCGCCACGCACGAGCGCACAACGCATGTGCGCGAGCGCCGGCGCCGGGACCAGGAATGCGGGCTCGACCGGCCAGCCCAGCGCTGCCTTGGTGAGGCGCACCTCCTCGACACCGAGCGGTTCGCCGTGTGCCGCCGCCGTGTCCTGGCGGTTCGGGCTCCCGTAGCCGATGTGCGTGCTGACGGCGATGAAGGAAGGTCGGTCGGTCTCGGCGCGCGCGGCCTCGATCGCCGAGGCGATGGCGCCGAGGTCGTTGCCGTCGCGGACTGTTTGCACGTGCCACCCGTATGCGGCGAACCGGGCGACCCGATCCTCAGTGAACGCGAGCGAGGTCCCACCCTCGATCGACACCCCGTTGTCGTCGTACAGCATGATGAGCTTGCCCAGCCCGAGGTGCCCGGCCAGCGAGGCGGCCTCCGAGGAGACGCCTTCCATCAGGTCGCCGTCGCTGCACAAGGCGTAGGTGCAGTGGTCGATCAGGTCGTGGCCCGGACGGTTGAAGCGCGCGGCGAGCGAGCTCTCCGCGATCGCCATGCCGACGGCATTGCCCACCCCCTGGCCCAGCGGCCCCGTGGACGCCTCCACCCCAGGCGTCCTGAGGCGCTCGGGGTGTCCGGGAGTGCGGCTCCCCCACTGGCGGAAACGCCGCAGTTCCTCCATCGGAAGGTCGTAGCCGGTCAGGTGCAGCAGCGCGTACAGGAGCGCGCAGCCGTGACCCGCCGACAGGACGAATCGGTCGCGGTCCGGCCACTCGGGATCGGTCGGGTCGAAGCGCAGGAACCGGTCCCACAGCGTGTAGGCCATCGGGGCGGCGCCCAGGGGCATCCCCGGATGCCCCGACCCGGCGGCCTGCACCATATCCACCGCAAGGAACCTGATAGTATCGATGGCCAGCGTGTCCATGTCGCGTTCCAACTTCGGGCCTCTCTCTGTGCGAGCGCGGGGCTTCGGGTAGATATACCCGAGGCCGTACGCGGCCCCGGGTGTATCGGCGCGCATACGCGGGCACCCGGACGTCCGGCGGTTCGACACAGGGGGTTGCTCGTGGACAACACTATCCAAGCCGGCTGCACCACGCCGTCGGCGAGGCACCGTGTCGTGATCGCAGGCGGCGGATACGCGGGCACCACGCTCGCGGTACGGCTCGCTCGTGCGGCGCGCCCAGGTGACGACATCGAGATCATGCTCGTCGAACCGAACCCATGCCAACAGGCCTTGTCGGAACTGGACCTCGTCGCCGTCGGGCCGGCCCGCACGGAATTCTGTGAACTGTGGCACCCCACGGTGTTCAAGGACCTGCCAGTGACCGTCTGCTACGACCGGGTCCACGAAGTGCGCGCTCTCGACGGCGTCGTGTCGATCGGGTCCCGCGAAGGGCCGCACCGGGAGATCGCGTACTGGCGGCTGGTCATCGCGACCGGCGCGATCGCGCTGGTCCCGCCTGTCCCGGGTCTGGCCGAGCGCGCCGTCACCATGTGGTCGGTGGCCGACGCCCAGGAACTCCAGCGCCGCATGGAAGTGCAGTTCCGGATCGCGGCGACTTCGGCCACCGCAGCCGAGCGGGCTCGTGCTCTGTCGTTCGTGGTGATCGGCGGCGGCGCCACGGGAGTCGAGATCGTCGGCACCCTCGGGCAGATGCTGCCGAAGCGCGTGCGGGCGTTCGGCTTGGACCCTGCCGACCTGCGGATACGGCTGGTCGAGGGCCGCCCGGACATCCTGTACGACTTGCCGGACTCGCTGAGGGTGCGGGCGCGACATCGCCTTGCGCGACTGGGGGTCGAGGTCGTCACGGGATCCATGGTCCGCGAAGTGGATGCGGACGCCGTCTCTCTCGCTGACGGGAGGAGTGTCGACGCATCCGTCCTCGTGTTCTGCGGGGGGGCCAAGGCGGATCCGGACGCGATATCGTGGGGACTGGAGGTCGACCCCTCGGGCCGACTGGTTGCAGACCCCTTCTGTCGGGTGCCGGGGGCGGCCGGCGTCTACGCGATCGGCGACGTGGCCGCCTTTCGCGACCCGCACGACCGCCGAACGCTGCCGATGCTTGCGCAGTTCGCCATCCGCGAGGCCGAGCACACCGCGGACAACATCCTGCGAGAGGCCAGGGGCGGCGAGGTCACTCCGTTCGTACCGCACATGCATGGCGAGTTCGTGAGCATCGGCCCGAGTTGGGGCGTCGGCTGGGCCTGGAAGTTCACCCTTTCCGGCGTCCCCGCGATCGTCATGAAGCGCTTCACCTACGTCCTGTACTGGTTCACGGTCGGCGGCGTCCGGCTCGCGTGGCGCCGCACGGTCGAGATGCTACGGATGGGCCGCTAGCCCGTTTCGGTACCGCTTTGCCGCTTTGAGGCCTCGCGCTGAACGTCGCGCGTCGGTTACGCTGTCCCCGAGGAGGTCTCATGGCGCCTTTCGAACCCCGAGGGTCGCACGCAACGCGTCGCCGGCCGGCCGGCGGACGACCGGTATGATCGTCACGGGCGACTGGGTGGTGCCCGTCCGCGGGCGCCCCATCCCCGGGGGAGCGGTGCTGACTCGCGGTCCTCGCATCGAGATGGTCGGACCGCTCGAGTCCGTCGTTGCGGCCGCGCCGGATGACACAGTGGAGACGTTCGGCGGCCACGTGCTCATGCCGGGGCTCGTCAACGCACACACGCACCTGTCGCTCACGGTCCTGTCCGGCCTCATCCCCCCGATGCCGCTGCGGCAATTCCTCGAGCGCGTGACGAGCGCGGTCCTGTGTCTCACCGATGACGACTTTGCGGCGTCCGCGACATGGGGAGCCCTCAGGAGCCTGTCGTGTGGGGTCACGTGCGTCGGAGACATGGCGTACGGCCCGGAGCCGTTGGCATCCTGCGCCGACGTCGGAGTCGGGGGCGTGTTCTATTGGGAGGTCCTCGGACTGGACGCGGCAGACCTGTCGGGCGAACTCGCGGAACGGGAGTTCCCCGCTGACGTCGGAACGTGCTCCGTGGGCAGGACCCGTTGCGGGATCAGCCCACACACGCCGTACACCTCGGGACCCGAACTTCTGAGGGCCACCTGGAACATCGCCCATCGCCACGGCGTGGGCTTCGCCCTCCATGTCGCGGAGTCGGCCGCGGAGCAGGACCTGATGCACAGGGGGGCCGGACTTCTGCGCGAGACAGCCGACCGCTTGGCTCACGGCTTCCGCCCACCGGGCGTCGGCTCGGTCGAGTACCTCGAGGGACTCGGCGTGCTTGACGGCGCCGTCGCGGTGCATTGCGTGCACCTCGAACCGGGCGACGCCGCGAGATTGGCCGCCCACGCGCAGGGGGTCGTCGTGTGCCCCCGCTCCAACCGCCACCTTGGCAACGGGGACGCCCCTGTCGCCGAGCTCTCCTCGGTCGGCGTGCCCATGGCCTTGGGTACCGACTCCGCCGCCAGCAACGAGGATCTCGACCTGTTCGAGGAGGCACGCGCCGCACACCGGCTGGACCCGACGCTCACTCCCGGAAGGATGCTCGCGATGCTCACCAGCGAGGGCGCCGAGGTGCTCGGCTTGTCAGGCATGTGCGGCGCGCTCGCTCCAGGTCTGCAAGCCGATATCGCGATCGTCCGCACCGGCGCGACCGAGGATCCGGTGGGAGCCCTGTTGCGAGAGGGAGGCGCAGCGGCGATGACCGGTGTCGTCAGCTCCGGCATCTGGCGCGTACGCGACGGCAATCCCGCCCGTTCGACCGCCAGTGTGGAACGGGCCGCCGCCAGGGCCCGCGCCGCCGCCGAGCGCGCCCTCGCCTGACGCGTCCCCGTTCGGAACCCCCGGGCGGGAGCGCACCGCGCCAAGGCCGATGCCTTGCCCCGACGCACGAAGGGCGCCCATCGGGGCGCCCTTCGTGCGTCGTCAGGTCGCGGCACGCCTACGTCTCGCCCAGGTAGGTCTTGCGTACCTGCTCGTTGACGAGCAGGTCCTTGCCGGGACCCTCGAGAACCACGTTGCCCGTCTCGAGGACGTATCCCCTGTCGGCGATCTGAAGGGCCATGGCCGCGTTCTGCTCGACAAGCAGGATCGTGATGCCCTGGTCGTTCAGCGTCTTGATCGTGTCGAAGATGATCTCGACGACCACGGGAGCGAGCCCCATGGACGGCTCGTCGAGCATCAGCAGCTTGGGGGAGGCCATGAGTCCGCGGCCGGTCGCGAGCATCTGCTGCTCGCCGCCCGACAGGGTGCCGCCCTTCTGCGTGCGCCGCTCCTTGAGGCGGGGGAACAGCTGGAAGACGTGGTCCATCGAGGCCTGCACTCCTGCCGGGTCCTTCGTGCGCAGGAACGCGCCCATCCCGAGGTTCTCCTCGACCGTCATGCGCGGGAAGATGCGGCGCCCCTCGGGGACCTGGATGACGCCCTTCGCCGTGACCGTGTGGACCGGCATCCCGGATATGACCTCGCCCATGAACTCGATCGAGCCGGTGCGGGGCGCCAGAAGGCCCGAGATCGTCCTCAGCGTCGTGGACTTGCCCGCCCCGTTCGCGCCGATCAGCGTGACGATCTCGCCCTGGTCGACGTGGAGGCTGATGCCCTTCAGGGCCTCGATCTGGCCGTAGAAGGTATGGATGTCGTTGATCTTGAGTACGGTCTCAGCCATCTGTGCCTCCCTGTGCAGAAGCCAGCATCGCCTCGGCGCCCTTGCCCAGGTACGCCTCGACCACCTTCGGGTTGCGCTGGATCTCGGCGGGCTTTCCCTCGGCGATGAGCTCGCCGAAGTCCAGCACGTAGATCCGATCCGCTATGTCCATGACCACCTTCATGTCGTGCTCGATGAGAAGGACCGTCACTCCCGAGTCGCGGATGCGCCCGATGAGTTTCGTGAGCTCCCGGCTCTCCTGTGGGTTCATGCCGGCGGCGGGCTCGTCGAGCAGGATGAGCTTGGGCTCGGTCGCCAGCGCCCGCGCGATCTCGAGGCGGCGCTGGTCGCCATAGGGCAGATTCTTGGCGACCTCGTTCGCCTGGCCCACCAAGTCGACGAACCGCAGCTGCTTGAGCGCCTCGTCGACCGTGTGCTGTTCCTCGCGCTTGAAGCCCGGGGTGCGCAGCACCGCCTTGAGCGGGCCGGCGGTCGAGCGGCTGTGCCGACCGACCATCACGTTCTCGAGTGTCGTCATGTTCGCGAACAGGCGGATGTTCTGGAAGGTCCGCGCGATGCCCATCTGGCACACCTCGTGCGGCTTGCGCCCGCCCAGCTCCCGCCCGTTGAAGGTCACCGAGCCCTCGGTCGCCTTGTAGATGCCCGTCATCAGGTTGAAGAACGTCGTCTTGCCGGCGCCGTTCGGCCCGATGAGGGCGACGATCTCACCTTCGTCGATATGCAGGTCGACGTTCGAGACGGCCCGAAGGCCCCCGAACATCATGGTGACGTTTTGTGCTTGGATGACGGACAAGGTCGCTACTCCGATCACACGTCGTCGGGGGAGATGTCCCTGTGTGAGGTGTCCCACAGCTGCATGTCCTCCTCCGCGAGGGTTCGATCGTCCTCAGGGTGGAGTTCGAGCGCACGGCGCTTGCTCGGGATGATGCCTTGCGGTCGCACCGCCATCATGATGACCATGAGCAGGCCGAACACGAGGAACCTGTAGCCCGTGATCATCGACGTCGCGTCACCCGAGAGCTGGATGACCCCGGCGACCATGAGCCCCTGGATGAGATCGGGGACGCCACGGATGAGCAGGGCGCCCACGATGACGCCCGGGATCGAGCCCATACCGCCCAGAACGACGACACACACCACGAACACGGACTCCATGAACGTGAACGACTCCGGCGAGATGAACTGCTGGACGTAGGCGAACGTCACGCCCGCGATGCCGCCGGACATCGCGCCGAGGGCGAATGCCCACAGCTTCTGCGTCCTGATGTTGATCCCGCAGGCCGCGGCGGCCACCTCGTTCTCGCGCATGGCGACCCACGCCCGGCCGAGCCTCGAGTTGTCGAGACGCCGGATCATGACGATCGCGCCGATGATGAGCATGAGCACCACGAAGTACCAGAAGAGGTTGGTGCCGAACGCGAACTCGCCGATCGGGGTCGGGAAGCGGACGTTGTCCGCCAGCCAATTCGCAGGCCACGGAGGCACGACCTGCTCGACGCCGCGGGGCAGGCCCGTGGCTCCGTTGGATAGGCCGAGGAGGTCGTTGTTGAGGCAGATGCGCACGATCTCGCCGAACCCGAGCGTGACGATGGCGAGATAGTCGCCCCGCAGCTTGAGGACCGGGAAGCCGAGCACGAGGCCCGTGAGCGTACCCGCGAGCGCCGCCGGGATGAGCACCACCCAGAACGTGGCACCGCCGAGGCGTCCGGACACGGCCTGCCCGACGAGCATGCCCGCGTAGCCGCCCATCGCGTAGAACGCGATGTAGCCGAGGTCGAGCAGCCCCGCGTAGCCGACCACGATGTTGAGGCCGAGAGCGAGCAGGACCCAGATCCCCACGATGACGAGGATACGAACGAGGAATCCGAGTCCGGCCGCGGCCTGCAGCGTCACCGGCACGATGATGAGTGCGAGCGCCAGGACGATCCAGAGCGCCAGCTTCCTCGGCGGCACCGCGGGGCGCTTGACCGAGCGTGAACGCGTCATGTCAGTGGCCATCGTCTACACCTTCTCCGCGACGGCTTCGCCGAGCAGTCCGCCCGGTCGGAAGACGAGCACGAGGATGAGCACGATGAACGCGATGACGTCCCGGTAGGCGTTCGAGATGAAGCCGCTCGCCAGGGACTCGATGATGCCGAGCAGGAACCCGCCGAGCATCGCTCCGCGCAGGTTGCCGATGCCGCCGATGACGGCGGCGGTGAAGGACTTGATACCGGGGATGAAGCCCATGTTGAACTTCACCGACCCGTAGTACATGCCGTTGAAGACACCGGCCACAGCCCCGAGCGCGGGCCCGATGAAGAAGGCGAGCGCGATGACGCTGTTGATGTTCACTCCCATGAGTCCCGCTGCTTCGCGGTCCTGTGACGTCGCGCGCATCGCCTTCCCGATGCGCGTCTTCGACACGAACGTGTCGAGGAACGCGAGCAGAAGCAGCGAGGTGACGATGATCATGATCTGCATCGTCGAGACGCTGACCCCGAACACGGTGAAGGCCGTCTTCGCAGGCACGAAGCTCGTCCCGTCGGCGCGCGAATAGGGCAGCTGCTTGCTGCTGATCCAGAGCAGCGCGGCGTTCTGCAGGAAGATGGAGACGCCGATGGCGGAGATGAGCGGAGCGAGCCGCGGCGCGTGCCTCAGCGGCCGGTAGGCGAAGCGCTCGATGAACACGCCCATCAGGCCGACCACGATGGCCGAGATCAGGAACGTGACGGCGATCAGAGCGACGAAGCCCGCCGTACCCGAGTTGAAGAACGCCTGCATGGGCGCGAGGAAACTCAAGCCGCCTTTGGCGATCGCCGGGTCCGCCAGGAGCTTGAGGACTCCGAGCCCGACGTACCCACCGGCCATGAACAGCTCGCTGTGCGCGAAGTTGATCATGAGCAGGATGCCGTACACCATGGTGTAGCCGAGGGCGACGAGCGCGTAGAGTCCGCCCAAGGTGATCCCGTTGATCGTCTGCTCGAGAAGGTAGCTCAGGGTGAAGTTCAAACCGGGCTCCCGGTCGTCGTTGAAGAGCGCGGGGCGGACGGTAGCGCGACAGCAGGCTCGATACCTTCGTCGCGGCCCGGGCGGACACGTCTCATGCCCGCCCGGGCCGCGATTACCCCGCGTCGCGGGGCCCGAGCCTATGCACGCCTGTCGATCTACTTCGAGACAGGGACCCACTTGCCGGACTTGACCGCGTAGACCGTGATGGTCTTGTTCAGCGTGTCGCCCTTGCTGTCGAACGTGACCTTGCCGGTGACGCCTTCGAAATTGGTCTTGCCGACGGCCGCGATGATGGCCTTCTTGCCCTCGGTGCTCGTCACCTTGTCGGCGCCGAGATCCTTGGCGGCCACGATGATGGCCTTGATGATGACGTTCGCCGCGTCATACGAGTACGCGTCGTACGCGGCCGGCACTTCGCCCGGGAACTCCGCCGTGTAGGCGGCCATGAAATCCTGGCCCTTGGGCATCAGGTCGATCGGCAGACCGACGTTGGAGGCCATGTCGCCCTCGGCGGCCTCCGCGCCCGCGAGCTTGATCCACTCGGGGTCGAAGCTGCCGTCACCGCTCATGACGGGGACGGCGAGACCACCCTCCTTGACCTGCTTGGACAGCAGCGCGCCGGAGTTGTAGATGCCGCCGTAGTACACGAGGTCGGGGTTGGTCGACTTGATCTTGGTGACGAGCGCCTTGAAGTCTGTGTCCTTGTCGCCGGTCTTCTCGCGACCCGTGACCTTGCCGCCATCCTTCTCGAACTGCTTGGCCCACTCATCGGCGAGACCCACGCCGTACACCGTCGAGTCGTCGACCACGAACGCGGCCTTCTTCCCGGCGTCCTTGAACGCGTAATCGGCCGCGAAGGGGCCCTGCACCGAGTCCACCGTGCAGACGCGGAAGTAGTTCTCGTTGCCCATCTGGGTGAGGTCGACGGCCGTGTTGGCCGGGCTCACTTGGACGATGTTGCCCTGCTTGTAGATCTTGACCGCCACGCGCGTGACGCCCGAGTTCAAGGTGCCCATGACGCCGACGAGGCTCGGGTTGCTCACGAACTGCGTGGCGACGTTGCCACCCGTGGTCGGGTCGCCCTTGTCGTCACCCTCGACCGTCTGCAGGACGATGCCCAGGTCCTTGATCTCCTTGGTCGCGTTCGCCTGCTTCACGGCGAGGTTCGTGCCACGAACCATACCCTTGCCGAGCGCGACCGCACCGTCGGTCAGAGGAGCACCGATACCGATCGTGACCGTGACGGTCTTGCCGGCGGATGTCCCACCCGTGGTGGCGGTGCTCCCGCAACCCGTGACGACCATCGCCACGATCGCGAGAACGGCGATCAGAGCTGAATACTTCCTTACGTTGCCCATTCCCATCCCTTTCCTCCGACTCGATTTGTCCACGTGCCCGCGTCTATTGTGAATCCCTCTCTGCGGAGACACGCCCCTGTCGAGATTCACGAAGTGTATCAGAGCGCTCCGAAACGCAACAAGGAATAACAAGGCCCCCGGTGAGGCGGGGACGCGGTGAGGTTTCGAGTGTGTGTCCTGAAGAGGCTGCCACAAGGCCGTGGGCGGCCTCAGATGTAGTACATGGGGGTGCGATCCGCGTCGATCGCGCTCTGGCGCCGGGCGAGGTCCGCAAGGGTGATCTCCCCCGCGATCCGCTCGATCCCCGACGCCATCTCCGACCACATCTCGGATGTCGCCGATCCGGCGACGTGGGGCACGTCGACGACCTCCCCCTCGATGGCGCTCATCACATCGCCGACGGTGATCGTCTCGGGAGCGCGGGCGAGCATGCAGCCGCCGCCGGCCCCCCGATGGCACGCCACCAACCCCCGCTTCGAGATGACCGTGAACTGCTGTTCGAGGAACCTGCGCGGTAGTCCGAGCCTGTCGGCCAGGTCCCCCACGACCACCGTCGTCCCTGGAGCGAGGCCCGCGAGCGCCACAAGCCCGCGCACGGTGTAGTCGAGCTTCTGGGAGATCCTCACTGCCCGTAGCCTTCCCACAGCGGTGTCGACAGGTAGCGCTCCCCCGTGGAGGGTGCGACGGTGACGACGACTCTCCCGGCCATCTCCGGTCGTGCCGCGATGCGCAGGGCGACCGCCACGTTCGCACCCGAGGAGATGCCGACGAAGATGCCCTCCTCCGCGGCGAGTCGGCGCGCCGTCGCGATGGACGCGGCGCCATCAACCGTCTGGACCTCGTCGACCACGCCGAGGTCGAGCGTCACGGGGATGAAGTTCGCCCCGATGCCCTGGATGCCGTGCGGTCCCGGCGTGAGGGGCTCGCCGGCGAGCGTCTGGGTGATGATCGGGGACTCGGCCGGTTCCACCGCGACGGCGATGGTGCCTGGCCGGCGGTCGTGGAAGTAGGCGCCGGCCCCGCTGATGGTCCCGCCGGTTCCGACACCGGCGACGAACGCCCCGAGGGACAGGTCGCCGAGCGCCCTGTCGATCTCCGGGCCGGTCGTCTCGTAATGGGCGCGAGGGTTGGCGGGGTTCACGAACTGGCCAGGGACGAACGCGCCCGGCATCGAAGCAGCGATCTCGTCGGCCTTCTCGACGGCGCCCTTCATCCCGAGTTCCTTGGGGGTGAGGATCAGCTCCGCGCCGAAGGCCGCCAACAGCTTGCGCCGCTCGACCGACATGGACTCGGGCATGGTGAGTACGACGCGGTAACCGCGGGCGGCTCCGATGAGGGCCAGCGCGATACCGGTGTTGCCGCTCGTGGGCTCGACGAGAACCGAGCGGCCCCGCTCGATCAGTCCGCGCTTCTCGGCGTCGTCGACCATCCCGCGACCGATGCGGTCCTTGACCGAGCCGCCCGGATTGCGCGACTCGAGCTTGACCAGCACGCGACCCGGGAGCCCTACGGCCATCCGCTGCAGTTCGACCATGGGCGTGTCACCGATGGTCGCGATCACGTCCTGGATCTTGTCGGACATCTTGGGACCTCCATCCTTGACGGCCGGCCACGGATGCGGCCCCGACGCGACAACGAGCGTTCATGGGAACGACTCTACGCGCTCCCCGACGATGGCTCAAGACGCTACAACGCACTATTATGCTGCTTTTTGTGTTCTTTCCATTCCACGCCTACCGGGCCGTCCGCGCACGCGATCAGGGCGGGACGGCCCGGTCCCACGCGGCCCCGCGGTGCGCTACGCTTGTGCGAGATCGGGGGCGACATGAGGATCTGGTTCTGGGCATGGGTCGTGGTCGCGGTCGCTATCGCGGTCGTGTCGGCGCTCGCCCGCGACCGGTACAGCGCCCCCTGGGCAGCCGGAGCCGCGTGCGCCGCCGCCCTCGAGGCGGTCCGGTCGGATCCCCTCTGGCAGTGGGTGGCGTTCCTCGTCGTGTCCATGATCGTGTTCGTGGCGCTTAACCGGGTGCGCGATCGGGATCCACGCCGCGGCGGTGCGGGCGAGCCCCTTACGGATGAGGGCCGTCGCCCGCATGAGGGCAACGATCCGGCTTAGACCGTGACCAGCACCTCGCCGTCACGGACCGTCACCGGGTATGTCCTCACGTCCGCGTCGGGGTGATCCGTCGTCCCGTCCCTCACGTCGTAGCGCCACCCGTGCCACGGACACATCACCGCGTGGCCGTCGAGCCACCCCTCCGACAAGGGGGCGAACGCATGGCGGCACACATCGGACAGCGCGAAGAACTCGCCGTCCACGCGGAAGACGGCCAGGGCCGTCTTCCCAACCTTGACGCGTCTCGCCTCCCCATCGCGCATGTCGTCGACCCGCGCGACCGGGACCTCGATGGGACCCTCCGGCTCCGCGATGACGCCCATGAGCGCCGCTCCGTCTTCGACGTCGGCACGGATGAACAGCCCGCACCAGCACTTACGCATCCCGGCGAACTCGTCACGGAAGAAGGGGATGCACGGGCAGATGATCTTGACGTCCTCCTTGGGATCGCCCGTGCGCATCCGGCAGGGGCAATAGACGTCGCCCGTCGTCGCCAAGACCTCGAGCTCTCCTTCGAGGACCATCGCGACGAACTCCCCGTCCGTGTTGAACTTGTAGCCCAGCCGCTCCACGAACGGCCCCATGTACGCCTTGAGATCCTCGGCTGTCGTCCCCTCGGGAAAGCGGCGGCGCGGCGGTGCGCCCGGGGCGCCTGTCTCCGGTGCGCTCACAGGCCCAGCAGCTCCTTGATCCGCACCTTGTTGTAGCCGACGACCACCTCGTCGCCCACCACGATCACGGGGAACGACGTGCCTCCCGAGAGGCTCTTGACCTCCGCGATCGCGGTCTGCTTGTCGTCATCCTCCAACTTGTCCACTTCGACGACGTCGTAGGCGACCCCGTTCTCGTCGAGGAACTGCCGGCTCATCCGACAGTAGGGGCACGTGGACAGCGCGAACACCTTGACCCGCATGAGGACTCCCTTCGAGAGAGAGGATCCGCGCGGACTCCGACCTCCCGCGCCCATGGGATATTCCCCAACGCGTGCGCTATCGGCGTGGGCCCCCGCCGGCGCACGAGCCGCTGCCGGGCAACCTCCAGACCGTCCGCTTCTTGCAATAGAGACGCGAGATGGTATGAATGGAGATGGCCGACGACAGGGGGCATCCATGACGGGCTGGCAAGAAACGGTCTCGGTCGGCGAACGTCGCGCCGCCGCCGTTCTGGCCCGGCTGATCAACGCGCGAGGCGTGGTGGACACCGCCGCTTTCATCGAGGGGGCGCGGGACTATTCGCCCGACCCATCCGTGGCGGCCACCGAGCTGGACGACGACATCGAACGCCTGCGCTCCTTCGGCTTGGACATCACCCGGGATGGACCGGGTAGCACTACGGCCGCCATCGGGCCCTCGGGCTGGCAGCATCGCCCGGTGACCCTCGACGACGAGGACCTCGCCCTTCTCACCCGCGCGATGGATCTGGCCTCTCCAGTCGACGGGCCGACGGCGGAGGCGTTCTCCGCGCTGACGAGCCCGCTCGAATGCACCGAGGCGGACACGACCATCTCGCTGAGCCCGCGCGGCTCGGCCGCGCGGGGACGCCCCGAGGCCTACAGCAGACTCCACAGGCTCGCGGGACTGCTCGAACGTCGGGTCACGGCGGGCTTCGGCTATCCGGACTCCTCGGGACATGATGTGCCGAGACAGCTGCAGGTCGCCGCGCTCGGCGAGTCCAGGGGCGTCTGGTACGCCGTAGGGTTCGAGCCCGGATCCAAGTCGGTGCGGGCGTTCGCCGTCTCCCGGATGCGGGGGCCCGTGGCAGAGGTCGGGACCGACGCATACGACATTCCCGCCGACTTCGACGCCGCGGAGTACCTCGCGCTGTCCTGGAGGCTGGGGCCCGACCCCTTTCCCGCGACCGTACGATTCCACTCCGACCTCGCCGTGTTCATACGCACGATGCTCGTGCACATCCCGCTCGACATGCTCGAGGACGGATCGCTCGAAGCCACGGTCACTGTCGGGGACGTCGACGATCTGGTCGGTTGGGTGACCTCCTTCGGGACGCATGCGCGCATCGTCGAGCCTGACGCCCTCGCTCGCGTCGCCAAGGACACGCTCGAGGCGCTGGCGGAGCGCCATGCCTGAGCGACACCACACCCACCATCGCGCCATACCGCGCCTCACGGGTCCCCAGGCGAGCCTGCTGCTGCGGGTGGTGCACGCGGTGCGGTCCCAGCTCGACGGCGACGCGGCGCGGACCCGCCACCTGACACGAGCGCTGGCATCGGCGGCCGGCGTCCCCGCGCAGGCAGCGCCGTGGCGGACCGGCATGCCGCTGCCGGACGCCGACGTCATGCAGGCGGTGCAGACCGGCATCGCCGAGCATCGAACGCTTCTGATCAGCCACCTCCAGCAGGATGGAGAGGTGCGCCGTCTGCGCTTGGATCCATACAGGGTCCGGCTCGAGTCGGGGTTCTGGTACGTCATCGGCCGCCTTTCGGACGGCGGCGTCGAGCGGGTCCTGCGCCTGGACCGGGTGCTTTCGGCCGAGCCCGACGAATCGTTCGATCCCAAGCCGATAGACATCGACCGCTATCTTGGCGGTGTGTTCGTGCCGGAGGACCCGGGCACGGTCGCCTGGGTGCGGTTCGGCCGCCGCAGCGCTGCGTACGCTCAGGAGCGCTGGGGGATGGGTCACACCCTGCCCGACGGCGGCGCGGAGATCCGGATCCCCTATCTGCGCGAGCACTTCCTGATCCGGACACTGGCGGAGTTCGGCGCGGACTTCGAGGTCCTCGAACCGCCGGAACTCCGCGTGGGAGTGCGCGACAGGGCGCTCGCGACGCTCGAGCAGTGGCGCAAGGAAGAGGGCGCGTGAGGCCGCCCGCCCGCCGGACCCGCCAGCCCGCCCACCCCCCTTCCATGCGTACCCAGCGGAGTTCCCAGCGCCGCCGACGCGGCTGGAACTCCGCTGCGCTGGCGGGGATCGCGCTGGCGCTCGCCGTGTCTCTCGTGGCCATCGCCGCGGTCGCTCTGACTCGGCAGCGCGGGCCGGCCCGTCCCCTCGCCGTGCATGTCCCGACGGCGACGGTCGCGCCCTTGGACGTGACGTCTCTCCGTTCGCGGTTCCTCGCCTACTCCGCCGAACGGGCCGCCGCGGCCGACTCGGACGGCATCAAGGTCGGCACCTTCCTCGGGGGACCGACGAGACGCTTCTACGGCATGGGCCCGGTCCCCGAACAGCTCGACGTCCTCTGGAAGTTCCGCCTGGGCACGGGTCAGACCTCGGGCACCGCCTCGTCGAAAGGCGCGGTGAACTGGTCCGGCAGCGGCTGGACCGGCCAGACCACCATCGTGCGCGATAAGGGGCGCCTCTACGTCGTCGCCAGCAGCTACGATCACCACCTGCGCCGCATCGACGCGGAGACGGGCAAAGTGATCTGGTCGTACGAGTTCCCCGACGTCATCAAGGGGACGAACTCGGTCATCGTCAATCCGGCGCCGACGGGCGATGACGACCGTCTGCTCGTCATCTGCGGTTCGCGCCGGGGCTTCGGCGTGGCGATGGGATCAGCCGCCGTCGCACCGGTGAGGTGCCTGACCTTCGGCAGCGGCAAGGAGGTGTGGCGGCTTCCCTCGCCCCGCACCAAGGCGTACAGCCAGGACGCCGACGCGAGCGGCCTGCTGATCGACGGTTCCTACTACCAGGCGATCGAGGCGGGCTACATCTACCGCCTGGATCCCACACGGACCGAGGCATGGGGCGCGTTCCGCCGACCGAAAGCCGTGGCGGAAACGCTGCTGTTCGAGCCCTCGGACTCGGCGAAGCACGGGGGCAACCTGCTTCCCGAGGGTTCGCCCACGCTCGTTGGGAACCGGCTCTTCATCTGCTCGGGAGCCGGACACCTCTATGGCCTCAGCCTGCCGGACCTCAAGAAGGTGTGGGACTTCAAGACCGGCTCCGACCTCGACAGCACCCCGGCGTTGACGAAGAACGGCAAGCTGCTGATCGGCATAGAGAAGCAGTACATCGCCGGGCATGGCGGCGCGATGATGCTCGACCCCTCGAAGCCGCCCGCCGAGGCGGCCGTGTGGTTCTTCCCGACGGGAGACCGGACGTTCGCCGACTGGGCCGGCGGCATCATCGGTTCGGTCTCGATCAACGACGAGTACGACCCGGACGGCTCTCGCCCCCCGCTGGCGGCCTTCTCCGGGATCGACGGGAACATGTACCTCGTCTCGCAAGACCAGCTCGCGGACGGAACGGTGCCTGGATTCGATGGGAAGACCCGCTACCCGACCCCGATCCTGGTCGCGAAGGCGTACATCGGTGGGGCGATCTCCACGCCGATCATCGTGGACGACCATGTCGTCGCGTGCGGGTACGACGCGAAGGTCCACGTGTTCAAGATCACCTACGACGCCCCGGATGGCGTCCGCCTCAAGGCGCGCGACGGACATGAGGTCCGCGTGGGGCTCAAGGAGGTCGCGACGTTCAAGGCAGGCGCGATCGAATCGACGCCGGTCGTGTGGCGTGGACGGATCTACATCGGTTCGAGGGATGGATTCCTCTACTGTCTGGGTCGGAAGTAAGCGTGGGGTAGAGTATGGAAGGACGCCTGACCGGGGCGGTCCCCGGGTCAGGCGAAGCGCGACGAAGGAGGGTCCGTGTGCCAGTTCTGCGTCCAGCACGGTGACGGGAAGGCGTGGTACCTGCAGGCTTCCACGTACGCCTGCGATCTGGACGCCGACCTCAAGCGCCGCGAGTACCTCGTGCACTTCATCAAGGACTTCGGCGAAGGCCGCGCGTGGGCGCTCACCAACCTGGAACGTCTGGAGAAGCTGCCTGCCCCCGTCCAGAGACTCGGCAAGTCCGTGGCCTCGAGCAGGATGCGAGAGTGGCATTACGGACAGCCGGTGCCGATCGAGGAGTGCGAGTCCATACTCGACATCTGCACGAGCGTCGTTCGCATTCCCTGTCCCTGCCGATATCAGGCGGGGACGGCGGACGAGGGCTACTGCCTCGCCATCACCACCAAGCCGGTGGACGCGGTACTGGACGCCGGGTTCGCCGACTACGACCTGGGGCCCGACACGGCGAAGTTCGAGCGCTTGGACAAGCAGCAGACCATGGACCTGCTGCGCCGCTGCGAGCAGCAGGGGCTCATGCACTCGGTGTGGACGTTCGTGACCCCGTTCGTCGCGGCGATCTGCAACTGCAGACTCGAGGCGGGCTGCATGGCCATGCGCCTGACCATCGAGCACGAGACGCCCATCATGTTCAAGGGTCATAAGATGGCGGCGTCCGACCTCGCACGCTGCGTCGGCTGCGCGGAGTGCGTGGAGCGCTGCCCGTTTCAGGCGATCACGATCGGACCGGGACACAAGCGGGCGCTCGTGAACGAGGACAAGTGCTACGGGTGCGGTGTCTGCCGATCCTCGTGCGAATACGATGCGTTGCGGCTCGTTCCCAGGAGTGCGATCGTGGCCGCTGAGGCCGCCCTGACCTGACGGAGGCATCTCTTGAAACGATCTGTTCGGCTCACCATCCTCGCCGCCGCTCTTGTCGGCATCACCGTCGTCTCGACCGGCTGCTCTCGGCCGTCCCGGGCGAAAGCGCCGGCCGCCCCCTCAACGGCTGCGGCCAACGTGCTGAAGGGCTTCTTCGCGGCACGGACCAAGAGCGGGGCGTACGAAGCGTCGACGACATCGTCGGACGGCTCCACCCTCAGCGAGAAGGCGGTCTTCTGGGTCAGCGGACGCTTGTTCCGCATCGACTACTACCGCGACGGCCAGCTGCGGATCAGCATCCGGTCGGCCGACGGCGTCACCGCGTACTTCTGCCATCCCGCCAGCAAGCTCGCGGAGCCCTCCGTGGCGACTCCCGACGTCTACCTCCGCAAGTTCACCAAGCCGTCACAGGCCGGTGAGTCTCTCGGGACTGACGCCAAGACCGGCGCCGAGAAGATCCGCTACGCGATCAAGGAGACGTCGAACGTGGCGGGCTCTTCGAACCCGTGGTATGTCGAGGACCTCGTCTACGCGATCAAGGACGGGCGCCTGCTCTCGGTGGTCGAGCGCGGCGGCGTCCCGCATGCTGGCGAGACCACGAAGCTCGACACGTCGGCCTCGACGTTCACGGAGCTGAAGACGGGCGAGAAGATCCCCGCTTCCACCTTCGCCATCCCCTACCCGATCTCCAAGAAGCCCTAGAGGCGTTCCGGCTTCACCGCTCCGTCGCCTTCGGCTGTGCCTTGTCGGTCGAGTAGACCAGCCCGACTGAGCCCGGTCCCACGTGAACACCGATGACCGGTCCCAGGGGCACGATGAGCGGACGGCGGCCGATGACCGCTTCGACCCTGCCCGCCAGGTCGGCGGCGGCCTCCTCGTCGTGGATATGATGGACGACGACGTCGTCGAGTCCCCGCTCCTTCACGTCCCGCATGAACATCTCGGCTATCTCGGCGATGGCGCGCGCCCGGGTCCGGACCTTCTTCACCGGCGCCGTCTGGCCTCCATCCACGGTAAGGATGGGCCGTATCTCGAGAAGGGAGCCGAGCAACGCCGAGGCGGTGCCGATGCGTCCGCCCATCTTCAGATAGTCCAGGGTCTGAGGCACGAAGAGCCATCGAGTGTGCTCCACCATCCGGCGGGCAGCCTCAGCCGCCTCTTCGACGGTGCGTCCTTCGGCTGCGACCCTCGCGGCGGCCACCGCGGCGAACCCCAACTCCATGGAGTTCGAGCGGGAGTCCACGAGCTCGATCCGCGCGTCCGGGTGGCGCTCCAGCACTTGGTCGCGCGCCATCTGGGCGGTAGCGAAGGTTCCGCTCATGTCAGACGATATGAAGACGCCGACCACATCGTCGCCCGCCTCCACCCCGCTCTCCAGTGCGCCGAGGATCTCGGCCACCGTGGGCTGGGAGGTGGTCGGGAACTCCCCCGTCTCCTGCATGCGCCGGTAGAAGGACTCGGCATCGATGTCGACTTCGCGCTCGGTGACGCCTCCGAGCGTCGCCGACAGCGATACGACCTCGATGGGCAGCCCCGCGCTCATCTCGGGAGGAATGTAGCTCGTGCTGTCCGTGACGACGCGGACCGGCATGGTGAGGACCGCCCATGATGGGGGATGACCGTCGGAGAGGAAGCGACACCGCCCATCGTAGCGCAACAACTTGGATCGACCCTGGTGAAGACGTCGGCCGAAGCGCGTGTGGACTGTCCTACACAATCTTCTCGCGCTCTTGAACACGGGGATATACGATAGTCGGGTCTATGTATGCGAAACCGAGGAGATGTCACATGGAACGGGTGCGGACCGTCATCATGGGCGCCGCTGGGCGCGACTTCCACAACTTCCAGCTAGCCTTCCGTGAGGACCCCTCGGTCGAGGTCGTGGCGTTCACCGCCACGCAGATCCCCGGCATCGACAGCCGCCAGTATCCCGCGGCGATCGCGGGGCCGCTCTACCCCGAGGGTATCCGCATCGTCCCCGAGTCCGACCTGACCCGCCTCATCCACGACGAGCACATCGCGCAGGTCGTGTTCGCCTATTCCGACGTGGCGCACATGGACGTCATGCACAAGGCGTCGACGGTGCTTGCAGCGGGGGCCGACTTCATCATGCTGGGCCCCGATCGCACGATGCTCAAGTCCAAGAAGCCGGTCATCTCGATCTGCGCGGTCCGGACCGGCGTGGGCAAGAGCGGCATCTCTCGCCGCATCTGGGAGCTGCTTGCCGAGAGCGGCGTCAAGGGCGTCGACATCCGTCACCCGATGCCCTATCGCGATCTCACCGCCATGCGCGTCGAGCGCTACGCCTCGCTCGAGGACCTCGATTTGTTGGGCGCCACCATCGAGGAGCGCGAGGAGTACGAGCACCTTATCGAGGTCGGCGCGGTGGTCATGGCCGGCGTCGACTACGCCGACATCTTGGCCGCTGCTGAGGCCGAGGCCGACGTGGTCATATGGGACGGCGGCAACAACGACATGCCGTTCGTGAAGCCCGACCTTGAGATCGTGGCACTCGACCCGCATCGTCCCGGCCACGAGCGCCTGTACCACCCGGGCGAGACGAACTTCCTGCGCGCCGACGTGCTGGTCATCAACAAGGTCGACACCGCCGATCCAGCCGCCGTGGCCGGTCTGCGCGAAGCGGCCGCGAAGTACAACCCGACCGCGACCGTGGTCGAATGCTCGTCCATCATCCACGTGGCCGGCGGCGAGGCTGCGCTGGCAGGCAAGCGCGTGCTGGCCATCGAAGACGGTCCCACTGTCACACACGGCGGGATGCCCTACGGCGCCGGCGCGATCGCGGCCAAGCGCGCGGGTGCGATCCTCGTGGACCCGAGGCCGTACGCCGTCGGCTCGCTGGCCGGCACGTTCGCCGCCTGGCCGCACCTCACCGACATCCTGCCCGCCATGGGCTACTCGCCGGAGCAGCTTGCGGACCTCGAGGCGACCATCGCGGCCGTGCCATGCGACGTCGTGCTCGTCGCCACCCCGATCGACCTGTCCAGGCTCATCCATATCGATCACGAGAGCGTCCGGGTCACATACGGGATCGAAGACCGGGGCGAGCCGACGCTCACCGGCGTCGTCGCCGACTTCCTGGCTCGCATACGCAGCCCGAAGTAGTCGCGCGAGACCAGAACAGGGCAGGCAGTACAGATGATGATGGTCGACGCGGACACGAGACAGTTGCGGCTGGTCGTCGCTCTCGGCGGCAACGCGATGCTGCGCCGTGGTGACGACGGATCGATCGGCACGCAGATCCGACGCGCGGACGCGGCCATGGAGCACGTGGCCAAGCTCGCCGGCGCAGGTCATCTCCTGTGCGTCACGCACGGCAACGGTCCGGTCGTCGGCAACATCGTCGTGCGCAACGAGGCCGCGCGGGACAAGATCCCGCCGATGCCGCTCTACATCGCTGGTGCGGATTCGGAGGGGGGCCTGGGGCTCATGCTCCAGATGAGCTTGGGCAATGCGGTGGACGAGGTGCCCGTCGACCGGCAGGTGCTCACGGTCATCACGCAGGTGGTCGTCGATCGCAACGACCCGGCCTTTCTGCGGCCGACCAAGCCCATCGGCCCCTACTACGACGCCGACGAGCTCAAGGCCCTGCGCGCCGAGGAGCCGACCTGGGACTTCGTGGAGGTCCCCGACTGTGGTTGGCGGCGCGTCGTGCCGTCGCCACGGCCGAAGCGGATCGTCGAGGCCGAGCCGATCCGGCACCTCATGGAATGCGGTGACATCGTGATCGCCGCGGGCGGTGGCGGTGTGCCGGTCGTCGAGGGCCCCGCGCGACACCTCACCGGCATCGACGCGGTGATCGACAAGGACTGGGCCAGCGCCCTGCTCGCCGAGGAGGTCGACGCCGACCTCCTGATCATCCTGATGGAGTCCGACCGGGTCTACACGGCGTGGGGCACGCCGGACCAGAGAGGGATCGCCTCGCTCACGGTGAGCGAGGCGGACGACCTCCTCGCCTCAGGCTCCCTCTCCGAGGGCAGCATCGGACCGAAGGTCGGCGCGAGCGCGTGGTTCGTGCGAGCCACCGGCCGGGACGCCGTCATATGCCGCACCGAAGATCTCATCGAGGCGCTCGCCGGGCGGGCCGGAACGCGTATCGTATCCGACTGACTCATCCGGCCGCGAAGGGCGCGCCCGATGCCCGGCGAAGTGGAGCAGGAATCTTCACGAACGCGCAGTAGCGTCGCGGTCGTGGTGTTTGCGGCGACGGTCGTGCTGATTGCGGCCGCCGCGGTGATCGCGTGGGATCCTCTCCACCTCACGCGCATGGGCGAAAGTACCGTCCGTCTCGGGGACGAGCCCGTCTCGGTCCTTGTGGCGGACACGCCTCAACGCCGGGCGTGGGGACTCCAAGGGCGGACGGCGTTGCCCGAGGGTCGCGGCATGTTGTTCGTCTACGATCCACCCCACGTGGCGACGTTCGAGATCAAGAGCGTCCCGTTCCCGCTGGACGTCGTCTTCGTCGGAGCCGGCACGCGCGTGACCCGTGTCGTGCCCCTCGACGCCACGCACCCCACCGCCGCGAGCCCGTCGTCGGTCGGATATGTGCTCGAACTCCCCGGGGGATGGTGCGAGCGGCACGGCGTCGCCGTCGGTACGCGGATGTCCCTCTCCGCACGCTGACGCAAGGGGGACGGGCGCGAAGGGCGCCGATCTGGGGCTCTCCCGTCGAGGGTCCCCGTCGAGGGTCGGGCCGATGGTGCGTCGAGGGTTCCGGCCTACCCTCCTTCTGAGACGCGTATCACCTTGGCCGGGACGGTGCCGACGAGATGGAGCTGACCGCCTTCGACCGTCGCCTGCTGGAGGTTGAGACCGTCCATCTGAGACAGCCAGTCGTTCATCACACCCGCGAGGTAGTCCGCCGCGGGGCCGCGATACTCCTGCGGGACCTCGACGCCCAGCCCCTCGAGCACCTGGATAGAGCCGCCGACGGACCTAGGCCCGGTGAGCGCGCCGGTCGCCTGAGCGTATCCGCCGTACGCGCGGCCCTGGTAGACGACGTATCCGGACAGCTCGATGCCGCCGTTCTCGCCGAACTTCACCTGTAGGTCCTGGACGAGCCAGTTGGGGCTGTAGTGGTGCATCGACATGAGCGCCGAGAACTCAGCCGACGTCAGATGGACGTCGATGGGGACCGACCCCTCGTACACGACCTTCGTCCCCTTGGCGGGGCCCTCCGTGACAACAGCGGACCCCTTCACCCCCGTGGTCTTGGTGCCCGTCGCCTTCGCGCCCGCGGAGGACTTGGCGGCGGCGCCTCCCGAGGGCGCGGTCGCGCCGCCGCCTGGGGCGGTCGCACCGGCGCCTGGCGCGGGTGTCCCCGGGGCGGTCGTGCCGCTCGTGGGTCCGGCGCCCCCCGAGGCGGAGCCGGCGACAGTCGACGGTTCCGCCTGGCTCACATCGATCCCGAGCTTGGTGACGGCGCTGCTGTAGTCCTTCTGGGAGTAGCGGACACCCAGGTCACGCGGCTTTCCGAGGGAGAGGAGGCCGAGATAGGCGGCGGTCGCGCTGCCGATGCAGCACAGCATCAGGAAGCCGACTATGGCCAAGGCGATGACGCAGCCACGCTTCTTCTTCGGAGCCGTGACAGGAGTCGGGACCGGGGCTGGGGCTGGGGCTGATGGAGAGTAGGCCGGAGCCATCGAATCGGCGACCGGCTCCGGGGCTGGAGACGCATACACGGGCTGCGCGGATCCCGCGGCGAGCGACTGCTCGGACTCCTGCGCGGATCCCCCGGGCGCCGGCGCGGCCGTGGCGGCGCCGCACGAGGCGCAGAATTGGCTTCCATCCGCATTCTCGGTGCCGCACTGCGCACAATACACGTGACGCCCCCCTCGCTGCGCCCGGCGCTGGCCGGGCAGTCCGGATGGCCAGAAGTATAGAGGTGAGCGATGGCTCGCCGCTATCCCCCAACACTCTCGCCACCGGCGCTCGCGAGGTCGCGCGCCACGCAGGGGGTCCCCCCCGGGGCGGGTCGCGCCTCAGTAGGTCAGGAAGTTCGAGCACTCGTCCATGGCCTCGACGATCTTCGCGGCGCCGCCGACGAACGTCCCCTCACGAAGGTCCGCCTCAGTGAGCCCTCGAGACGTCAGGCACGGCGAACACACCATGATGGTGTGACCCGCCGCGAGCGCGGCGGCGAGAAGGTCCTCGACCGGCTCCAGCCCGTCGGCTCGCACCGTCTCGGCGAAGCCCTTCACGCCCAGACGAACGCCTTCGCCCTGCAGGACGATGAAAGGCTCCACTCCCATGGTCAGCGCGACCGTGGCGAGCATGAAGGGTAGGGTCGCTCGCTCGGGGTCGTCCGCCGAATGGGTCACTATCAGGCCGATTCTGTGCTTGTCCATCTGCACCTTCTTTTCGTCAGGGATCTCCCCGTGTATACCCGCCCAGCTGGGCCGGGCCATCCCGGCGTATCTGCTGACCTTGCCCAATTGGCACCTCCTTCGCTGCCTTTCCCCCGGCCGCCGCCCCCAGCGATCACCAACAGTGCTCGCCCACAGGGGGGAGGACCGGCACGCGCGACCCGATCTCCAAGGCCCGCTACGGCGGGTGGGAAGCGCGTATCGCACCCGTAGAGAGGACACCGTGTGAAGGTACGCAGAATGGCTCTGGACCCCGCCCTCACGGGGCGGATGGCGGCGATGCTCGTCGCCGCGTTCGTGTTCCTGGTGCTCGCGTCGCCCGCGCCCGCTCACGCGATCACACGCTCCGACGTCATCGCCCGGGCGGGCAACTGGGTCCAGCGACGGGTGGGCTACAGCCGCCGGGCTCGCGTGGACGGCTACCGCCGCGACTGCTCGGGGATGGTCTCGATGGCCTGGAGCACCGGGAAGTCGTACACGTCCCGCTCGATCGCGTCGCGCGCGACTCGGATCCCCCTGTCGGACCTCCAGCCCGGTGACGCGGTACTCACTCCCGGACACGTCGAGATATTCGAAGGATGGGCCAACGCCGCCCACACCCGCTTCGTCGCCCTTGAGGAATCCAACCGCAGGACCGGTGCGGTGCGCCGCGTCAAGAAGTTCGCCCGCCGGTCCGCGGGCCTGCGGTACCGCGGGATCACCGAACCTCCCATCGTGGTGGCGGTGTATGTTCCGCCGGTAGTCCCGGTCGTGACTCCGGCTGAAGAGCCGCCCGCGGCGACCGCCGCCATGGATGTCGTGGTGCCCGCCGCGGGGTCTCCGGTGACCCCGGAGGCCCCTGCGCTCCCGGTGACCACGGACGTTGCGACAGCGGGCGGTCCCGCCGCGGACGCGGTCGCGCCGGTCGCGGTCGTCCCGGTCGCAGTCGTGCCGGCTGCGGACGCGGTCGTGCCGACCCTCCCGTAGTCGCTCGTCCACGCAACGATCCACGCCCTGGGGGGCCGGTCCAAGTGCCGGCCCCCCAGGCTTTCGCCGTGCCGAAGTGATGGCGCTCACACCCGGCTCATGGCGGCCGACAACCCGCCGATGCACCGCGTGGGTAGTAGAATGCGGGGCGGGGGTGAGACGATGCGGCACCGGACCCTGGTTCAGATCGGCTGTCTCGTGCTGATCGCGGTCGTGGCGGGGGCAGCGTTCGCGGCGATGGGCGATCGCACCGCGCGCAGCGACGCCCCCCATCAGGCGGCCGGCGCGCCATCCGTCGCCCCGCTTCCGCGGCCCGCGACACCATCCCAGGCGGCGACCATCCCCTCCGACGAGGCGTCCACCGGCGGCGACCCCGTGATCGCCGATCACGCAGACGGCGGTGGCTCGCCCTCGTCGAGCGTCACGCCGAAGACCCGGAACGGACGCCCCGCGCCTTTGCGCGCCACGATCCGCCCGTCGAGCGACACAGGCGTCGCCACCATCGTGGGCGGCACACCGCCCTTCACGGTCACCCTCGTTGCCGACGATGGCCGCAAGAACGTCGTGTACCAAGGATCGGATCGCACCGTCTCCGTCCCGCTGATGCCCGGCCCGACGCGGATCTCGATCATTGATGCAGGTGGCTCGGTCATCGTCGCCGCCGCGCTCGGCAACGTCGACTTCTGGGTCGTGGACAACACCGCGCGAAAGGCGATCAAGTACAACACGCAGCTCGCGACGATCACGGTCACCACCGCCGTCCCCGGGGACGGGACGCCGGCGAACGTGGACCTCCGCAACATCGCGGTCCGATCGACGGACGGATGCGCATTCGTCGTCGTGGCGGACAGCGTGGAAGGGCTGTCGCGCAATCGCCTGATCAAAATCTCGTCGCTCGGCGCGGTCGAGCAGACGATCACGGTGCCCGATTCGTACAAGCTCCAGGACGTGACGTTCGATGCGTCCGGCAACATCTACACGATCGACCGGGGGACGGGGTACTGGGGCGCGAGGCTCGTCCGCATCGCGAAGTTCCGCAGCACGAATGGGAACTTCATGTCGTCCGCCCTGATCCCCCTGCCGGCCAACGGGTTCGGCTATCCCCAGGTGAACCTGACCAACATGATCGAGTACCGCGTCTCGAGCGGCCGCCTCGTCGCGCGGACGAACACAGGGACGTTCGCGATAATCAATCCCTCGAACCTGGCCGTAGAGTCGTACCGCTACAGCGCCGACTACGCCTACACGTGCATGGCGCTCGATGACACCGCCCTCTACACGGGAGGGGCCGGCTTCAACCGTCCGGCCTTCTTCGGTCGGCAGGCGAACTTCTTCACCGACACGAAGTACGCGCAGGCGTCCATCATCAACACGTCCACCCCGGTGCACAGCTGGATCACCACGCCGACGCTGCCGGCGATCGCGGACGTATCGGTCGACTCCTCGCACTACGTCTACACGGTCCAGCGCGACGACGCCAACCGGATCTTCCGCATCTACGTCGTCGACCCGATGGGGCTGCCGGTCACCGACATCGGCCTGCCCTACGCCCAGAAGTTGTCAGTCGTCCGGTAGGGAAGGGTGTCGTCGGCGGCTGCGAAGGCCTGAAAACGCCCGCCGGCTCACTTTCCGCCAACAAACACCTTCCGGATGTAGTACGAGGTGAACACGCCGAGCGTCGCGGAATAGCCCGGCAGGAACTCGACCGCGTCCCCGACACGAAGCGGTTCATCCAGATCGTCCACGTCGAGAACGAGGTGGTCGCTCGAGGCGCCGAGGATCTCGATGCGCGGGTCGCGGGGTCGCAGTCCCTCCGCAGGCGCGTCCTGTCGGCCCAGCGCGCAGATGGCGCGGCGCCTCACGCCGCGGTCCTCGAACCGTGGCACGCTGCCGAACGCGTCCTGGGCGCGGGTCCCGATGGGAGCCGAGGGCTTGTCACCGGCCTCGATGATGGGCGCGGACACCACGACGGCGTCGGTGTGCAGGCCCAGGATGCGTTCCCGCGTCGTGGGGTCGACGCCGAGGACGATCGCCTCACCGACCCGCAGGTTGTCGACAGCGGCGGTGACCGACCCCGAGGCGAGCGGCATGATCGACGTCGAGCTCCCCCCCGAGACGAGTAGAGGCCTGCCGACGCTGCGCCCCGCGTCCGCGGCCAGGCGCGCGAGAAGTCCGAGATTTCTCGCATCGGGCACGATGGCCCCGTAGCACGTGAGGCTCGCACCGATGCCGAGGATGTCGATGTTGCGCAGTGCCGACACGCGGTCGATGAACGCGGGCAGGTCTGCCGGCATCATGCCCTCGCGGAGATCTCCGAGGTCTACCATGGCGATGATGGAGTGCCGGCGTCCGGCCCGCCCGGCAGCTGAATCGAGCGCCTCGACCGTGTCCAGCTCGCTCTCCAGAGACACGTCGGTGAGTGCGACGGTATCGTCGGCGAGCGCCGGGGTGGGCGCTCGGATGAGCCAGATGGGAGCAGAGATCCCCGCCTCTCGCAGGCGACTCGCGTTCTCCAGACGCGACTCGCCGAGTGCGAAGACACCGCCCCCCAGCATCGCGCGCGCCACCTCGGGAGAGCCGCACGTGACCTTCGTGACGCCCACGACGCCGACCCCGGGCAGCGCGCCCGTCACGCGTCGGGCGTTCTCCTCGATCTTGGTCAGGTCGACGGTGACCGTAGCCGTGGCGAGCATGCGACCTCCTCAGATACCGGCGCTGTGGCGCATGAGCGCCACGACCGCCTCGGCGTCGAAATGCGAGGACAGCGCGCCGCAGCACGCGAGGATGTAGTCGCGATCGAGTGCGACCGCGGCGTCCGCGGGCGGCAACAAGCGGTCGCCCATCTCCGCACCGCCGCGCGACGCCTCCAGGATCGCTTCACCGCCCGGCAGGCGCGTCAGGGCCCCTCCCGTTCCCACGATCAGGCGGCACGCGGTCAGATCGCGGCCCCTGGCGACCGTGGCGCGGCCCTTCGGCGTGTACATGTGCACGAGGCAGCCTGCATGCCGCCGCACCGCCGTCATCGCCGCGACGCGGGTCAGCAGCACCGCGGCCTCGATCTCGTCCGGAGTCGAGGGGATCGGCGGGGGTAGCACGCCCGGGCGATACCGCGTATCGACGAGATCGGCCACGTGCCGCGCGCTCACGAA
The DNA here is from genome assembly GCA_025361335.1 of Coriobacteriia bacterium. GTDB lineage: Bacteria > Actinomycetota > Coriobacteriia > Anaerosomatales > PALSA-660 > JANYAK01. The sequence continues at coordinate 40,245 of JANYAK010000037.1, forward strand.
CGTCCCGAGGTCGCCCTCGACGGTCCGCTTGCTGTGTGGTTGCGGCTCGGTGGACATCGCCGCCACGTCGGGGCTCCCGTCGGTGACCGAGTGCACGTCGGTGGTGGCTCCGCCGACATCGACGACGACGAGATCGCCCACCGCTGTCGCCAGTAGCTCGGATGCGATGAGCACGGCCCCCGGCGTCGGCAGGATGCGCCCGGTGGCGAACTGCCCGATGCGCTCCATCCCGGGCGCGTGGACGATATGCTCCTCGAACGCGTCATGGATCACCGCTCTGGCCGGCACGATATCCAGCTCATCCACGCCCGGGTAGACGTTCGCGGTCACCCGGACCCGGAATCCGGCCGCCTCGAGCAGCTCTCTCGCCTCGTCGCGCACGGCTGTGTTCCCCGCGTACACGACGATGGGCCGGGACTCGATCCGAGCGAGGCGTCCCGCGTTGAACAGGATCGTCTCGGTGTCACCGCCCTCGACCCCGCCCGCGAGCAGGATCAGGCTCGGCGCGATCTCGTCGATCCGACGCAGGTCGGCGTCGCGGAGCCTTCCTGAGGTCGTGTGCTCGACGACGCCGCCGGCCCCGAGCGCGGCCTCGCGCGCGGCCATCGCCGTCATCTTGGCCGTGAGACCGTGGACGGTCATCCGAAGGCCGCCCGCTGCCGATGATGTCGCGAAGGTCACGGCGGGCGCCAACGGACCCGTGGCGGCCTCGAGGGCCGCACGCGCACCGTCCACACCGATCCCCACGTCGCCCTGCGCGACCGACGTGGGTGCCACACCCTGCCCGACCAGCCGGGGCTGGGTGTCCGGGAATCCCGCGAGCCCGTGAAACGCGCTGACGACCGTCGTCGTGGAGCCGATCTCGGCGACGAGTGCGTCTACAGCGCGCACGGGGCCTTCGGCCGGCACGATCTGTCCGTTCATCCTCCCATGAGGCTCGGTCATCGCCGGGTCACAGTCCCGGCACCGACCCGAGCTCGGGCACGGCCGACGTGGACGTGCCCTTGGACACCGTCAGCACGACCGTCGATCCTGGCTGAGCCTCCCCGCCGTCCGGCTCCTGCGCGATGACGATGTCTTTCTCGGCCTCGTCTTCCGCCTTCTTCACCGTGACCACGAAGCCGGCGTCTTGCATGACCTTGGTCGCGTCGGCCTGTGTCAACCCTTTGACCTGGGGGACGGGCACGGGAACGGGCCCCTTACTGACCACGACCGCGACCGCCGATGCCCTCGTCAGGACCGTGCCGGCGGCGGGAGTCTGGGACATGACCGTACCGGCCGGCGCGGAGGCATCGTAGACCTCCGTGACCGTGCCCATCTTGAGACCGGCCGAACTCAGACCTGCCTCCGCGTCCGCCCTCACGAGCCCCACCAGCGCGGGCATCGCGACAGGCGGAGGACCGGCCACGGTCAGGTTGATTCGCGAACCCGCCCTGACCGAATCACCGGCGATCGGTTCCTGCGCGACGACCGAGCCGCCGGGGACGGCGGCCTGAGGGTCATAGGTGATCGCGCCGACTCCGAACCCGTCGGTCTTGAGGACCTTCGCCGCTTGGTCCAGCTTCATGCCGACGGAGTTGGGGACAGCGACGCCGCAACCCGTCATCGTGAGAAGGACCGCAGCCGACACGGCGGCGGCGACCAGCCACTTCGCACGCATCCGCCGACGCCGGGACGCGACGCCGTCGACATCGACGCTCATGTGAGTCTCTTCCGTCACATCCCCCGCTCGCGCATCGTCCTCACGATGAAGCTGGCCACTTCGAAACCGTGGGTCTTGCGGCCGAAACCCGCGTCCATGCCCCACGAACACGCCTGCTTGTCGGTCACCTGGGTACCCCCGGCGATGAGCAGCACCTTGTCGCGCACGCCCTTCTCGATGGCGAGGTCGGCCAGCTTCTGCATGTTCTCACGATGCATGTCGCCGTGGGTGATGATCGTGGAGATGAGCACGACCTGCGCGGCGTGTTCGATCGCCGCGTCGAGAAGCTTCTCGACGGGCACCGACGTCCCCAGGTGCGTGCAGTGGAAGCCCCACTTCTCGAGGCCGCCGTGCTTGATGTCGATGATCTCCCGCATGCCGACCGAGTGCTCGTCCTCACCCACGGTCGCCGCCACGCATCGGACTTCATGGCCGGCGACGAACTCCCGGATCTCCTCATCCGAGAGTTGTTCCGGCTTGTCGGGGATCACCAGATTCGCGGGGTCGACGGCCACTTCGAGACGCCCCTTGATCTCGACCAGCGTGCCCTCGGCCGGGTGCATGACCTGCCTGTTGATGACCTCGACGTCGATCAGGTTCATCGCGCGGCCCAGCTCGAGAGCCGCGGCCTCCGCGACGCGCTCGGCCGCGGGTAGGAACATCGTCACTGCGACATAGCCGTCGCCGGCCCACTCGACCTCCGGCTTGATGAGGCCGCGTGCGCGCATCTCGGCTGTGGCGGCCAGGCGCACGTTCACGTTGTCCTCGGGGTCGAGCTCGTCGATGAAGGGGACCTTCGAGTCGTCGCACAGCGTGCAGCCGCCGATGAGGTCGCAGGGCGCGGCCTCGCCGAAGTCCGCACCTCGATACCCTTCGGGCAGGTGGTTCACACCGAAGTGGTGGCAGACCGGCGCCATGTAGTCGTCCGCACGCTCGACGATGGTCCCCTCGGCCACGCCTCCCTGGCTGTCGCGCGCGATGCCGTCGTCGTGCGTCTCGGGATACTCGCCGGAGTCGACGAAGTACGCCTGCTCGACGCCGGCGAAGTAGCCGCCGTCGCGCTGCATCGCCTCGAGGAACAGGACAGCGCGCTCCTTGATCTCGCGCACACGGGCCTTGAACGCGGGCTGCTCGCGGTCGAGCTTGACCATGTCCCGCAGACCGTCCATCCCGACCAGGGACTGCTTCGCCGTGTCGACCGCGGCGACGTTGTTGTAGTGCCACGGAACGTTGCGGCCCTCGTCCGGCGTGATGGTCGACTGGACGTCGGCGCTGGTGAGGCGCGAGATGAGCAGGTTCATGACGTGGCTGACGGTCGCGTCGCGGCTGTCGGACTCCATGTAGCGGGTGTTCTGCTGAGCGCGCATCTTGTACTCGCCGAACAGGTCGCGCAGAGCGACCGCGTACGGCAGGTCCATCCGCATGCACGGTGCGGGTGACGCATCCGGCGGCACGGTCGACAGGGCGATCTGCTCCCGGGGCATGCCGGCCGCGACGGAGAACGCGCAGTTGATGGCGTGCTGGACGAGCAGCTCCGGCATGACCTTCCACGCCTTGACCGCGGTCGCGTTCGCGTTGTGCGCGCCGTCGATCTGCACGATGCCGGCGGACGCCATCACGCGCTTCGCCACCGCCGCATCGACGAAGCTGCGGTACATGTTGATGTTGCGGTAGAGCACATTGTACTGCGGATCCTGATGGGCGCCGTTGACGCCCTCCTCGGCGAACATGACCGCGATCTCAGGCCCCGCCACACCGCTGACGTAGCTGTGGAAGTTGATAGGGCGGCCGACCTCGTCTTCGATGAGGTCCAGAGCACGCCTGGTGAGCCGGCATTGCTTCCGGGTCACGGCGATGCCGCCGACGCCTTCCGGCGTTCCCTCGAGGAGCCCGTCCATGTGGCTCTGGCCCGCCGTGCGGATGACCATCATGTGGTCTGCCCCATGCCACGCGGCCATCCGCATGCGGCGGATGTCGTCCTCCGGGCGGCCCGAGGCGATCTCCGTGGTGATCACACAGTCCGGCTGAGGGTCGATGTTGTCGAAGTAGTGCGCCGCCGGCAGGGGCACGCAGTTCGCCAGGCCCTTTGACGTCTCCCGATAGTCGAACTCGTAGAGGTGCTGGTCGGGCACCTGCTCGCGCCAGTGCCATCCGTGACGCCGGGGCCGGTAGTCCTCGAGGCCGTCGAGCAGCGCCTGGACGTTCAGCTTCTCGTTCGGCTGGAGCGGCTTGTCGCTCACTTCGCGCCCCCGAACTTCGCGACGGCGAGGTCCCATCCTTCGTCGGCGGCGAGTCGCGCGGCGGCGGCGGGCGCGGTGCAGTCCCACTCCCGCATGCAGATCCAGACCACGTGCCCGGCCCCATGCCCGAGCAAACCGCGCTTCTCGCATTCGGAGACGACCGCCATGCACGTTCGAGAGTCGACGCCCATGCGCATGAGCACGCTGCGCTCGATCGACGGCGACGTGTGTGTGCGCGCGAGTTCGACGAGGGGCTCCACGCATGCATGCGAGAGTTCCCAGAACCGCGCCTCGAGCTGCTGGTCGGTCAAGCCCGCGAGATGGGCGCGGACCTCGGTGAACGTGTCGGGACGGACCAAGTCGCTACGCCTCCTTCAGCGCCGCGAGGGTCTTCTCGACCGTCTCGGGCGTGCTGTTGGTGTCCGCGGCCAGGAAAGCGACGTCCTCGTCCGTCGGCAAGTAGCCTTCGCCCGCGTGCTGCAGCGCGTTGCGGATGTAGCTGCGGCGCATCTTGGCGATGTCGGAATCCTTCGCCCGGATCTGCTCCGGACGCTGGGGGATGATGATCGACTTGCCCGGCACGTTGTCGGCCGGGTCCCCGGCGCGCACCTCGACGCCGTTGGCGCGAGCGAAGTTCAACTGGGCCCAGTGATGCTTGCCGGCGCCCGTGTACTCGGTCTCCTGGACCACGACGGTCGCGTCGCCGGGCAGGTCGCGCGCCAGCGACATCGCTGCGGCCATGGAGGTGTTGCCGCTCGGGCCGCGCTCCAAACCCTCGAGCTTGGCCATGGCCTCGGTCACGTAGAACACCTCACCCTGACTGACCGTCAGATAGCGATCCATGTAGCGCAGGGCGCGCGCGGCGTTGCGCGGCACGTCCGCGCGATCCGGCCATGTGGCGAAGGGCACCCCGAAACCGGTATGCCCCGTGGTGAAGCTCTTCCGATTGAAGTCGGAGTCGGACGCCATGTGCAGGCCCGACAGATCCACGCTCGCTCCGACGATCTGCGTCGAGGTCGCGCCGGCCCCCTTGAGACCGCGGGCCGTGCCGGTCGTGTTGCCACCGCCGGCGTGGGTGACCACCACGACAGTGGGAGCAGCGCCCGTCAGCGCGGTCATCTCGCGGGCGATCTCGGCTCCGAGTGTCTCGATGCCGGATATCCCGAACGACGAATAGAGCGAGGCGGCGAAGTAACCGGTCTCGTCGAGCAGCTCCAGCATGTGGCTGAACAGCTCGGGGCCGACGGTCATCTGCACGACCTCGGCGCCGAAGGCCTCGCAGATGCGTGACTTCTCGATGATCTCCGGTTGGCCGACGTGGCGCGAGTCGAACGCCTCCTGGCAGATGATGCACATCAGTGAGGCGCGAGCCGCCTGGCTCGACACGGCGGCCCCGTAGTTGCCCGACGTCGCCGCGATGACCCCGGCATAGCCCTTCTCCTTGGCCGCATGGATCGAGACGCTCGCTCGGCGGTCCTTGAACGACCCTGCCATGTTCGCGGCTTCGTCCTTCACGAAGATGCGCGCCCCATGGCCGGGCTCCGCGTAGGACCGCACCAGGTCCGTGAGGTTGCGAAGCTCTAGCAGGGGCGTGTTGCCGACGCCGGCTTTCGTCTGGATGCGGGTGATGTCCTCGAGGCTGTAGCCATGCGCGTCCATCATCGCCTCATAATCGAACGTGATCGGGCTGCGCTCGAACTCGGCGTAGTCCATGCCGAGCGCCCGCTTCATGATCTCGCCTCTCCGGGCCAGTATCGCTTCGGTCCTCGAGGCCATCTCACTCACCGGCCTTCGACGCGCGATACCCGGCCAGACGCGCACGCAGGTCGCGACCGACGTGCGTGAGCTCCGGCGCGGGGCGGCCGAACGTGTGGGTGTAGCCGGGATTCACATCGGTGAGGGCGCCGGTGACCGCGCGCCCGGTCATGGTGTCGACCGTGACCTCGTCGCCCCCTGAAGCGGCGTCGCGAGCGAAGCCCTTCACCCACACGAGAAGGGGTTGGGCCGCCGTGTCGGCGGGCAGGCTCGCGGACCGGTCGGCCGGTTCGAGGAGCACGTAGCGCACCTCGACCCAATCGCCCGCCTCGCAGCGGATCGTGTCAGTCATCAAAGCATCCTCCCCGCGTGCGGGCTCGTTCGGTCGGCTGGAGGATCTAGGCTGTCGGGACCCAGAAGCGGGGCAGCGGCAGGTCCACCACGGTCACGATACCAGCGGGAGCGTCGACGATGAGCGGGATGTAGTTGCCGGTCGAGGCGTACGTGCCCTTGCCGCCGGGGATCTCGGGCGACGTGGACATGTTCACCATGGGATCGCCGATCACTTTGATGTAGTCCCCGGTGCTGACGCCCTCCATCTCGGGGTGTATCTGCTGGGGATGGACCAGCTCTATCTTGAGCTCGTCTCCGATGTAGCCGCGCCCGATCTGCTTGCAGCCGGCGACGTCTCCCGCTTTGACCGTGACATGCGGCGTCGACCGCTCGATCGTGGTCACGATGGGCTCGCGCGTCTCCTCGACGCGATCGATCTTCCACCCGAGCGCGCGACCGATGAGGTGGATCGACTCGGGGAAGCCGATGTGACCCACGATCGTCCCGTCGGCCACGCCGGCCTCGAACTCCGCGACGGTCGTTCCCACACCCTGCGTCTTCATGACGGTCGGCCCGAACGGCGACAGATCGTTCACGCGCTGGGCCTCGATGCGGTCGACCCGCAGGTTGATCGAGGTCCACATGCAGATCAGGGCGTCGAGTATGAAGCCCGGGTTGATGCCCGTCCCCAGGATCGATACTCCATGCTCCTTGGCGAGCGCGTCGAAGCGATCGGCCCAGGCCGGGTCGCTCGCCCACGGGTACGCTAACTTCTCCGCGATGCATAGGACGTTCGCACCGGCGCGCAACGAGGGCTCGACCTGGTCGGTGACCTCGTGCAGGAAGCTCTGAGTGCAGACGCACACGACATCCGGCTTGGCGGCCAGGACGGCTGCGGAGTCGGTCGTCATCCTCACGTCACACGGCCGTCCGAGCAGCTCGCCGACGGTCTTGCCCTCCTTGGCGGGGTTCGTGACGATGACACCCACCAAGTCGATGTCCTTCGGGCGATCGAGGATGAACCCGAGCAAGCCCTGGCCCATCATCCCCGTGCCCCACACTGCCACTTTGACCATGCCGGTTTCCCTTCGGAACGGATGCCGTCCAAGACTGATACAGAACTCGGCCCTGTCTATGCAACTCTAGCGTCCCCGGGGCGGTATTCAAGTGCGAATCGCGGCTCGCCTCGTAGCCGGACGCCCCCTGGCGACGAGCGGATGGGCCCTTCGCGCAGGAACGCTCCCCCCACCACCTTCGTGGTCGGAGGAGCGTTCCTGGTTCGAAGCGATCCCTCTACTGGCCGACGTAGAAGCCGATGCCCTCGAAGCGCATCGACGAGCTCATGGTCGCGATGATCCAGTCGCGCTCGTCAGGGTTCGCCGTGAAGAAGTGGGTATCGTTGCGGAAGTTGTAGAACCGGAACACCGGGATGGTCGGCGCCGGGCATGGCCACGCGGACACGTAGTAGGCGATGTTCTCGTAGCGGTAGGTACCCGCGAGGTTCGCGATGATGCTGTCACGCTCGCCGACTGACGCCGTGTAGAAGTGGGTGCCGTTGCGGAAGTTGAAGAACCTGAACAGCGGGGTGACGTTCGCCGGATTCGACTGGTTGATGCTGTACGCGACGCTCTCATCCAGGTAGGTGAAGGACTGCAGAGCGATGATGCTGTCGCGTTCGGCGACGTTGATGGTGTAGAAGTGGCTGCCGTTCCGCATGTTGTAGAAGCGGAACACCGGCAACATGACGTCGGCCGCGGCAGTCGCCGAGATAGTGTGGTTGCCCTGGATGTTGGTGAACGTGTGGGTGAACGGACCCGGCGGGATAGCGCCTACCGAGACGCTGTCGACGACAACGCTGGCCACGTGATAGCCGGGGAGCGCGGTGAACGTGAACGGCACGTCGAGCGTCCCGTACGGCACAGTCCGAGTCACGCCCGGCGAGACCGTGAGGTTAGGCCCGACGGTCGGAGCGAGCGTGAACATGTCGACGGCGAACGTCGCTGTGATGGTGTGGTTGCCCGCATCGGCAGCCAGGATCGTGTGAGTGCCGGCCGTGCCCACGGACAGGCCGTCGACCTTGACGGTCTCGATGTGGTAGCCGGTGTCCGGCGTGATCGTGAAGGTCAGGTCGGTCGGGCTGGCCACCGGCGTACCCTGGGGCGTCGCCGGAGAGATCGAGCCGTTCGGCCCGGCACTCGGCGTGGTGACGTAGCTGGCGAAGAACACCCTTCCCAGCGGCATGACGTCCGAGAATCCGGAGGCGATGTCGCTGCCGAGGGTGACGGTGGCGGCGTTGAACGCGCCCACCTTGTAGCGATAGCCGCGCCCGCCGATCGTTGTCCGGTCCACGTAGGCCGTGGTGTTGGCGGGAGCCGTGGCCACGACCGAGAAGGCGCCGGCCACTCCGCCCGCGTCCAGCGGGGCGCGCATGACGTGGAACCCGACCTCGTTGGCGAGATTCCCACGCGTCCCGAAGGCGCCGGGGACGGTCGCGTCATCCCATGCAAGCGCCACAGGTGCGCCGGAGACGCCAGTCGCCGACGCGGTCGGCGTGGCGGGCAGAGAGCGCCCGACCGCGAAGTCGATCGGCCGCATCATCTCCATCTCTTCGTGACTGAGGATGTGGCAGTGCCACATGTACTCCCACCCGAAGTTGACGATCTGGTTGAGGGTCGGGGAGGCCAGCGGGTCGCCGGTCAGGGTGTCGAGATTCGTGAAGCCCATGGTCGCATCCGGTGGCTGGGTCGGATCGAGGAACCGGATGCTGTCCGGCACGCCGAACTCGTCTTGGGGAGCGACGGGACGCAGGGCCACGATCGTGTCCTCGAGCGGGCTGACGCGCACGGTCTCTTTCCAGCCCAGCTCGTTCGGGTCGGGCAGTTCGATCGCCCCGTCCCAGCCGACCCTGTTGAGCAGCTGGACGTTGAACAGATGGAAGTGGATCGGGTGAGTGTCGACGCCGTTGTGCGTGATCTTCCAGATCTGGGTCCCGTCACCGGCCACCGGCGCCATCGGCGTCACGGAGTCCAGGATGTTCTCGGTGGCCGGGTCGATATAGCTCTGCCCGATGAACTGCTGAGTGACGGCGTTGCCGGTGGGAACCTCGAGCCCGAGCTTGCCCATCATGCGCCCGTACTGGTCGTACGCCCCGCCCATCTCGTCGTGGAGGGCCTTGGGCTCCATGTGCAGATCGATGTGCGTCCCCGCGACCGTGCTGATGGTCATCGTCGTGTCTTGGATCCGCGAGTAGCCCCACAGCGGGAAGATGCTCGGGAACGACGTGGCGTACGTCGAGTCATACGGCGCCTGACCCACGATGATGGGATCCTGTGAAGCCGCGAACACACCGGGCTTCGTGGGAGTCGATACGAATGCCGCCGTCAGCTTGGACATGTCATACGCCGGTGCGGCCGCCACTCCGGCGATCTTGATCTGCATGATCGTGCGCGTGTTCGGACCGCGCCCGACCTCAGTCGTCGCCGTTCCGCCGGTGTCGGTATTGTCCAGGTCGCCGGTGTAGTAGTCGACGCGCGGATCTCGCGCCGGGAACGCCGCCGGGGCGTCGTTGTACAGGATGAGCGTCTTGCCCGCGTACTTGGAGAAGTCGACGATGACGTCAGCCCGCTCGGCTGGTGCCACGAGGAGGGCATGGCTCGACACGTTACCGAACGTGAACGTCTTCATGTTGCGGTTCCAGTCGACCGGCTGGTTCTTGACCACGGTCGGCTGGGGCAGGAAGCCGGCCTCGTTGCCGATCTGGATGAAGTCCGGACCGACGGTGTTGGGGTCGGGCACTCCACCGTCGCGGCCGTCCACGGGCCACAACGCCGGGAACCCGGCCGTCGGCCCCGCCGGGACCATCTTGACCTCGGTCATCCCGCGCCCGTCACAGGTGACGACCGCCGGGTCGGCTTGGTACAGCTGGAGGTTCCAGAAGCGGTCGTTCGCGCCGTTGAGGATGCGGAAGCGATACGACTTCGGCTGCAGCGTCACCGTCGGGTACGCGGTGCCGTTGACCAGAGGGGTGTCCATGAACGCTTCCATGACCGAAGAGGTCGCGGGAACTCCCGGCATGACCGGCGGCTCCCAGGGAGCGTTGATGGGATCGTAGTAGGGGTTGGGCACGGGACCGAACTGGATGTCCGTGGTGGGCGGGAAGAACCAGGGCCCGTAGTCCCAACGGCCCATCGCGTTCGCGCCACTCACGTCGTAGGGGTTCTGGTTCGGCATGTAGACGTGCGGGAACCACAGGTCGCCGGTGTTGGGGGTACCCGGGGTCTGGCCCCAGTTCCACGTCGGGTCGGTCTTCATAGTCGTCTTGGCATCCACGAACGTCTTGTCCTGGATGATGAGAGGTATCTGGTCCGACGGGATGATGCCGTCGTTGATGAGCGTCTGCTCGGCGGCGTCGGTCAGCATGTAGCCGGCCGCCTCACCCGAGTACACGTTCAGCCGGGTGATCCCGTAGGCGTGGTCGTGGTACCACATCATGCGGGCGCTCTGCTGGTTGGTGTAGAAGAACGTCATCGAGCCATCGCCGGGGTCTGGCATGTCCGGCACGTTCTGGACGCTTACGCCCTTGGGGTACGGAGTGTTCTCCCCCGCGGGAGTGATCCACTGGTGCGGCGTGCCGTCGCTGATCCACGGCGTCTTGCCTCCGTGGAGGTGCAGGACGGCGCGATTCTGCGTGTAGTCCATCGGCTGGCCGGCAGGGACATCCATCATGAGCGGGCCCATGCCCGCGCCCATCACGGTGGTGTCGACGGGCAGGTAGAGGTCGCCGCCCGAGCCGGTCGGGAGCTTGTTGGTGAACTTCACGCGGACCGGGCGATCCTTGGTGGCGAGGATGGTCGGCCCGAGGTAGTGGATCGGATCGGGAGCCACGTTCTCGGCGGTTCCCGCCGTGTTGGTGCCCATGTTCACCTGCACGTAGCCGCGCAGGGTCGTGGGCGGCAGATCGGAGTGCATCTTCTGTGTGTACTCGCGCAGCTCGATCTCATAGTAGTCACTGCCCGGATACGTTCGCGTGTCCGGATGGGCCACCGAGAGATACTGCCCCAGGTTGTTCGCGTTCGCTGCTCCCAATCCCGGGAGCCCATCGACGAACTTCCTGATCGGCGGGGTGTAGGACCAGTTCGGCACGGTGCCGAAGTAATCAGGCTGCCCACCGGGGGTCGCCGTGACCAGAGCGGACGCCGCAACGCCGGTGGCGGACATGCCTCCCGGGGTGAAGAGCCCCTCGAGGCGCATCTTCACCTTGAGTCGCTCGGCGGCCGCTTGCCGCTGCGCCGGTCTCGCCTGCAGAGCCAGCGTGCGTGCGATCTTCGACCCGAGATCGGGACCCGAGCTCCCGACGGTGGCCGCTGAGACTCCTTGGACCACTCCGAACACGAGGAGGGCCGCGATGAGCACGATCCTGGCGGGCCTACCTAGACCACGAACCTGCATCTTGCGCCTCCCTGACTTGCCCCTTGCTGTCGTCCGACAGCTGTCAACCCCGACGTCCGGTATTTCTCCACGAACCTATAAACGAAACTGAAGACGGCCGGACGGCCGTCTTCACAGGTGCGCGGTCGAGGAGTCTTCGTGAGACGAGTATGGACGCGCGGACACGCTTCGCGTGGGCGGGCCGCTCAACGGTCTCTACGCGGGGCTGCCTACCGGCGCACACTCCCGCCCTCAAGGCGGGCCAGCTCTCGGTACCAGCCGACGCTATCGATGATGTAGGCGTCAGCTCCGGGGTCGGGGAGCGTCAGCCTGATGGTCTGCCCCGGCACCAGATGCACGCGCCGGTCATCACGCGACTGGAGCGCGCTCGCGGCTCCACGCAGCGGCCCCACGACCGTGGGCGCCAGGATTCGGACGCGAGCACGATCGCCCGGAGCGCTCGAAAGCGCGAGGCGATCCACGAGTTGGAACACGCTCGCGTCGCACGAGACCGCCGTGATCCGGACTGTGACGCGTTCACGGCGCACGAAGGCTGCGACGTCGAAGGCCGTGGTGTCGCTCTGCTCCCGCGGATGCGCTTCTCCCACGAACGTCCAGCGGCCGTCGGCCAGCGCCTCGACCCGGATACCCGGCCGCTTCGGCACGAGCGACGGGGTGCTCCCGTCGCGCTCGAAGCCGTCGACGGTCATCAGGAGGACCGCACCCGGGCCCCCAGCATGGAACTCGGCAGTCACCGTGGCGTCGTCGTAGCCCTTGAGGCCGATCCCGTCGACGGCGGCGAGCGCCGCAGCCGGCGCACCGCTCACTCTCAGCGCCGCGGATGCGCCGCGCACGCTGTAGGCCGTCCCATCAGGGGACATCGCGGCATCGTAGCCCTCGGGGACGTCCACTGCGCGCAGAGCCAGGCGGTCGATGAAGCTCTCCTCGGCGCGGACTTCCGACACGCGCAGCTCGAGCATCCCGTCGCGGCTGGACGCGGCCGCGAACAGCATGCTGTCGACGTACTCGCGGCTCGGGTCGCGCGAGACCGAGATGATGTCGTTGACGGGCGAGAACGCGCGACCATCCCATGCGTACAGGAACGGGCATGACTTCACGGTGCCGTCCCACCAGCTGGGCATCGTCTTCACGTCGGGCTTGTAGTCCGGGCTCGTCGCCACAGGCGGCGCGTTCTTGACCAGAGGGAGGGTGCTCGTGAGGGCGCCCGCTTCGTTCTTGCGCACGATCATCGGCTCGAGGCCGTTCGCCCCGTAGTACTGGCCGATCACGAACTCCTTCTCGCCCGCCTCGAATGCGGCCTTGTCCTCGTCGGACAGCATGATGCCGCCCATGGCGCCCTTGGGCGTGTTGGCCGGATCCACCAACTTGACCTCGTCCGTCATGACGGACTTGAACGGGTTGTCGCCGATGGACGGCAGGGTGACCTCCCCCTCGTTGCCGCCGGGACCCGCGTCGATGGCGATGTCCTTGGCCATGGTGAGCGCGAGGTTTCGCGTGAGGGCCGCGTACTCGTCGTCGCTCGCTCCCGACGCCTTCTTGTTCGCGATGGTCGTCGCTACGGCGTTCTGGAGCGCGCGCACCTTGGTTTCAAGGACGTAGGCCTCCATGGCGCTGACCGGGGGCACCTTCTTGCCGGCTCCCACCTTGCCGTAGTCGATCGCGTTGATGTCCTTCAGCAAGTCGCTGATGTCGGCCGAAGGCGCGGTCGCGGCATCGATGCCCGCTTGCCCCAGGCCGGTGCCGCCGTAGACGTCCCAGCCGAACTTCACGGCCTTGCCGACTTTGGAGAGCTTGTCCATCTGCACCCCGGCGAGCGCGGCGTCGTAGGCGGTCATGCTCACGTTCTTCGCGACATCCAGATTCGCGCCGGTCTCGGTCTTGTCGGCGAGCACTATCATCTTGTCCGCGTTGTCGACCAGGATCTTGGCGTCGGAGGTGTCGACGCCCGCCAGCTTGGTCTTCGTGTTGCCGGCCTCGTAGCGCATCTGGTCGGTCGCCGCGTCGAGGTCCGACTTGTTCTTCACGGACGCGACTACCTGGCTGCCGCCCAAGATGGTCGTGGAGAGCAGACTCGTGATGGCGAGCCAGCCCAGGATGCCGATCGTGAACGGCTCGCCCCTGTCATCGCGGATCACGCTCCATGCGAGGGCGCGCCATCGGCGCGGGCGAGTGGTTTCGGATCGCATGCGCAGTCTCATTTCGCGACCCCTTCCATGATGACCGGCGCGGTCTGCACGCCCACCAGCTTCCCGTTGTCGAACTCGGCCATCACCTGGTCGCCGAAGACGTACGCCTCGAGTCCCTTGAAGGCGTCGGGTGCGACGTCGGCGGCCTTCGTCGGTGCACTTCCCACGACCTTCACCACGTCGTTCACCGACATCCCGCGATAGAACTCCTCGGGGCGAAGCTTCGGGTAGGTGGTGCCCGCCGGGACGACCGGGGTGGCCTTCGTCCCCATGGCCTTGCCGTCACGGAAGATGAACTGCGTCCCCATCTCGTGGTAGGACCACGTCTCGACGCGGTGCATCGGGAAGCCGTCCTTGCCGACAGCGTCGTGTGTGGGATCGGGCGCGCAGATCACGGAGAACGTCTGCGGCGGGCCGAATTCCTTCACGGCGCGCGTCTGGTCCGCCGAGGGCTTCCAGGGCTCGGCTCTGTCGGAGTTGCCGAAGATCAGGACCGCGGCGACGACCGCGCCGCAGCATGCGAGCAAGCCGAAGATGATGCCACCGACGATCAGAAGAGTGAGCCCGGTAGAGCGCTTCGGCCCGGACGGGGGAGGCGGAGGCGGCGCGGCGTACTGCGGCTGGTAGGGCTGCTGTGCCGGAGGCGGCGGCGGGGCCGGATACTGCCCGGGAGGAGGAGGCGCCGGGTACTGCGCTGGAGGCTGAGCGGGCGCTTGCGCAGGATCGCCTTCCAAGGCGGGCTGCCAGCCGTCGGCCATGAGCGCGACCCCCTTCGCATGCGAGTCGCGGCCGACCCGCTACGAGCCTGACCCCGCCATTGTAGCGCTGACGTCGTCGCGGACGAAGATCATGGATGACCGGTAGGCTAGACGAGACGGACGGGAACAGATCAGCGCTGTCCGCCCACCAGCTTCCAAGGGCTGCGGCGCGCCAGCGCTGCCGTCTCGTCCTCACTGAGACAGGCGAACTGCTTGCCAAGTACCCGCAGCACGTTCGGATAGCTGAAGTTGAAGAACGGTGACACCGACGAACCGGCCTTCGTCGACCGGAGGAACTTCGTCTCCATCGCGGTGAAGCACTGGAAGGCGTACGCCTTGTGGTAGACGGGAGCGTCCGTGGCCTCGCCGCGGACGTCGACCCGGTCGCCGCTCAGCTCGACCAGGAACGTCGGCGGCTTCGCGTACTCCGGGGGCAGGCGATGCAGAAGAAGGTAGCTCTTCCCGTCCGCACCGCGGAACCCCCGCTCGACCCGGACCTGCTTGCCCTCTGGGTCCTTCTCGGACCGGATGAAGACCGTCATTCGAACACTCCCCGTGTGATTCCGTCGTCACCGCGCATGTGGCACATCTTACCACCGGCTCGGCGAAGGCCGACCCCGGCTCTGCTCCCGCCACCCGTGCTCCTATGGCGAGGTCGCGGGGGCGCCGGTCTCGTCGGCCAGGAACGGATGCGCACGTTGGTCGTCATTGTCAGGTTCGACATGGACTACGACATCCTTCAACCCGGGGAATTGTCCGCACAGGAAACGCTCCAGCCCCTGCGCGATCACGTGCGCTTCAGCCACGCTCAACTCGGGATCGACGAGGATGCTCATGTCCATGTGCACCACGGCTCCCGTGCCGCGGGTGCGTATGTTGTGGCTGCCGCGCACCCCGGGGAACTCGAGCA
Organism: Coriobacteriia bacterium; assembly: GCA_025361335.1. Lineage (GTDB taxonomy): Bacteria > Actinomycetota > Coriobacteriia > Anaerosomatales > PALSA-660 > JANYAK01. Next base: position 55,577 of record JANYAK010000037.1, read on the forward strand.
CCTTGCTCGACACTTCGTGAGGGTCGAGGCGGGCCGCGTCCGAGAAGGTCACGGTGACGCCTCGGAACACCTCGACCGCCGCCCACACGATCGCGAACGCCACGAACAGGCCCACGATCGGGTCGGCGAGCGCGACGCCCTCGCGCACGAGGACGAGGGAGACCAGTACGCCCAGAGTCACCCAGATGTCGGACAGGGTGTGCTTCGCGTCAGAGAGCAAGACGTCGCTGTCGAGCTGTCTGCCCAGGCGATTCTCGAACCACACCACGAAGATGTTGATGGCGAGGGTGCTGAGCATGACGACGAACGACGTGATCGTCACTTCGACCTTCGGCAGGGTCCCATTGGCCGCATAGGCCGTCAGCGAGGAGATGGAACCCGAAGCGACTCTCCAAGCCGCGAGGCAGAGCATCACCCCGATCACCGCGCTGGCGAAGGATTCGTATTTCTGATGCCCGTAGGGGTGGTCCTCGTCCAGCGGCTTGCTGGCGAAGCGCATCGCCACAAGCGCGACGACGTTGCCCGACGCATCAGCCAGGGAGTGGATCCCGTCGGCGAACATCGCAGTCGAGCCGCTGACCAGTCCCCATGCGGCCTTGGCGCCCGAGACGGCCACGTTGAGCCACAGTATCTGCCACAGGACGCGGCTGATCCCGCCGGTCCGCGCTTCCGTCGATACCACCGTGCCCCCTCTTCCCTTCACAGGCTGTTCCCTCGACAGTGTAGCCGCGATGCTGGGCTACGGCAGGGCGCGCGCGAGGGCCGCTCCCCATTCGCGGGCGCGGTCGACCTCGCCGTCTCGCAGGATGCCATACTTGCCGGTGACGATGAACGAGGCCGGTGGCGCCATTGTCGCGTATCCGGCCGCTTCGAGCGCCGCCGAGATGGTCTTGACCGAGTGCCCGAACGGCCCGCGCACCCGGGTCTCGAACGCCGCGGAGCGTCCGCTGCCCGCGGGCAGGGACTCGAGCCACGTGCGCATCATCGGGTGCGAGAGGTCGGGTTTCGGCGCCGTGGACGGCAAGGACTGCGGACTCGGTCGCGTCGCGTCGGACGTGAGGTTGAACGCGATCACGGGCGCGCCGGCGACTATCAGGTCGACGCCGGCCAGCGCTTCGGGCGTCGCCTGCGCCGTCGAGAGCGCGAGTGTCCCGGCGCCAAGGCCTTCGGCGATGGCCTGCGCGATCTTGGCCGTGTTCCCCCATAGAGACTCGTACACGACGACGGCCTTCATGGCGCTCTCCCTCCGTGACTGAACGCCCCTAAGGCGTTGAGAACGAGACACATCTGCACAGCATACGACGCCGGCGCCGGGCCGGGCATGACCGGCCAAGGCCGGGCCACCCGGGCTCCCGTCAGCGGCGGGCCAGCGCGTCGAGCTTCGCCGCATCCATGCCTCGCACCAAGTCGAGCACCAGTTGCCCCGACTCGCGCAGCGCTCCCGGCTGGAGATGGTCGGTCGTGTCCCCCATCTTGTGATACGCGGGGTCCTGAAGGCGCTCGAGCCACACGGCGGGTATGCCCGCCTTCTCGTAGGGCTCGTGATCGCTCATCCCGGTCCTACCGGTGTCTCTCAGGTACGACATCCGGACACCCGATCGCCGGGCCTCGGCAAGCAACAGGTCCTTCATCGCGGGAGGACCGATCCCCATGGTGCGAGCGTGCAGGTCCGGCCCCCATCCGACGACGTCGACCGACAGCATGCCGGCGATGCGGCGCCGCTCCTCGGTCGTCATGTGCTTCACGTGGTAGCGCGAGCCCCGGTGATGGTCTCTTGGCGCGCCGTCGTTGAACTCTTCTCCGCCGAAGAAGACGACCTCGACGGTGGCGAACGAGGGAACTGCGGCCAGATGCCGCGCCACCTCGAGCAGTATGGCGCACCCGCACGCGGCATCGTTCGCCCCCGGCGTGGTGCGTTTGGAGTCGATGTGAGCTCCCAGCACGATGGTGCGGGGGTCCGTCCCCTGGGAGCGGACGATGAGGTTGCGGCTGGTCCCTCCCGGCACCGGGAACGTGTCCACTCGCACGTCGTAGCCCATCTCGCGGAGCCTTACGGCGATGTGGTCGGCCGCGGCGCGCTCGGCCTTCCCGCCGACCGGTCGGACGCCGAACGCCACGATGTCGGCGGTGTCGCTCAACACCCGCTGAAGGTCCAGCGGCCCCGCGCCCGCCGCCGGCTCGGCGACCTCGACCGGGACATCGGCCCCGGGGGCGGGCGCGTCCGCGACCGGCGTGGGCGTTGCGGCGGACGCCGCCGGCTCGGTGGCGGCCACCGACCGACTCGCGGGGGCGACGGCGACGCGGCCCCCGGAGCACCCGGGGGCCGCGAGCAGAGCCAGCATCATCACTACGACGGACACCGCCGCTGTGGGACTCGCGCTGTGCACGGGTCGCGTCAGTTGCGTATGACGACAGGGGAACGTCCGACGATCGCCGACAGGGCGAGCACGTCCCAGTTGTACATGCGAACGCACCCGTGGCTTGCCATGGTGCCGATGCAGGACGGGTCGTTGGTGCCGTGGATGTAGTAGGACGTGTTCACCAGTACCTGACGGCGGACCCACCGCCGCACCACGCGGCGACCCACGCGGACCCGCACGCGAACCCGACGTGAGACGGTCCGCTGGAGCGGCATGCGCAGCACGCCCCACGATGTGGTCGACGGCCGCATCCGCTTGGCGGGACCGAGAGTCCACGTGCCCACGGGCGTCTGCGCCCTGGGCATGCCGATGGCGACAGGCCTGGCCATGACCACGATGCCGCTGCGTATGAAGTAGAGGGTGTAGTCGTACTTGTCCACGAGCACGAACGTGTCGTAGCCCGGAAGACCGCCCAGGCAAAAGACGGTCACCGTTGCCGCGGGTCCATCCCCGACGCTGTTGGACGGGGTCACCGAGATGACGGAGGCCGCGCGAGCGACCGGGATCGCCACTGTCGCGGCGAAGGGACCACCGGGGGTCACGGCCATGGTCACGGTCATGCTCGGGGTGGCGATCCTGAGCTCGGATGTCCACGCGTCCACGATCCCGGTCACGGATACGTTGCCGTCACGCGACAGCAGGTTCACCGGGGTCGTTATGGTCGGCGCCGCGGGGACGATCAAGTCGGCGAACGCGACCGAAGGCGCGATGCCGAGCAGAATAGCCGCGCCCAGAGCGATCGCGGCTACGCGGAGACGCGCGCGGGCCTGCATCAGTAGCTCCTGACGATGATCTTGGTGACCTGTCCGCCCGCGACGTAGAAGTCCGTGCCCTTGCTGCCGCCCAGCGTGTAGTGCGTGTACACCGGGCCGGCGCTCGAGGAGAGCGCCGATCCGTATGCGGCGGTCAGAGCGGCCTCGCTGCTGCCCACGCGGATCCCGTTGGTCGTCGCGTAGCCCGTCCCGTTGACGACGAACGCGAACACCTTGTGGCGCTTGTCGCTGAACATCTCCAGCGCGTACTTGCCGCCGGACCTGCGCCCGAAGTACCGGACCCAGACGACGCGGCCGGCATAGCTGCTGTCACGCTTCTTGCGAACGACACGGCCTATCCTGCCGGCCGCGGTCGTGTCTCGCTGCCCCAACCGCGCGGACTTGATCCCCGAGTTCACGTTGATCCGCGCGGTCGCGGCGTATGCCCCCGTCGGCACCAGCAAGCTCACTGTCAGTGCCGCAACCGCGATCCCGTTGCGCAGACTTCTACCCAGCACGTCGGTCCCCCTCTATCGATTGTCCTTCCAAAGCGAAGTATGGACCCACAACCGTCGCCCACGCCACCCCCTCCGGTTACCATAGGCCATGAGCGCACGTGGAATGCTGTCGAGGGCGGGGGGACGGGTGGCACGCGAAACGCCGGGCTTCTTCGCGCCTCAGCGCTTTGAAGGTCGCTATCTGGGCTTCGGCGGTCGGGTCACGCGGCGCCGCTTGCTCGTCCGCCTCGCGGTCTTCCTGCTGGCGCTCGCGGCACTCGACCACGCGATCGCACCGTTGCAAACGCCCGGGGCGGTATTCAGGACCCACTACCGTCTCCCCCGGACCATGCCCACATCGGACCTCGCCGACTACGCCGACGCGATCGACGCGAGCGCCCGCGATTCCGGAGGCTCCTCCGCAGCACCAGTGGTCATCTTCTTGGGAGCCTCCCCGACGTGGGGTCATCGGATCTCGGATCCGGGCAACGCGTTCCCCTACGCGTTCGCCTTGGCGGCCGCGTCATCGGGCGTGGGCGTCCGCGCCTTCGATCTGGCGAGCAACGGCCAGTTCGTGGGCGACTACTACGTGATCGCGCGCCGGCTGCTCGGCGACGCGGACGCCGTCTATGTCCAGATGACATACCAGACGTTCAATCCGGCCGCACGCGGATCCGCCGCGATGCGCTATCCCGAGCTCGCCAGGCTGTTGGGAGTGCGGCTGTCCGCCGAGGAGGCGAGGATCCTGCGCCTCCCCGCGAGCGCGTCGAGCCCCTTGGCGCTGGCCGACTCGATGCTCGGCCGGCACTGGTCGCTGTGGCGCGAGCGTGACGCACTCGATCGCCGGCTGTTCGGGGCGCGCCCCCGCACGGCCGTTGAGCGCGCCGCTCTCAGGGCATCGGGAGACGACGTCACCTTCGACGACGAGGTCACAGACGACGGCTTCGGCGCGTTCGACACGCTCGAGCCCGAACAGCAGCTCGTGGTCGTGGCGGCCTACGCGCAGGACTCCTCGTTCCAGCTGCGCGCATCAGACGGCGAGGTCGAGCGTCTTCGGCGGCTCGCGAAGCTGCTGGCTGACGCCGGCGTGCCGGCGGTGTTCTACATGGCGCCGCTGAACCGCGGCCTCATCGACGAGAACCGGCTCATCGACCCGGCGCAGTATGCGCGCAACGTCGCGGTGCTTCGCGCCGCCGTAGAGTCGAACGGGCTGAGCTTCCGAGACTACAACAGCGGCCCCTTGCGGATCCCGCGGACGCAGTTCGCCGATGTGAGCCACACCACCGATGCCGGGGGGCGCGCGTTCGGCGCGATGCTGTGGGAAGACACCTCGGCGACCGTTCCGGCGGTGTCGAGATGATATTCGGCGAGTGGGTCTACGGGGTATTCCTCATCGCCTCGGCCGTCTCTTTCCGCTTTCTGCCGACGCGCATCCGGCCTTGGTGGCTGGCGGCATGCGGGTTCGGCTTCTACGCCTACTACTCGCCCGCCTTCCTGCTGCTGCTCGCAGTCGAGATCGGCGTGGTCTTCGCGCTGGTGAAGGGCGTCCGGCGCAGCACCTGGGTGTTCGCCGGCGCGCTAGGCGTCACGATCGGCGTGCTCGTCGTGTACAAGTACGGGCACCTGCTGGGCGCGACGCTGGCGTCGATGGCGGCATCGCTGCACGCGGGCCCCGTCCCCGACTTCCCCCGGCTCGTGCTCCCGCTGGCGATCTCGTTCTTCACCTTCGAGTTCGTCCACTACGTAGTCGATGCGCGCAAGGGGACCCTCCCCGAGCACGGCCTGGGCGAGTTCCTCGCGTTCGCGCTGTTCTTCCCCACGATGGTCGCGGGCCCGATCAAGCGATTCCAGGACTTTCAGCCGCAGATCGCGACATCGAGCGCGCGCGCCGCCGACATCAACGACGGCGTCACGCGGATCGTCGTGGGCCTGGCGAAGAAGATCGTCATCGCCGACACGCTGACCCCGCTCACGACGGCCCTGCTCAGCGACGCGGGCGTGCGGGAGGCGAGCCCGGCGCAACTGGTCGTGGCCTTGATCGCGTTCGCGTTCAAGATATACATGGACTTCTCGGGTTACTCGGACATCGCGATCGGCTCGGCGAGACTCTTCGGGATCCACGTGCCGGAGAACTTCTCCTGGCCGTACCTGCGCCGCAACATCGCGCAGTTCTGGCGGCATTGGCACATGTCGCTCACCTCGTGGATCACCGACTACGTCTACAAGCCGCTGGGCGGCAACCGCCGCGGGTTGGCGCTCACCGCCGTCAACGCCATCGCGGCGATGGCCGTCTCGGGGCTGTGGCACGGCGCCCAGTGGCACTTCCTCGTCTGGGGGCTCTATCACGGCATCCTGCTGGCGCTGTTCCGGGTCTGGGACACGCTGATGAGAGGTCCGCTGCTCGAGCGGATGCCCGTCCTGCGCGACGGCCCCTTCGCCCGCGCGGCTGGGCGCGTGGGCGCCTTAGCGAGCTGGGCGGCGACGTTCGCCCTGGTCACGGTCGGCTGGGGGCTGTTCGTGATGCCGGTCGGCCGTTTCGCCACGATGCTGGGGAGGCTGCTGTGAAGGTATCCGATGACTCGCCACTCCGCCTGAGGCGCCTGGTCGCGGAAACGGGTGCCGACGTGGTCGTCGCAGTCGTGTGGGCCGCTCTCGTCGTGGCTATCGTGCTGTTCTCCGGGATGGTCTCGCAGTTCGCCTACGTCGACTTCTAGGGAGCCGCCCGCGACGACGCCCCGCGGGGGTCAGTCCGCGTCGCCGCCCCAGGCTCCCTCGTGCACCCAGGTCGGCTCGAAGCGGTCCACGCGCGGCGGGGCGGCGACAGGGTGACCGAGGGCGACCAGCGAGTGCGGGGCGACGTGCCGCGGCGCGCCGATAGCGCGGCGCACGGCGCTCGAGAACGGGGCTATCGGGTGCACCCCCATCCAGACGGCGCCGAGGCCAGTGGCGTGGGCCGCCACGAGGGCGTTCTCGATCGCCGCGGAGCAGTCGATGACCCAGAAGCCGGGGTACTTTGCGGCCTTCCGGTCGGCGCACACCACGATCGCCACGGGAGCGCTTTTCAGCGGCCCAGTGAACGGCGTCGTGCGCGCCAGCCGAGCGATCGCGGCCGGGTCGCGCACGACCACGAATCGCCATGGGCGCTCGTTGGACGCCGAGGGCGCGGCCATCGCGGCGCGCAAGACGACATCGAGCTCCGCATCGGTGACGGCCTCCTCGGTGAAGGACCGCACGCTCCGGCGGGTCATGATGGCCTCGATCGCCTCCATCGAACAGCCCCTCTCCACGCGGGCGCGGGCGCCCACGCGGGCGCGGCACCCCTAAGACGGCGTCATCCCGCGAACGTGCGCCCGGCTTCCTTGAGCAGCTCGCGCCGCGCCGGACGCGGCTTCTACACCAGGAATCGCTCGAACCACTCGCGAGTCAGCGTGGCGGCTTGCGCCAGCGTACCGGGTTCCTCGAACAGGTGGGTGGCCCCGGGGACGATCGACAGCTCGACCACGCTGCCCATCCGAGCGGCCGCCTGCCGGTTCAGCTCGGTCACCTCGACGTCGTCGCCGCCGACGATGAGTAGGGTGGGCGCCTCGACGCGACCGAGCGCTCCGTCCGCCAGATCCGGCCGGCCCCCGCGGCTGACGACGGCCGCGATGTCGTCGCGGCTCGCGGCGGCCACCAGAGCAGCCGCGGCCCCCGTGCTCGCCCCGAAGTACCCGAGCGCGACGGTGGCAAGGTCCTCGCGCGAGCGCACCCAGCTGGTAGCCGCCTCGAGCCGGTCGGCGAGCAGCCTGATGTCGAAGCGCGTCTCACGCCGGGCGTCCTCGGCGGGACTCAGCAGGTCGAACAGCAGGGTCCCGAAACGGCCCGTCTCGCGCAGGTACTCGGCGACCGACCGGTTGCGCGCGCTGAGGCGAGACGACCCGCTGCCGTGAGCGAACACGATCAGCCCGGACGCCCCATCCGGGACCGACAGGTCGCCGTCGAGCAGCGCCTCTCCCGCCGGGATGCGGACTTCGACCTCCATGATGCTCCCCCCTGGGCAGCGTATGTACCGGCCTGGGGGGGATGCGCTCCGCCCCTCGGTTCCGCCCCCAGCGCCTTCAGGACAGGCGCATGACCGGCTTCCCCACGAGTTCGGGAAACGCGCTGAGCACCATGCCGATCAGGCGTTCGGTCGGGCGAGTGAGCGCATCCGTTGCCGGGATGCCGAGCTCGACCTCGTACATATGGATCGCCGCCGTGACCTCTGCGTCGGTCATATGCTCGTGGTTGAGGGTGAGCCCGATGACCCTTGTATCGGCGAACGTCTCGATGAGGTTGATCTCGCTTGCCGGGTCGGGCATGGGAAAGTCCGGGAAATCGCTCAGCCGGCGGCGGGCGGGCGCGTGCTGGAGGATGACCGCCCGCGGCCGGGAGCCTCTCAGGACGAAGGTCGACGACAGGTACGCGGGGTGGCTCAGCGCGCCTTGCCCCTCGACGACGATCACGTCGGGGTGCTCGTCTTCGAAGGCCTCCACGACGGCAGCCTCCATCTCGCCGGCCGAGAACTGGCTGGGGATCGCGTCCAGCGCCACGCCGTGGCGCGCGCCCTGGATCAGGCTGGTCTGGCCCGTGCCGACCATCACGGCGCGTATCCCGCGTTCGTTGAGCGCCGCGGTGAGTATCGTCGCGGTGGTGCGCTTGCCGATGGCGCCGTCGGTACCCAGCACGGCGATCCGCGGGCACGTCACGGTGAAGATACGGCCGGAGAACATCCGCAGGTTCTTCTTCTCGCGGGGACGACGGACGTCGAGGATCGTCACGCCACGCGCCTCCGCGGCGGCCGCGAACTCCGGGTCGTCATTGAGGAACTCGTGCAGCCCGTTGACGATGTTCATGCCGCGAGAGACCGCGTCGAGCACGACGCCGCGCTCGACGGACGACAGCATGCCGCTGGCGGGGGCCACTCCGAAGATGAAGAAGTCGGGCACGAACCCCATCCTCCGGATCGCGTCGTTCATGTCGGCCGCGATCGGGATCCCGTTGGGGACGCCGTCGAGCACCTGTCCGGCGTCCAGTCGGGCCTTCTTGCTGTCGATCACCGCAAGGATCCGGTACTTCTCGGATCGGCGGACAAGGCCGTTGGCGGTCTTACCGTCGAGCTCACCGAAGTTGCCTTCGCAGTAGACGACCGCGGTGCCGCCGGCCAGTGCCGATCCTCGATCCGTGGGCATGGGTCCTCCAAGAGGGGGCAACGAGGCTGCTGGGTTGGTGATTATGCCCCCGAGGCGGCGACGCGAGACCGGGCCGGTCGGGCGGGGAGCCTTGCTCGGCGAGTAGCCCGGCGTGTCGCCGCGGCGCGCCGGGGCGTGCCTACTGGATGGGCAGCTGGTGCCTGAGGAAGTCCTCGGCATTGGCGAACAGGAACTTCTCGGCGAGATCCCCACCGTACGTGTCACCGATCGCCGCGACCAGGCCGGCCAGCGCCGCCGGGTCCGCCAGTTCGCCCATCTCGGCCACTCCCCAGTCGCTGCCGATGGAGACGGCGGTCTCCCCGGCCAGCGAGACGATGCGCCCGATGTGGTGGAGCGCCTCGTCGACGGAGCCCTTGCCGCCGAGGAAGTCCGGCGGGAAGGCAAGCCCGACGAGCCCCCGTGATCGCCGAGGACGCGCAGCTGCTGGTCGGTCAGCCCCCTCGGGTGGTCGACGATGGCCCGGCAGAACGTGTGCGTGACGAGCACGGGCGGCGAGTAAAGATCGAGCGCAGCATAGAACCCGGCGTCATTGAGGTGCGCCAAGTCGAGGAACAGAGGCGTCGCCTCCAGCGAGCGGAGCAGAGCCCGGCCGGCCGGCTTGAGCGGGGCCGCCGGGTCGTCGTAGGAGCCGTAACCGTAGACGGTCTCGTGGTTCCACGTGAGCGACAGGCTGCGCAGGCCGTGGCGCGCCCACAGCAGCTCCAGGGTGTCGGCGCCGGTCGAGGGGAGCTGGAGGCCCTCCGAGTGGGGCAGCACGCCGGTACGCGGGTCCTCGGCGTCGAGATCCTCCACCGTCGTGACCAGGCGGAGAGACGCGCTGTGGGACCGCAGCAGCTCGGCATGCGCGTCCAACTGGACGAGCAGCGAGCTGTCGGGATGGTGCGGATACAGCGACGACCAGACCGCCGCGGCATGGTGCGAGCCCGTGAGGTAGCTCGACCCGTACACGGGGAAGCCGCCGTCGAGTCGGGCCACCCCGGACAGGATGTCCTGGTGCAGATCGATGTACGCGGGCCTCGGACGCGCGCTGTAGGCCGACAACCGACGCCCCCGATCCGGCTAGTTGATCTTCTTCAGCTCGACTTTGAACACCAATGTGGCGTTGGGCGGGATCGACGCGCCGGCGCCCTGCGCGCCATAGCCCATCGCGGGCGGGATGGTCAGCATGCGAACGCCGCCGACCTGCATGCCGGCGACGCCTTGGTCCCAGCCCGGGATGACCTCTCCGGCGCCGAGGGTGAACTGGAAGGGCGTGCCCGCGTCCTTGGACGAGTCGAACTTCGTGCCGTCCGTCAGCCATCCGGTGTAGTCGACGGACACGCGGTCGCCGGCCTTGGCAGCCGCGCCCTGGCCGACGGCCGTGTCCTCGACCTTCAGCTCGGTGACGTCAGCCGTCTTGCCAGGCGATACGTCGCCGGACGGCGTCCCCTGCGGGGACGAGACCGCAGCAGGCTCGGTCGAGGGCGGGGCGGCTGTGTTCGACGCCGTGCAGCCTGAGACTCCAGCGACGACGAGCGCCGCGGTCAGTACCAGGTAGATCGTCCGCTTTCTCACATCAGCCTCCTGAAAACCAGTTCCGGGGTCCGGCAACAACCGAAGCACCACTCGTGCCAGTAGCAACGGTACCGCATCCTACACCAGCGATCGGCGCGCACGCGTCCTACGACCCGGCGTGCGGGGCCCCCGGCTGGGGAACGAACCCATGCGGAAGAACAGCCGCGAGTCCATGCGGAAGGCGACGCCCGTGCTCCCTATCCAGCCGCAGTCGATCGGGGCCGCTGGGCCGGACCCCGGTGTGGCGGGCCCGGTGGGCGGAGACGGATCAGCCGTTGCCGCGCCGCGGCAACGGCGCCGCCGGGTTCTGGCTGGGCGTCGCACCCGCGATCGCCCTGCTGCTCGTCGTCGGGGCTCTCAGCGCGCCGACGATGCTGGCGCGGCAGAGCGGGTCTCGGCAGCCGGTGCTGCGAACCGAGCCGGGCAAGGCTCGGACCCCGACGGCGCTCACGTCCATCCCGACCACCGGCCAGACCGTGCCCGTGCTGATGTACCACCACATCATGCCGGTGCCGAACAACCGGATCGCCATCTCCCCCGCGGAGTTCGACGCCCAGATGCGGTACCTGCAGCAGAACGGCTGGCACGCGATCTCGATGGCACAGATGCGGGCGTTCGTGCTGACCGGCAAGGCGCTGCCCTCGAGATCCGTGCTCATCACTTTCGACGACGGCCGCTTGAACCAGTACACTTACGCCGTTCCGATCCTGAGGCAGTATGGCTTCACGGCCACGTTCTTCGTCGTCGAGAAGTGGGTCGACAGCATCGATCCGTCGTTCATGCACGTAGGCGAGCTCAAGAGGCTCTCGGCGCGGGGCTACGACATCGAGTCGCACACGACAAACCACTGGGTCTACACCCGCAAGAGCGGCGAGACCTACGCGGCGCTGAAGGCGCGCGGCTGGAACGCGTTCTACGGCATGCGGACGTGGATGACCACGACGCTCGGGACCCGGTCGGTCCCGGCGGTCGCGTATTCGGGCGGCTTCTTCGACGACTTCACGATACGGCTCGCCCAGGAGGCGGGCTACCAAGTCGCGTTCACCACGCGGCCCGGCTATGTCGCCTATGGTGTCCAGAGTCCGTATGCCCTGCCGCGCTGGAACGCCGGCGCGCGGGGGCTGTCCCTGCCGACGTTCACCCGCATCATGGCGGGCGCCACGGTGCCCGCCGACCGCTGAACCGCACCGAAAGGAGTCACGATGACGCACCTGCTCTCGCCCGTGACCGAAGGCAAGCTGCAGCCGCACAACCGTCTGGTGCTGCCGCCCATGGCCACGTCGAAGGCCGAGCCGGACGGCGGCATGAGCGACGCGCTGCTCGCCTACTACGATGAGAAGTCCCGCGGCGGCGCCATCGGGCTGGTCATCACCGAGCACTGCTATATCACCAGGCAGGGCATGAACCGGGTCGGCCAGCCCTCCATCGCGGATGACGGCACCATCGACGGCTGGCGCCGGCTGGTCGGGATCGTTCGGGACAACGGCTCCAAGGTGGCCATGCAGATCAACCATGCGGGAGGCGCCTGCAGCACCGCGGCCACCGAGCTCGAGGTCGTCTCCGCATCCGACATCGCCGTCCCGCTGGGGCGGGACGAGGCCTGCCGCTCCCTCACTCACGCCGAGATCGACACCGTCGTCGATCAGTTCGCGGCGGCGGCTCGCAGGGTGCAAGAGGCTGGGTTCGATGGCGTGGAGATACACGCCGCACACGGCTACCTGCTCAATCAGTTCTTCTCGCCGCTCACCAACGAGCGCACGGACGAATACGGCGGGGACGTCGCCGGGCGGCTCAAGATGCACCTCGAGGTCGTCGAGGCGGTGCGCCGGGCGGTCGGGGAGGAGTTCCCCATCCTGCTTCGCCTGGGCGCGTGCGACTACATGGAGGGTGGCATCAGCCTGGACGACAGCACAATCGCGGCGGTCGAGCTGGAGCGGGCCGGGGTCGACATGCTGGATATCACCGGAGGGTTGCGCGGCTACCTGCGGCCTGGCCACGACGAGCCCGGCTACTTCGCCGAACTGACGGAGCGCATCAAGGGAGTGGTCTCGATCCCCGTCATCCTGACCGGGGGCGTCACCGAGCCGCGGCAGGCCGAGCAGCTGCTCGCGGACGGCAAGGCCGACCTCATCGGCGTGGGACGCGCGATCCTGAAGGACCCCGACTGGGCGCGCAACGCGGTGCGAGAGCTGAGGCCTTAAGAGGGGGGCCTAGTGCCTCGCGTACAGACGCCCAGGACCTTGTACACGTGGCAGAAGCCCACCGTGCCGCTGAACGCGAGGACGGCCCCCACCGCGGCGAGAACGAAACGCCAAGCGCCGCGCATGGCGAACAACCCCGTGCCGACCAGCGCGACCCCGATCACCACTCGGATGAACCGATCGGCGCGGCCCAGGTTCCCGTCCCGCGCGAGCCTCGCTCTCGGCGTCGGCGCGGCGCTCACCGCTCGGGCCACGCGGTCACGCCCCAGCGGTCATCGATGCCCTCCGCGGCGGCGATCTCAGGTGCGATGTCGGAGGTGCTGTCGGTGACGACGGCGAACCGGGGTGTTGGAGTCGTGGCGCGTGCCATCATTCCATCCTGTCTCGTGGCTGCGGCGCGATGCGGCCGGCAGGTCTGACGAGCGTACCAGAGTCGGCCGATCGGGCGCTCCGGGGAAGCGCCCATACGTTGTGGGCGCGCAGAGAGGGCCGCCCGAAGGCGACCCTCTCCTCATCGCTGAAGGCCAGCGACGTTCGTCCTTTGCTGGTGGCGTCAAGCGCCCGGGACGTGGTGTCTCCCGAACGCCGCGGCCCTAGGAGGTGATGGCCTCCGCCCTATCGGCGTCGGCCACGACCATCTCAGCGATGCCGAAACTCTGCATCTGATGGACCACCTCCTCGAGTCGGCGGGTCGCCCTATCGCGCCCTCGGGACTGCTCCCGTGCCGAGAGGTGCAGCAATCCGCGCGCCGAGTCGCGCGCGCGGCCCAAGTCGCGAGATTCCGATCCCGCCTACTTGACCTTGCCCCATGCGATGACGCTGTTGTAGGAGAACCCGTCGGGCCTGATGGACATCATCATGTTCGGCTCCTGCTCCCGCTCGCCCCACTCGAAGAGGTACGTGCTGAGGCGGACCGCGTCGAAGGCGGGATCGAGGTTCTTCTTCGCCCACGCTTGGACACCAGCCTGGGCCGCCTTCTCACCTGCGCTGACGGGATCGCCGAACAGGTTCATCTGCGCCGGATCGAACGTCGTCGTCGTCCCGGCGAAGTAGGAGTCGTTCATCTTGCCGTCACCCTTGTTGGCGCTGCCGAACCGGTCCCAGGTGCTGAGGGGCTTGACTTGCGTGCCGCCGTCGAATGCGCAGACATCCAGGGTGCGCCACTTGCCGTCGGTGGGCTTGGCGCGGTAGACCACGAAACCGTAGCCGACGAAGCGAGGCTTGTAGCCCTCCTTGTTGTCGAAGATGCGGTCGGTGCGGTTGTTCTGCTTGTTGCCCAGCTCGGAGTTGGTGATGTAAGTCGCGAGCGCCTGGGCGATGCTGGCAGCCGCCTTCTTCTCGTTGGGACTCTCGGGAGTGATCGTGGGGTAGGGCTTCGCGATGTAGTAGGGGTCCTTCGCGGTGGCTCCGCCTCCGCTCGCCCCGCCGCTCGCCCCCCCGGCGGACTTCGTCGCGGAAGAACCCCCGCAGCCGGACAGAACCATCGACATCGCGATCACCAGCGCCGCCAGAGCCACAAAGCTCTTCTTCATGTCGCTCCCCCCTCGCCGTCGTGGCACCAATGTATAGCGCAGGGACCGGGGAACACCAGAGCCGCGGCGGCTCGACGGACGGCCCGGGCCGCGCGCACGGACGTGGTGTATGAAGGTCTGACGGCCGCCTGACATGAGGCGGCCACTGCTCCATCCTTGAAGGTGACTACGCCAAAACAAGGAGGAGACAGTGACCATGACCAAGATGGGCTTGCTTGACGTACTTC
>JANYAK010000058.1 GCA_025361335.1 Coriobacteriia bacterium
TTTTTGGGGATCCGCTCCGGCTCGCGCCTTCGCTTCCCTCTGTAACAGCCATTGTAGTACGTGTGTAGCCCAGGACATAAGGGGCATGATGATTTGACGTCGTCCCCACCTTCCTCCGAGTTGTCCCCGGCGGTCTCACCAGAGTTCCCACCTTTACGTGCTGGTAACTGGCAATAGGGGTTGCGCTCGTTGCGGGACTTAACCCAACATCTCACGACACGAGCTGACGACAACCATGCACCACCTGTCTCCACTCCCCCGAAGGGACCTCATGTTTCCATGAGTTTAGTGGGATGTCAAGCCTTGGTAAGGTTCTTCGCGTTGCTTCGAATTAAACCACATGCTCCGCTGCTTGTGCGGGCCCCCGTCAATTCCTTTGAGTTTTAATCTTGCGATCGTACTCCCCAGGCGGAATACTTAATGTGTTAACTGCGGCACTGAGGGCTTCGCCCCCAACACCTAGTATTCATCGTTTACAGCGTGGACTACCAGGGTATCTAATCCTGTTTGCTCCCCACGCTTTCGCGCCTCAGCGTCAGTTACAGCCCAGGAAGCCGCCTTCGCCACCGGTGTTCCTCCTAATATCTGCGCATTTCACCGCTACACTAGGAATTCCACTTTCCTCTACCAGACTCAAGTCTGCCAGTTTCGGATGCAGGCCGCGGGTTGAGCCCCCGGTTTTCACATCCGACTTAACAAACCGCCTACGCGCTCTTTACGCCCAATAAATCCGGATAACGCTTGCTCCCTACGTATTACCGCGGCTGCTGGCACGTAGTTAGCCGGAGCTTCTTCTGCAGGTACAGTCATTTTCGTCCCTGCTGAAAGCGGTTTACGACCCGAGGGCCTTCATCCCGCACGCGGCGTTGCTGCGTCAGGCTTTCGCCCATTGCGCAAGATTCCCCACTGCTGCCTCCCGTAGGAGTCTGGGCCGTGTCTCAGTCCCAGTGTGGCCGATCAGCCTCTCAGCTCGGCTACCCATCGTCGCCTTGGTGGGCCATTACCCCGCCAACAAGCTAATGGGCCGCGGGCTCATCCCTCTCCGCCGGAGCTTTCCCGAGCTGACCATGCGATCAGCGCGGAGTATCCGGTATTAGCTCAAGTTTCCCTGAGTTATCCCAGAGGGAGGGGTAGATTGCCCACGTGTTACTCACCCGTTCGCCACTCGGTCTTCACCCGAAGGTTGGACCTCGTTCGACTTGCATGTGTTAAGCACGCCGCCAGCGTTCATCCTGAGCCAGGATCAAACTCTCCGTTGAAAGTGTCACAGACCGAAGTCTGCGGTTCACGAAGGTTCGGATCACTGGTGATCCGGGGACGGCTCGCCTTCCGATGCGAACACCGGTGGTTCGAACCGCCTCAAGGTGTCTCAGCCGGTTTGGTCTTTAAGGACCCTTACGGCAAGACGAGGTTGTGTGTCCCCTCGAGGGGGACCTTACTGGCTTGTCACAGTATCCAGTTTTCAAGGTTCAGGCACAGCGGGACGGTACGTTACATTCCATCCGGTCCGCTGTCAATCGCTTCGCCGAAGCCATTTCGAGGTCGAATCCGACCCCTTCCGAAAGAGAACGCCCCCGGCACTACCGGAGGCGTCACGTCAGACGGTCGACCCGTCACGGTTGTGAGGGTGTCTCGCCTATACGGTTGCCTCCGCGCCGGTGCTCTTTTTCAAGACTGCGCTCCATCGGTATCGACATGGCTTGTCGAAGCGGCTGAACGAGAATACCACCGGTCCCGTGGGGGCGCAACAGTCAATACCATCGGATCTCGGATCGTCCCCGCAACCGACGAGACGCGCCGCCAGTTGCCGCGAAACCGCAGGTCATGAGCGTGCCCCATGCCGGCGGACGACGACGCCTCAGCGATCGCGATCACCCGCGACGGATCACCCGGACGAATCGGCGCTTCCCGACCTGCACGACAGCGCCGTCCAGGACCGCGGCCGCGAGCGTGTAGGCGCCTCGTGCGAGCGTATCCCCCGCGACACGGACCGCCGCCTGGTCTATCTGGCGCCGACCTTCGGAGGCGGTCTCGACGAGACCGAGCTCCTTGAGGAGCCCGGGGACATAGACCTCCCCGTCGAGCGCGACCGCCACGTCGGCGATATCCTCCGGCGCCTCGTGCCGCTTGAAGACGCGGTCGAACGCCTCTTCCGCGGCGCGAGCCGCGCCCGCGCCGTGGTACAGGGAAACGATCTCCCTCGCCAGGCGACGCTTCACCGCGTTCGGGTGCTCGGTCCCCGCGGCGAGGCCGGCCTCCAGCCGGTCGACCTCCTGGACCGGGAGCGGGCTGGCCAGCCTGAAGTACTTGATGGTGAGCGCGTCCGGGATGGACATGATCTTGCCGAATGCGTCGTCGGGCGCGTCGGTAAGGCCTACGTAGTTGCCATACGACTTGCTCATCTTCCGCACGCCATCAGTACCTTCGAGCAGGGGCATCGTGAGACAGACCTGGGGTGCGTGGCCCAACTTCTCCATGAGCTCGCGTCCCGCGAGCAGGTTGAACAGCTGATCCGTGCCGCCCAGCTCGACGTCCGCCTCGACCACCACCGAGTCGTAGGCCTGCATCACTGGATAGAGGAACTCATGCAGGGAGATCGGCTGCTGGGACGCATATCGCTTGGAGAAGTCGTCCCGCTCGAGGATGCGAGCCACCGTGAATCGGCTCGTGTACTTGAGGATGCCTTGCATGTCGAGCTTGCCCAGCCACTCCGAGTTGTATCTCAGCTCGGTGCGGTCGCGGTCCAGTATCCGGAACGCCTGTTCCGTATACGTCTCGGCGTTCGCGCGGATCTGGTCGAGGCTGAGCGCCGGACGGGTGGCGCTTCGCCCGGACGGGTCGCCGATGAGCGCCGTGTAGTCGCCGATGATGAGAACGACCTGATGACCGAGATCTTGGAACTGGCGCAACTTTCGCAGAGGTACCGCGTGACCGAGGTGCAGGTCGGGTGCCGTCGGGTCGACTCCGAGCTTGACGCGTAGCGCATGGCCGGATCGAAGCTTCTCGTCCAGCGCCTGCTCCGTGTGGATGGCGGCGACTCCGCTGCGGATCACGTGGAGTTGTTCCTGTGCCTTGAGCACTGGCGCGCGATACCTCCTCGAAAAGGGACCGGCGAACGTGGATCTTCACAGTGTGGTGACACGGCCAATCCCGGTGTGGCCCGCTGACCGTTCGGAGGCCATACTAGCAGAGCCCCCGCGCCAGCCGGGCCGTCTCCCCCTCCCCCCCCGGACACTTCCGCGTCACATCCGGACGCATACATCTATAGAATGGGTGCGTACATGAGCAGTCCCGACGACATCCGATACCGCGCCCGCAGCGGCTCGCGCCCGCGCAGCGATGCGACCCGCGGTGGTTCGCGCACCGCGCCATCGGCGCGCCGCGGTGAGCCCGCGCGCACGGCATCCAGCCCGCGCGGCGGACGCCCGGGGACGCGCGCTCCCCGCAGCCGGACCAAGGCGATCGCGCGCATCACCCTCGTGGTCCTCATGCTGGGCGCGATCGCACTCGGGGTCACCGGATGCGTCGTCTACAACTCCATCGCGGGCACCCTGCCCGATCCGTCGAAGCCCCTGAGGGGATTCGACCAGACCACGCAGATCGTCGACCGCAACGGGGCGCTGATCACGGACCTGTTCGCGGAGCAGAACCGCACCAACGTCAAGCTCAAAGACATGCCGCCGCTGCTGCGCCAGGCCGTCATCTCTACCGAGGACGAGCGCTACTACGAGCACCCCGGCGTCGACTTCATGGGCATGCTGCGCGCCATGGTCGTCGACCTGCGGGCCGGAGACACGAAGCAGGGCGGCTCGACCATCACCCAGCAGTACGTGAAGACCAACTTCCTGACGCCCGAGACGACCCTCAAGCGCAAGGCGACCGAGATCATCCTCGCCTACCGCATGGAGCAGAGGTACAGCAAGGACCAGATCCTCGAGATGTACCTGAACACCATCTACTTCGGCCATGGAGCGTACGGCGTGCAGTCCGCCGCGAACGTGTACTTCGGGAAGCCTGTCGGCCAGCTCGGCGCAGCAGAGTCGGCGGTGCTGGCGGGTGTCATCAAATCGCCGCGCCGCTATTCGCCGTACCTGCACCCGGAGGCGGCCAAGCAGCGACGTGACGTCGTCCTTGAGCAGATGCGCGCCCAGGGGTATCTCGACGAGGCCGCTTACACAACCGCCGCGGCGACTCCCTTGACCACCGTCGGCCTCAAGAAGGGCTCCAAGATCGCGCCCTACTTCGTCGAGTACCTCAAGGACCTGCTCGTCACCCGGTACGGAGAGCAGATGGTCTACCGGGGCGGCATGCGTGTCACCACGACGCTGGACCTCGGCATGCAGGCAGCCGCCGAGCAGGCGGTCGCCACGTCCCTCGACAAGCCCACCGACCCGTCGGCCGCACTCGTCGCGCTGGATCCGAAGACCGGGCAGATCCTCGCCATGGTGGGCGGCCGCGACTTCCTCACCCAGCAGTACAACGGTGCCGTCCAAGGCCGCCGGCAGTCAGGCTCGGCGTTCAAGCCGTTCGTCCTCGCCACGGCACTGCAGCAGGGCGTTTCCCCCGAGCAGACCTTCGAGTCGGCGGCGATCAAGATCCCGCTGCCGGGCGGCCAGACATGGAGTGTCACGGGAGCGAGCGGGGGGGGCAAGGGCCCGATGCGGCTCCGCGTCGCGACGGCGCAGTCGGTCAACTCCGTGTTCGCCCAGCTCATGATGGATGTCGGTCCGGAGAAGGTAGTCAAGACCGCCACCGCCATGGGCATCACGACGAAGATAACGCCCGTGCCGGCGGTCGCCCTCGGCGGGATGCGCGAAGGCGTCTCGCCTCTCGAGATGGCGTCCGCCTTCGGGACTCTGGCCAACGCCGGGACCAGGACGACACCGTATGGGATCCTCGAGGTCAAGGACGGATCCGGCAAGGTGGTGTCCTCCGCGCCTCCGGCCGGCCAGAAGGCGATCACCCCGGCGGTCGCGTACCTGACCACTGACCTCCTGCGGGGAGTGATCGCATCGGGGACGGGGAAGAAGGCGTCCATCGGCAGGCCTGCCGCCGGCAAGACCGGCACGACCCAGGACTACAGCGACGCCTGGTTCGTGGGATACACGCCGAACTTGGTCGCGGCCGTCTGGGTCGGGTTCATAGCCGAGATGAAGCCGATGAACAGCGTCCACGGCATCAAGGTGAGCGGCGGCACGTTCCCCGCTCAGATCTGGGCGACGTTCATGAAGGCCGCTCTCGCCAAGACGCCCAAGAACGACTTCGTGCGGCCCGCGGGGCTCACCGATTCCCAGATATGTCTGGACAGCGGTGGCCTCGCGACCCAGTTCTGCCCCAGGAAAGGCCCGGGCCTGTTCCTCCTTGATGCGCTTCCGAAGCCGTGCGCGATCCACTCGACGCCGACCGCCATCACGGTCCCGAACGTCATCGGTATGCTCAAGCAGGATGCCATCGCGGCGCTGGAGAAGGTCCTCCTCAAGTACGCGGTGCAGGAGAAGGAGGTCGCCGGCGTGACCGCCGGCACGGTGGCCGACCAGGATCCCAAGCCAGGCAGCCAGGGGACGACCGCGACGGTCGTGACGATCGTCGTGTCCAGTGGCGCTCCCGGGGACAAGAAGCCGGTGCCCAAGTTCGACTTCACGCCGAAGAATCCGGCGATGAACACCCAGGTCACGTTTGACGCCAGCGGCTCCACCGACGACGGGACCATCGTGAAGTACCGGTGGGAGTTCGATGATCCCAGCGCCCCGGATTCGCCGACCGGGAAGGTCGCCAACCACACCTACAAGGCGCAGGGCAAGTACGACGTCACCCTGTGGCTCACCGACAACGCGGGGCACACCTCATCGGTGAGCCACAGGGTCGTCGTCAACTAGCGCACCCACATGAGGCCGTGGACGATTCAGCCCACCCCTCGGAAGAAGTGCCCGGAGGTGGCTGGGGTGGACAGCGCCTCCGCCGGACCCTGGCGGCCGGCCACCGCGCCGGCCATGAGTGAGCGGTACGCGCGGACCAGCCGCGCGGCTTCGGCGGGCGACTCGAGGTGGAGGTCGAGCCGCACAGCCGCGACCCCCGCGCTGACGACCTCCCTCAGCGACCGCGACAGGTCCAGGGGCACCGAGTTGTAGACGTGTGTGCGCCCCGCCGCGTCGGTGGCGACGGGGAACCGGTATCCCTTTCGGTCCACGAGGTCCCACTGGCGCCGACGACGCGCGCACCTCGGGCAGTCGTGCGAGCATTCCCCGGTCGCCTGCAGCACGCAATGCTCGGCGACCATCACCTCCACCCGACCATGGACGAGCGCCCCCACCGGGATGGCGGCCCCGCCGCACAAGCGGGACAGCTGGCGTCCGGACAGCTCCGGGGACGCCCACACCATGTCCGCGCCGGCCTCGGCCAGCGCCTCCACGGTCCAGGGCTGCAAGACGTTCAACCCCCAGTCCGCCGACACTCCCGGAGAACCTCCGCGCTCGCGAGCGAGTCTCGCGAGCACGCCAAGGTTGCCGCACGTGACCCTCTTGCCGTCAGCGAGCGCAAGGACGGCCTCGACTTCGCGCGGATGCACGATGCGGGGCAGCAGAATCTCGACGCCGTCGGGCGCTCGCGCGCCGCCGGCGGCGGCGGATGTGGACGCCAGCATCACGCGATCCGCGCCCGCCTCGAGGCACGCGACCGCGGCCGCGCGGTCGGACACGGCGGCGACGATCTCGGGTATGTCGCGCGCCCAGGCTTTTCGCGCCATCGACGCCGACGGGGTGAGGCCGTGCGGCAGCGACCGCCCCGACCAGGGGGCGAGTCTCCGCGCGTCAAGGGCTTCCAGGGCCTCGCGCCTCAGCCGGTGCAGGACCGAGAACCCGATCCCGACACCGGCGTCGAGATCGATGCGCCACCCCGCGGCGGAATACGGGGTCCCGCCGAGCCGACCGACATGCTCCATGACGTCCTCGGCCGACACCGGGCGAGTGCGAGCCTCCCCGACGATCGGACCGGTCGCGGCTGCGGAGGATCCGGCGGCCTCGACGCCGACCGTGACGGGCTCTCCCTTTCTGAGCCTCACGGTGAACGTGGCTGGGATCGACCTGGCGTCCTCAGGACCGGTGAACGTACGGCGAGCGGCATCGAGCAACGCGGCGTTGGCCACGCGGAAGACACGGTCCCCCACGCGCGCGGCGCCCTCCGCGCGGATCTCCACCCGTTCGCCCGCGGGGGCCGCGCTCACCTCGCGACCGCTCACCCGCAGAGTGCCGGCCGTCTGCGCGAACCGACCCGCCCCGGTCCAGAACTCGAGGGTGTCGCGACTCTCCACCGCCCGTTCGAGGGCTATCGCGAGGACCTGTTCCCGGGATGAGACGACCCTGCCGATAGGGACGCCCCGGTTGTTCGGGCGGCCGTAGCTCATCATCGAGTCGTCACGGATGTCTTGGAGGTACGCCTCGGTGAAGCCGCGGCTGAACGCCTCCGAGAGCATGTCCCCCTCGGAGGCGCTGACCTGGAAGTCCGCGGCGTCGGACACCGCGCGATCGAGCGCTGCCCTGTAGACCCGCACGACCGTCGCGACGTACTCGGGGCTCTTCATCCGGCCCTCGATCTTGAGTGCCGCGAGCCCGGTCCTCACGAGGCCGGGAAGAAGCGTGACGCCCGAGAGGTCCTTCGGCGACAGCAGGTACTTGCCCGGCGTGTCGGAAGGCTCTCCGTCGTCCGCAGCGAGGTCGTAGGGCAGACGACACGGCTGGGCGCACATCCCGCGATTGGCGGAACGCGCCCCGATCATCGAGGACATGAGGCACTGACCCGAATGCGAGAAGCAGAGGCTGCCGTGCACGAACGCTTCAAGCTCGATCGGGCTCCCGGCTACCAGGAATGCGATCTCGTCCACGGAGAGCTCGCGGGCGAGCGTCACTCGGCGGATTCCCATCGCGGCGAGAGCCCCGATGGTCTCGAGGTTATGGGCGTCGATCTGCGTCGACGCGTGAAGGCGCACTTGCGGCAGGAGTCTCGCGGCGAGGCGGAGCAGTCCAAGGTCCTGCACGATGACGGCGTCGACTCCGGCCTCCCACGCCCGGGCCACCATGTCGAGCGCCCCGGCCATCTCGTCCTCGAGGATGACCACATTGGCCGTGAGGTAGACTCGAGCGCCTCTCAAGTGGGCGTAGCGGGTCGCCTCGGCCAGTGCTTCAAGGGTGAAGTTCTCGGCGCCCTGCCGGGCGTTGAGCGACGACAACCCGAGATACACCGCGTCGGCGCCGTTGCCCACCGCGGCCCGCAGCGCTGCCGCGCCTCCCGCCGGGGCGAGCAGCTCGGGTCCGCTCGCAGTTGGTTGCTTGTGCACTCGGCGCCTCCTAGTCCCGATCATGATACGCATGGGTGGCCCCACCCGCACGACGCCCGTCGCGCCGCGATGGCGCCGCGACGCGTGCGTGGGTAACATGACATGTCGGCAACGCACGGGCACCGGCGATGACGTCATGCCGCACAATCGACAAGCCTGTGAGCGAAGGGACTCGGATGTCAAGCCGGCTTCGGAATATCCGCAAGGGCCGCGGACGCACGGCGCGCATCGTGATGCGCGTCCTCGTGGCGCTTGCGGCAACCGTCATCCTGACGGTCGCCCTCACGGCGGTACTCGGGTTGGCCTACGTCGACAACTCCCTCAAGGGACTCCCGGACCCCAACAAGCCGGGCGCGTTCCAAGTCGCGCAGCCGACGAAGATCTATTCCGCCGACGGGGTGCTGCTCGCGAACTTCTATCTGGAGAACCGCGAGGTCGTGAGGCTGTCTCAGATCTCGACCGATCTTGCCAACGCCGTCGTGGCTGTCGAGGACGAACGGTTCTACGCGCATTCCGGAGTCGACGCAGTCGGTATCGCGCGCGCAGCGGTCGCCGACCTGCTTGCCGGGAACATCAAGGAGGGCGCGTCGACGATCACCCAACAATACATCCGGAACACGATCCTTTCGGCGGAGGCGACGCAAGTCTCGGCCACCCGCAAGTTGCGCGAGGCGTTCCTGGCGGTCGAACTCGAGAAGCGCCTGACGAAAAGGGAGATCCTCGAGCAGTACCTGAATGCCGTGTACTTCGGTGATGGCGCCTACGGCGCGGAGTCGGCGGCGCTCACCTATTTCGGCAAGTCGGCGAGCCAGCTCACGCTCGGTGAGTCGTCACTGCTCGCAGGTCTTCCCCAAGCACCGAACGGACTGAACCCCTACGTCAACATGCCCGCGGCGAAGATGCGCCAGGCCATCGTACTCGAGCGGATGGTGGCCAACCACTACATCACGCAGAGGCAGGCCGACGAGGCCAAGGCAGAGCCGACAGTGCTGAGAAAGACCGTGGACCCTTACCAGGGGATCTACGATTGCCAGTACTTCGTCTCGTACGTCCGCAAGCAACTGCTCGCGCAGTACTCGAACGACTTCGTGTTCAAGGGCGGTCTCAAGGTCTACACGACCATCGACACGCGCATGCAGAGGCAGGCGGAGGCCGCGGTCCTCAGCGTGCTGAGCCGTCCGAACGACCCCGACGCCGGACTCGCGTCCGTCGATCCGCGCAACGGCCACATCCTCGCCATGTACGGCGGCAGGGACTACGCGAAGGACGGCTACAACACCGCCACGCAGGGCAAGCGGCAACCGGGTTCCGCATTCAAGACGTTCGTTCTGGTCACGGCTCTGGAGAAGGGAATCCCTCCGCGACGCATGTTCGACTCGTCGTCCCCCGCCGTGATCCCCTCGCGCCCACCGTGGCACGTCTCGAACAGTGAGGGCAGCGGCCACGGCGCCATGACCCTCACCAACGCCACCAAGAACTCCGTCAACGTGGTGTTCGCCCGACTCATCTGGGAGATAGGCGCTCGCGACGTCGCGAATACCGCGAAACGGATGGGCATCACATCGGACGTGCCGCCTTACCCCGCGATCGCCCTCGGAGGCCTTCCGCGTGGGGTGTCGCCTCTGGAGATGGCTTCAGCCTACGGAACGCTCGCGACGGGTGGCGTCCACAACAAACCCATCGCGGTCACCAAGATCCTCGACTCGGACGGGAAGGCGATCTTCCAGGAGGCGATCACGGGGACCCGCGTCCTGTCGCCGGAGATATCCTGGGCGGCGACCGAGCTGCTGATGGGCGTCGTCAAGGGCGGCACGGGGACGCGCGCGCAACTCGGCGGCCGTGAGGTCGCCGGCAAGACCGGAACCGCGCAGAACTATCAGGACGCGTGGTTCTGCGGGTACACGCCGCAGTTGTCGACGGCCGTGTGGATGGGGTACTCGGAAGGCTCGATCCCGATGCGCAACGTGCACGGCGCCAGGGCGTTCGGCGGCACGTTCTGCGCGCCGATCTGGCACAACTTCATGTCCCGAGCACTCGCCGACCAGCCGTCCCTGCGCTTCGGACGGGCGGCCTCACCCCACTACATCTGGAAGGACTCGTGGTCGAAGACGGCGGGAGCGCCACCGGCGAAGCCGCCGGCTCCCTCCCCCGGCGGAGGATCACCCGCCCAGCCGCCTCCGCCTCCCACGCCGAACGCCTCTGGCACGCCGTAGCGGCCCCGGTCCGGTCCGCGAATCATCGAAAGCCCGGCCCCGCATGGGGTCGGGCTTTCGGCTACAGAGCGCGATGCGCCACCGTCAGGAGCGCCGGACCCGGATCATCCCGGAGACGCACCTCACGGCCACGCCCTGGGCCTCGATGCGGTCGAGCACGAGGTTCATGCCGAGAGTGTCGGACGAGATGTGCCCAGCGATCACCAGGTTGAGATGGAGGCTCTCGGCCCTCTTGCGATGTTCCTCGGAGAAGTGCATGCCGACCACCGTGTCGACGCCCGCATCGCGAAGGCGGTCGAGAGCGTCGATCGGCCCTTCTGTGCCGCCGGTCATGTCCACGATCACCTTGCCCGGACGATGGGCGTCGTCACCGCGGATGAGCTCAGGCCCGTAGCCCTTCTTCGCCGCATCCCCGTATTCGGGAATCGTCCTCAGCGCGCGGATCAGGTTCCCCAGGGTCGCCGGGGCCCCCGCGGCGAGGAACCGCTCGACGAAGGCGTTGGCCGAGTTGTCCGCGGGCGTGTGGCACGAGATCACCGCGAAGCCGAGCGCCTCCGCGGCCTGGATGGCCCGATAGTGGTTGTACGGCATCAGCCGGCGCCGAACCTCGTCGGCGCGGACCGCGATCATGGAATCAGCCACGCCGAGGCCGACCCCGTGCGCGTGCCACAGATCGGCCTGCATGAGCATGACCTCGTCCAGCCTCGCAAAGCCGGGACCCTCCGGGTGGTGCGCGAAGATGAGATCGATGGGTTCGCCCTTGTCCCGCAGGCGGTCGGCCAAGAGGACCTCGGCGGTCTCCATGTCGATGCCCGCCAGGAGCCCGCGCACCTCGGCGTCCGGGTCGCCCGCGGCGATGCGCGTGTCGGCATAGGGGTTCACCGCGCGCTCGGTGTCGAAGTAGGGCTTGTCCTCCTCGTCGAGCTTGGCGTGCTCCGTGGCCGCGGCGGCCATGACCCGGCGCAACTCGTCCGCGTCGCGCGCGTCGGCCTCCATACCGGTGTCGACGCACGTCCTGTAGATGTCTCTCAGCTTCACGCTCGCGCCTCTCTCGCTCTGGGCGCCGGCGGCCTCGGGCCGGTGCGCCCGTTGGATACGTAAGGGTTACCCTCGATATAGAACCGCAACTCGAGCTCGTGACCGTCCGACAGGCCGACGCGCCCGGAACTGGCGACGCGGTCGCGCGCGGGAGGGGCGTCGAGCACGTCGAGTGTACCCGTTCCCAGGACCGCTCCGTTGAGGCTCAGATCGACACCCAGCGCCTGCGTCACCTTGCCCGGGCCGTTCGACACATCCGCCGCCCGTCGTCGCGCGGCGCCGCGGCCGCTCGCCGCCCGACGACGCGACATGTGTTCAACCCCGAAGACGGGCTCCACCGCCCGAATGAGAACGGCCCCCGCGATCCCCTCGGGCTCAGTGACCAGATTGAGCATGTGGTGGCTCCCGTAGGTGAAGTACACGTAGACCCGCCCCGGCGGCCCGTACATGACGGCGTTGCGCTTCGTGACCCCCTTCGTGGCCGCATGAGAGCCCGGGTCCGACGCGCCGAGGTATGCCTCGGTCTCCACGATCCTCCCGGCTGTCTCAGTCTGGCCGACGCGACTGACCAGGACCTTACCGAGCAGGTCGCGAGCAACAGTGACCGTATCCCGCTCGAAGAAGCCGCTGCCGA
This sequence comes from Coriobacteriia bacterium, assembly GCA_025361335.1. Taxonomy (GTDB): domain Bacteria; phylum Actinomycetota; class Coriobacteriia; order Anaerosomatales; family PALSA-660; genus JANYAK01. Next base: position 12,215 of record JANYAK010000058.1, read on the forward strand.
GCGACCTCCCTCTCACCGAGCCGGCTGCGGCCGACCGCTCGGTGTCGTGGCCATCGTGTTCCGGACGCGGCGCCGGCATCGGGACGACGGTCCCGCTCAGGCCCGGGCGCGCGTGGCGACCCACGCGACATCGACCTCGAGCGCCTCGCGAGCGCGCTCGAGCTGCACGCGCACGGCGTCGTGGCCCGTGCCGCCTTCGCTGGTCCTCCGCGCGACCACGGCGTCGATGTCGACCGCGTCCAGCGCGTCGTCGGCGAACACCGGCGAGGCGGCCTTGAGGTCGTCGAGCGTGAGATCCTGCAGGGTCCGCCCGCTACGCTCGCACTCCAGCACCAGCCGGCCCACGACCTCGTGGGCTTCGCGGAACGGCACTCCCCGCGAGGCGAGATGATCCGCGAGGTCGGTGGCGGCCATGAACCCTCCACGGGCCCCCACACGCATGCGATCGGTGTCGAAGCGCAGGCTCGCCATCATCCCGTTCACCGCGCGCAAGCAGGCGGCGAGCGTGTCGATGGCGTCGAACACGGGCTCCTTGTCCTCCTGCATGTCCTTGTTGTAAGCGAGGGGCAGGCCTTTGAGCATCACGAGGAGCGACGTCAGATCGCCCACCACGCGCCCGGTCTTGCCGCGGGTGAGCTCCGCGAAGTCCGGGTTCTTCTTCTGCGGCATTATCGAGGAGCCGGTCGAGAACGAGTCGTCCATGGTGACGAAGCCGAACTCGTCGCTGGACCACAGCACGAGCTCCTCGCACAGCCTGGACAGGTGGACCATGGCGACCGCGCAGCCGTAGGTCAGGTCGAGCAGGAAGTCCCGGTCGGAGACAGCGTCGAGCGAGTTGGTCGACACGGACCCGAAGCCCAGCTCGCGGGCCACCGCGTGACGGTCGATGGGGAACGATGTCCCCGCCAACGCCGCGCTGCCCAAGGGCATGACGTCGGCGGAGGCGTACGCGTGGCGCAGCCGGTCGACATCGCGCGCCAGCATCCACGAATAGGCGAGCAGGTGGTGCGAGAGCAGTACCGGCTGGGCCTTCTGCAGGTGTGTGTAGCCGGGAAGGACCACGGCGAAGTGCTCGTCGGCCAGCGCGAGAAGCGTGGCGCGAAGGTCGTTGGCCGCCTGCGCAAGTCCCAGCGCGGCGTCCTTGGAGTACATCCGTGCGTCGAGGGCGACCTGGTCGTTGCGCGACCGTGCCGTGTGGAGCCTTCGACCGGCATCTCCCGCTTTCGCAGCGAGTGCGCGCTCCACGGCCATGTGGATGTCCTCGTCCTCGCTGTCGAACACGAAGCGGCCGCCCTCGATCTCGCCATAGATCTCCGACAGGCCGAGCTCGATGGCCTCGGCGTCCGCGATCGAGATGATGCCCTGGTTCGCCAGCATCCGTGCGTGCGCGATCGAGCCCCGGATGTCGTGCTCCCACAGTCGCTTGTCGACCGGCAGCGAAGCGCCGAACTCCGTGACGAACGCGTCCAAGGGCTTGGTGAAACGCCCACCCCAGGCTGACTTCGCGTCGTTCATGCCGTCCCCCGACCCCTCGTGGCTAGACCTCGCCGTCCTTGCCGACTTTGCGGCGCTGGCGCGCCCACACCTTGGTCGGCAGGCCCCACAAGTCGATGAAGCCCTTGGCGGCCTTGTGGTCGAAGGTGTCGGCGGCATCGTAGGTCGCGAGATTGTAGTCGTAGAGCGAGTACGGACTGCGCCGGCCGACGACAACGCACGAGCCTTTGAAGAAGCGCAGCCTGACGTCGCCGGTGACGAGCTTCTGGGTCGTGGAGACGAACCCGTCGAGCGCCTCCTTCAGCGGCGAGTACCACATCCCGTTGTACACGAGCTCGGCCCACTTCTGCTCGATCCCGAGCTTGTAGTGCAGCAAGTCGCGCTCGAGGCACAGGTCCTCGAGCGCCTTGTGCGCCTGGATGAGCGTGAGAGCACCCGGGACCTCGTAGACCTCGCGGCTCTTCACACCGACGAGGCGGTTCTCGATCATGTCGATGCGTCCGAACCCGTGGCGTCCCGCGAACAGGTTCATGTCGATGATGATGTCGTGGAACGACCTCGGCTCGCCGTTCAGCGCGACGGGGAGCCCCTCCTCGAAACTGAGCTCGACGTACTCGGGCGTGTCGCAGGCCGCGGCGCGCGCGTCGTTGGTCATGGTATAGATGTCCGCCGGCGGCTCGACCCAGGGGTCCTCGAGCACGCCGCACTCGATCGCGCGCCCCCACAGGTTGTCGTCGATCGAGTACGGGTTCGCCTTGGTGGTCGGGACGGGGATGCCGCGCGCCTTGGCGTAGTCCATCTCCAACTCACGAGTGCACAGGTCCCACTCGCGCACGGGCGCGAGCACCTCGATGTCGGGGTCGAGCGCGGCGATGCCGACCTCGAAGCGGACCTGGTCGTTGCCCTTTCCCGTGCAGCCGTGCGCGATGTAGCGGGCACCCGTGCGGTGGGCCTCATCGACAAGGTGCTTCACGATGATGGGCCGGCTCATGGCCGACAGCAGAGGGTACTTGTTCTCGTAGAGCGCGTTGGCCTTGAGCGCCTTGCTGAGGTAGTCGGACACGTACTCCTCGCGGACGTCCTTGACGAGAGACTCGATGGCTCCGATCGACAGCGCCTTCTCGCGCACGATCTCCAAGTCCTGGCGCTCCTGGCCGACGTCGATGGCGAGGGCTACGACGTCGACGTCCTTGTGCTCGATGAGCCACTGGATCGCGACTGAGGTGTCGAGCCCTCCCGAGTACGCCAGAACACACAGATCCTTGCCCACAGGTGGTCCCCTCTCTGAGACGTCAGCTGACGCCGCGGTACTTCGAGATGCTGTCGATGAGGACGGCGGCGTCCTCATCCGAGCGCGAAATGACCAGGACGGTGTCGTCGCCGGCGATCGAACCGAGTATCTCCTCCAGGTTGGCGGCGTCGAGCGCCGCCGCGACACCCGGCGCCGTACCGGGCGTCGTCTTGATGAGGACGAGCTTCTCGGAGGACACGACGCTCACCACGAGCTCACTGATCATCCGCTGGAGGTGGAGGTCCTCCGCCAGCACGTAGACGCCCTCGGGCAGCTTGCGCAGTCCCATCTCGGTTATGTCGCGAGAGACCGTCGCCTGCGTGCACACGAAGCCGAACGCCCTGAGGCGATCGACCAACTCGCGCTGAGTCCGCACACGCTCCCTGCGGACGATGCGGCGGATGACATCCTGGCGTTCGAGGCGCTTTCTCATCGTCACCTCATCCCATGATCAGCGACAGGAGGGCCTTCTGAGCACGCATCCGGTTGCCGGCCTCTTCGTAGACGACCGACTGCCCCGAGTCGATCACCTCGTCGGTGACCTCCTCACCGCGATGCGCGGGCAGGCAGTGCATAAAGATTCCGCCGGGCTTGGCGAGCGCCATCAGCGCGGCATCCACGCGGTAGCCGCTGAACTGGGCGACCCGGACGTCGTGCTCTGCCTCCTGGCCCATCGACGCCCATGTGTCCGTCACCACGATGTCGGCGCCCGCGACGGCCTCCCGCGGATCGCGCTCGACCTCGAGCGCCGAACCCGTGCCGGCCGCGATCTGCTGGGCGCGATCGAGCGCGCCCTTGAGCGGCTCGAAGCCCGGCGGACATGCGATCGTCACGTCCATACCGACCTGGGCGCCGCCGAGCAGGAGGGTGTTGGCCATGTTGTTGCCGTCGCCGACGTACGCGAGCTTGAGGCCCTTCAAGACGCCGAAGTGCTCCTCGATCGTGAGAAGGTCCGCGAGCACCTGGCAGGGGTGGTAGTCGTCGGTGAGAGCGTTGATCACCGGCACCGAGGCGTGCTGGGCGACCTCTTCGACGTGCGACTGGTCGAACGTCCGCAGGACGATGCAGTCGCAATAGCGCTCGAGCACCTTGACGGTGTCTCTCACGCTCTCGTTGCGAGAGAAAGCACTATCCGCGCCGAGCACGATCGGCGTGCCGCCGAGCTGACTCACGGCGACCTCGAAACTCACCCGGGTGCGCATCGATGGCTTGAGCATGATGATCGCGACCGCACGATCGGCCAAAGGACGCGGCCGGTTGGACGACTGCATCCACATGCGCTTCTGGATCTTGGCCCGCTCGATGACCAGCGTGACCTCGTCCGAGGTCCAGTCGCCCAGGCTGAGCAGATCGCGTCCTTCGAGAGTCATGGCCTATGCACCTCCCGGGGTGATGCTGGCGAAAGTCTCATAAAGTGCACTGACGAGTGTATCAATCTCGGGCATCCCGCACACGAGCGGCGGGAGAATACGCAATATGCTGTCGCCGATGGCATTCACCACGAGTCCGGCGGCGAGCAGAGCGGCCGAGGTCTGCTGGGCGTTCGGCGCCGCGAGCTGGACAGCGTTCATGAGACCGGACCCGCGCACCTCTGTGACCGCCGCCGTGCTGGCGGCGACCTCTCCGAGGCGCGAGCGCAGGTAGGCCCCCATCGCCAGCGCGTTCTCACCGAGGCGCTCGTCCGCCAGCGCGCGCACGCACGCCCGTCCGGCGGCGCACACGAGAGGTCCGCCTCCGAAGGTGGATCCATGCTCCCCGGGCTGGAACGTGTCGCCGACATCGCCGCGCCCCACGATCGCGCCGATGGGCATGCCGTTGGCCAAGGCTTTCGCGAGGCACATCACATCCGGCACGACGCCGTACGCCTGGTGGGCGAAGGCCGGCCCGGTCCGGTAGAAGCCGGTCTGGACCTCGTCGAGGATCAGAAGGACCTCGCGCTCATCGCACAGCTCGCGGACGGCGCGCAGGTACTCCGTGTCACACGGGTAGACCCCACCCTCGCCCTGGATCGGCTCGAGCATCACCGCGCACGTCTCGGGCGTCACGGCCGCATCGAGCGCCGCGACGTCGTTGAGCGGCACGTGGCTGAAGCCTTCCGGCAGGGGTTGGAACGCCTCCTGCTTGCTGGGCTGGCCGGTGGCCGCCAGCGCCGCAAGCGTCCGCCCGTGGAAGCTGCGCTCGGCCGTCACGATGCGGAAGCACCCGCGGCCACGGCGCGCATGCCCCCAGCGCCGCGCGAGTTTGATGGCGCCCTCGACCGCCTCCGCGCCCGAATTCGCGAAGAAGACCTTCGCGGGCTGGCCGAACAGCTCGACGAGGTCACGGGCGAGCTCGTCGCGGTGCTCCACGTAGAACAGGTTGCTCACGTGCGTGAGCTTGGCGATCTGGCCGGCGACCGCGACACTCACGGCCGGATGGCTGTGACCGAGGTTGACCGCGCCGATGCCGGCCACGAAGTCGAGGTAGGTGTTCCCGGTGTCGTCGTAGAGACGCATGCCCTCGCCTCGCACGAACATGACGGGCTTGCGCGCGTACGTGGGCATCACGTATCGCGCGTCGAGGGTCGCGGTCTGTTCGAAGAGGTCGGCCATGCTCACGCCTCGGCTCCTGTCGGGTCGGCGGTGATCATCGTGCCCACGCCTGCGTCGGTGTAGACCTCCAGCAGCAGCGAGTGCGGCACCGTTCCGTTGAGGATGTGCGCGCGGCTCACGCCCGCGCGCAGGGCGAGGGCGCAGGCGCCGATCTTCGGGATCATCCCGGTGCTGAGGGTGTCGGACGCGATGAGCTCCTCGGCCTGGGTGAGGGTCAGCGCGCTGATGAGCGAGGACTTGTCGGCGAAGTCACCGTACAGGCCGTCGACGTCGGTGAGGAAGATGACCTTCTCGGCGCCCATCGCGGCGGCGATCTCGCCGGCGACCGAATCGGCGTTGATGTTGAAGCTGCCGCCGTCATCGCCCGCGCCTACGGTGGCGACCACGGGGATGAAGCCGTCCTCGATGAGGTTCACGAGCACCGTGGTATCGATGGCAGTGACCTCCCCGGCCCGGCCGAGGCGCTCGGAGACGGCGCGGGCCATGATGAGGTTGCCGTCATCGCCGGAGACGCCTACCGCCAGCCGACCGTGCGTGTTGATCGACGCGACGAGCTCCTTGTTCACCTTGCCGACGAGCACCATCTTGACGACCTCCATGGCGGCGTCGTCGGTGACGCGCAGGCCGTCGAGGAACTCGACCTTCATCCCGAGGCGCTCCATGAAGTCCGAGATGTCCGGGCCGCCCCCGTGCACGATGACCGGATTGATGCCCACGTACTTCATGAGCACGATGTCGTCGGCCACCGACTCGCGCAGAACCGGGTCGGTCATCGCGGCGCCGCCGTACTTGATGACCACGACCTTGCCCCACGTGGACTTGATCCACGGTAGGGACTCGGTGAGCGTCGCGGCCTTCTCGAGCAGCAGGCCCATGTCTTTGACCACGAGGGGATCAGCTCCGGTAGTCGCCGTTGATGCGCACGTACTCATACGAGAGGTCGCAGGTCCACACGGTGGCCGACGCCTGCCCGACGTGCAGGTCGGCGACCACCTCGACCGTGGAGAGCGCCAGGGCACGCGCGGCGACGACCTCGTCGAACGGGACCGCGGTGCCGTTGCGGCAGGTGGTGATGCCCGCGAAGACTACCTCGAGGGCATCAGGGTCCACTTCCGCATTCGACTTGCCGACCGCCATGGCCACCCTGCCCCAGTTGGCGTCGCCTCCGAAGATCGCCGTCTTGAACAGCGGCGAGTCGGCGATCGAGAAGGCGGCGATCTCGGCGTCCGCCTCCGTGGCCGCACCGCGGACGGTGACCTCGATGAACTTCGTGGCCCCTTCGCCGTCTCGGACGATCATGCGGGACAGCTCGAAGCACACGTGATGGATAGCGGCTAGGATCGCGTCGAAGGCGGCCATGCCGGGTTCGATCGGGGTGCCGCCGGCGGCACC
>JANYAK010000005.1 GCA_025361335.1 Coriobacteriia bacterium
TGTATCGGGCCGTCCTCACCCTCTCGATACCACAGCGTCGTGATCAGCAGGGAGGCTATGACGAGGACGACGAGCAGGACCGGCCTGCTCGTCGATGGAGAGGTGTCGAATTCGAGGCGCTTCATGGCCATGGGGGAATCCCTCGCCGCCCGCTAGCGCGAGACGGTGAGGACCTTCTTGAGCACGTCGATCTCCTCGAGCGCCATGGCGGAGCCGAGGACGACGTTGATGAGCGCGTTCTCGGACACGTGCACGGGGATCCCCGTCTCGTGCTTGAGCCGGTCGTCGAGGCCCTTGAGCAGGGCGCCGCCGCCGGTGAGCACGATGCCGAACTCCATGATGTCGCTCGCGAGCTCCGGCGGAGTCTCCTCGAGCGTGGCCTTGACGGCTTGGACGATGGCGCCGGTCGGCTCCTCCACGGCGGTGCGGATCTCCTCCGACGAGATCTGCAGGGTGCGGGGCAGGCCCGTCATCAGGTCGCGTCCGCGCACCTCGACGTCCAGCTCCTCGGACAGCGGGAAGGCGCTGCCGATCTCAAACTTCATCTCCTCGGCGGTGCGCTCGCCGATCAGCACGTTGTACTCGCGCTTCACGTGCGCCACGATCGCCTCGTCGAACTCGTCGCCGCCGATGCGGATCGACTGCGCCACGACGATGCCGCCGAGCGAGATGACGGCGACCTCGGTGGTGCCGCCGCCGATGTCGACGACCATGTTGCCGGTCGGTTCCTGGATGGGCAGACCCGCCCCGATCGCGGCGGCCATCGGCTCCTCGATCAGGAACGCCTGGCGCGCGCCCGCCTGCATGGTGGCCTCGAACACCGCGCGCTTCTCGACCTCCGTGACGCCGGAGGGCACGCACACGACCACCCGTGGCTTGGGCTGCCAAGGGAAGCGCTTCACTCGCGTCTTGTTGATGAAGTAGCGCAGCATCGACTCGGTGACCTCGAAGTCCGCGATGACGCCGTCCTTCAGCGGCCGGATCGCGACGATCGAACCCGGCGTGCGCCCGAGCATCCGCTTCGCCTCGATCCCGACCGCAAGCACGCGCTTGGAGTCCTTCTCGACCGCGACGACCGACGGCTCGATTAGCACGATGCCCCGACCGCGAACGGAGACGAGCGTGTTCGCGGTTCCGAGGTCGACGGCCATGTCGGAGCCCCACGAGTTGAAGAAGAGGTCGATAAGCGACACAGCTGATTCCTTTCGCGGGCCGGATCGCCCGTGGTGATGCATCGTCGCAGGCACGTCAGAAACCGACCGCGGCCGAGCGCACTCAAAGCCGCTGAAGACCCGATCGGACTACGCGTCAGTCTAGCACAGGGTCCGAGAAACCCCTGCTCGGAGGCGAGAACGACACACGACCGTCACAGGACCCCCATGTGCCGAAGCGACGTGTGGGCGCCCCCGTCACCGATGACGATGTGATCGAGCAGCTCGATCCCCAAGACTTCCCCGGCCTTGGCAAGGCGCCGAGTGAGTTGCAGGTCGGCCCCGCTTGGAGTCGGGTCCCCGCTCGGGTGGTTGTGGACCACGACGATCGAGGCCGCCGACATGCGAACGGCCTCTTTGAAGAGCTCCCTGGGATGAACGATCGAGGCGTTCAACGAGCCGACCGACACTTCGACCATCCTGAGCAGGCGGTTCTTCGTGGACAGGATCAGAGCCCAGAAGTGCTCGCGGTCCAGACCACGGAGTTGCGTCGAACACAGCGCGACGACGTCTTCCGGGGTGGAAACGAGCGGCCGTTCGGCCGCTGCCCACGTGCTGGCACGGCGCGCCAACTCGAGACTCGCGAGCAATCGCGCCGCGCCCGCCGGACCAATACCGGGAACGGCGACGAGCTCCTCGGCCCCGAGCCGCCACAGCGCGTCGGAGCGCGGGTGGGCCTCGAGCACCGCGCGACCGACCTCAGGTCTCGCCTCGCATACCAGGAGCCCCACGAGTTCAGCGTCGGTGACCGCATCGGCGCGTCCGGCGAGGACGGAGGACCGGCACGATCCGGCGTACATGGGCATTCTGGGTGCCATCGACGGCTCGCTCCTCGAAGTCGGTGAACCGATTCCTAAAGGGGGCCGCGAGCGGAGAGCGTACAGTGTGTCGTACTCGAAAAGGTGGGGCGACCGGCCTAGGCGGGTCGGTGTGCCCGGATCGCGCGCGCGACTCTCGCGGCCGCAGATGGACCCCCGGACACGCACACGCCATGTGGCGCCCGGCCAGCCGCGACGGCCCGAGCCGCCTCGAAGCAGGAGTCGTTCCCGCACGCACCGCAATTCCCCCCGGGCAGCGCCTCGAGCACCGCCGACACGATCGGCTCGGGGGCTGACGGTATCCGCGAAGCGTACCGCAGCATCTGGACGCCGATGACGACGGCGACCGCGGCGACTGCGGCGACTGCGACGACCCCCAGCGAGAAACCCCCCACGACCCACCTCCGTCAGCAAAAACCGCCCGGCACTGCCGGCACGCATTCTACCGTGCCGGGTCGTCGCCCGGGTGTCGCTTGCTCACATCTTCGCCCAACGGCCTTTCGCGTTTCCGTCCACGCTCCGTCCGGCAGGTGCTTCCGGCGCCGCACGTGAAGAAGCGCCCCGGAAAGGGGCGCTTCGTGTAGAACCGGTCCTGATCCCGTCGCTCCTAATGCACGGAGCAGCTCAGACAGGGGTCGTACGCACGCACGAGCTCCTCGATGAGCAGAGCGAACTCCGCTTCGCTGCGGTCGGCCACGGTCGGCGCGAACGCACGCATGTCGGCCTCGATGTTCGCGAGGTTCTGAGCGGTGGGCGTGATGACATCGCCGCGGGTGATGAGTCCGTCGTCGTCGATCGCGTAGGAGTGGTAGAGCGTCCCGCGCGGGGCCTCGGTCGCCGAGCCGCCCTCACCCGCGCGGATCCGGAACGGCTCCGGCGCTGAGGAACCACCCATCTCCATGAGGCGCTCGACGTAGCCGGCGCAGCGCGCTGAGGCGTCGGCGAGCTCGACCGCCTGCAAGACATTCATATGGAAGGTGTTACGCGTCGGCAGCGTGATCCCCGACCTTGCGAGCGCCGCTCGACCGGCGTCGTTCAGCTGATCGGAGTTGATGTTCGCACGCGCCACCGAGCCGACAAGGAACGGACGCCCGTCGACCGTCGAGTGCTTCGCATTGCTGTGGCCAACGATGCCCTCGGTGACGAACGAGCGGTACTCGCCCGCCGGGCGGCGCCATCCGGCGTCCATGGCGGCGGTGTCTCCGTCATAGATCGCGTAGTCGTCGTCCGCCGTCAGCGCGAGCATCTCCCCCGCTGTGGCGAAGTCCGGTACCTGGAACGATGCGAAGAGCTCCACCGTGGCCAGAGCGTCATCGACGACGCCGAGGAGCATGTCCCGGTACGAAGCGAGCACCTCCGGCTTCGGCTCCTGCGTGAAGCCGCCGACCACAGCGCTCACCGGGTGGACCGCACGCCCGCCGACCGCGGTCGTCAGATCGTTGCCGAGCTTCTTCAGGCGCAGAGCGCGCTCCACGACCTCGGGCATGCTGGCCGCGAGCGGGAACACGCTCGGCAGGCCCACGTAGTCGGGCGCCGCCAGGATGTACAGGTGCGTGGCGTGGTTCTGCAGGTAGGAACCGTAGACGAGCAACGTGCGCAGGATCTTGGTGCGTTCGCTGACCTCAACCCCCAAAGCAGCCTCGATCGCCTTGATCGAGGTCACCACGTGATTGGGAGAGCAGATGCCGCAGATACGCGACGTGATCAGCGGCGCCTCGTCGAACCGGCGGCCTACGACCATCGACTCGAAGAAGCGGGCGGGCTCGACGACGTCCATCCGGACCTCGCGCACCTCGCCGTTCTCCACGCCCACGGTGATGTTGCCGTGGCCCTCGATGCGAGCGACGTGCTCAACGGTGAGTCGCGCCATATCAGCCCCGCACCTCCTGAGACGTGTTGTAGATGCGCAGTCCGTTCTCGAGTGCGTCGGCCCGGTGGCCGGCGGCCACGATTATGGTTCGTGCGGACTCGAGGTTCGCGTCGGGCGCCACACCGCGGCATCCGGTACAGGGACGGTTCAGCGATGGGCACCGCGCCCCACAACCCGCGCGCGTCACGAGGCCGAGGCACAACTGTCCGCGATCGAAGAAGCACACGGTCTGATTGAGCTTGCAAGACGCGCACATCGTGAGGTTCGGCACGCGGTCCTTCATGCCCAGCAGCACGTGCGACAGGACCCGCAGGAACTCACTCGTGTCGATGGGGCAGCCGGGCACGTGATAGTCGACGTGTATGAATTCGTCCAGCGGCATGGGGGCCCGCTTGCCCGGGGCGACTTTGAGAGCGCTGCCGCTCCCGTAGACGACGGTGTAGCGCTCATCCAGGTCCACGAGGTTCGCAAGGCCCGGGATCCCGCCGGTGTTGGCGCACGCGCCCATGGCGATGACGACAGCAGCCGTTTGACGCACGTCGCGCAGAAGCTCGAGGTGCTCATCCGTCGTGACAGCGCCCTCGATGATGGCGACGTCGTACTCGGTAGGCATGTGCCCGCTCGATGCGAGCTGCCAGTAGCCGAGATCGATGACCCCGAGGACATCGAGTATCTCGTCGGTCATGTTGCTGAGCTGTACCTGACAACCGAAATCGGAGGCCAGGGACAGCACGACCACTCTCGGTGCCATCTAGATCGCCTCCTGCAGGTTCATGGCTTCCCAGTAGTTGAAGACTGGCCCGTCGATGCAGGCGTACTGATGCCCCACGCCGCAGTGACCGCACTTGCCGATCCCGCACTTCATGCGCCGCTCGAACGAGACGTAGATGTGGTCGGCGTCCATCGCCTTCTTGCGCATCTCGGCGATCACGTACTTGTACATGACCGGCGGACCGCAGATCGCGCCATACGTGCCCTTCGGGTCCACGTCGATGGTGTCGAAGAGCTTGGTCACGAGGCCGACGGCCCCGTCCCACGTCTCGTCGGGCTGGTCGACCGACAGGATCAGGTCGAAGTCGTCGCGATGCCGCCACATGTCGAACTGAGCCCGGAACAGGATGTCCGCCGGTGTGCGCGACCCGTACAAGATGGTGACCTTGCCGAAGTCGTGGCGGTCGTCGTGGATGTGGTTGATGAGCGACTTGAGCGGCGCGATGCCAAGGCCGCCGGCGACGAGCAGGATGTCGTGGCCCTTCATCTCCTGGAACGGGAACCCGCGGCCGAAGGGGCCGCGCAGACCGACGATATCGCCGCACTTCTTCGAGTGGAGCGCGCCGGTCACGTCACCGGAGTTGCGGACGCACAGCTCGATGAAGCCCTGCTTGCTTGGAGCTGACGAGATGGAGATCGGCGCTTCACCCACTCCGAAGATCGAGAGCTCGACGAATTGCCCCGCCTGGAAGTCGAAAGCCTCGCGTGCCGCATCGCCGATGAGTCTGAATTCGAAGAGCTTCTCCATCGGCGTGAGGTCGATGATCGAGGTTATGCGTGCCGGCGACGGCCGATAGGGATTGACGACGATCGGCGCGGCACTCAGGTGAGTCGTCATCTAGTCCACCAGTCCGGTCTGCAGCGCGCGAACCACGCGCGGCGGATTGATCTGCGCCTTGCAGGCCCGCGTGCAGCGGCCGCAACCGACACACAGGACGCGTTCGAACTTCGAGAGATAGCCCCACTGCTTGTGGTAGTAGCGATACTTCACCCTGCTCGCCCGCGTATCGCGGAAGTTGTGGCCGTGAGCGACCTCGGCGAACTCCTTGAACTGGCATGAATCCCAGGTGCGGACGCGGCAGCCGGTCAGCTGATCGGCCTCGAGCACGTCGTGGACGTCGAAGCAGTAGCACGTCGGGCACACCATCGAGCACGCGCCGCAGGCGAGGCACTTCTCGCCAAGCTTCTCCCAGATGTCGGAGTCGAACTTCGCATCGAGCAGCACGGGCAGCTGCGAGGTGTCCACATCGTTGGTGAAGGCGGCCTTGAACTCGGCGGTGCGACGCTGGAACGCGGCAGTGTCGTCATCGGTGATCGGGCGACCCGCGACGTAACGGTCGACGAGCTCCGCGCCCATCACGGAGCGGATCGACGCGTAGTAGTCCTCCCCGATGTCCGACAGGAAGATGTCGAAGCCCCAATGCGTCTCGTCGGTGCCCCACGCATTGCAGAAGCAGTGTTCGTTGGGCATGCACGAGACCCCGACGATGAGCGTGTTATCGCGCCGCGCCTTGTAGTACGGGTCGGGATTGTCACCCAAAAAGACGTTGTCCATGAGAAGGAGCGAGTTGACGTCGCAGGGATGCAGGCCGAACAGCACCCGCTTGGTCTCGTCGACGGAGTCATCGATCACGACGTTGTCCGCGACCGTGAACCGCATGAGCGTCTCTGACGACGGGAAGAACCACTCCTTCGCGGGAAGCAGCGTGGTGTCGTAGTCGAGACGGAGCTCGGCGGGCGCGGACAGCGGCGCGTAGACGAACGAACCATCCTTCGCGACCGGACCGATGACATGGAACTGACTCGCAAGACCGCGAACCAGTTCCGGTATCTCGCGCTTCGGAATGATGCGGAAGAACACGGCGGGACTCCTCCCTCTGCTGACGGACAGCGGGCAGTACCGATAGGCGGGGTGATCGGGCCGGATCGCCAGACCGCTCCCGTGCGTGGATCGGGGCGGGCGACCTAGAAGAAGATGCGGATCTCGCGCTCGGCGGACTCGGGCGAATCGGATCCGTGCACCACGTTGGCATCCATGATCAGACCGAAGTCGCCGCGGATCGTCCCGGGAGCAGCATCGCGCGGATTGGTCGCACCCATGAGCTTGCGGCAGACGGCGACGGCATCCGGTCCGACGAGGACCATCTTCACGACGGGACCGCTCGTGATGTAGTCGATAAGCCCTGCGTAGAAGGGCTTGCCCACGTGCTCCATGTAGTTGGCGGCAGCCTGCTCGGCGGTCACCACGCTGTACTCGAGGCGCTCGAAGTGAAGCCCGGTGTCCTCGAAACGCTGGACGATCCTGCCGACAAGCCCACGAGCAACAGCATCCGGCTTGATCATGATGTAGGTGCGCTGATCCACGTCCGTCCTTTCCATCCGACTCGCATCCAAGCGCGGGCCCCCTGGCTCCGCGGCTGGCACATCGTAACAAGTGTTACAAAGTCGGGCAAGAGGTAGCGCCGCTCGCGGCGAGCGGATCAGTCGGCGAGTGAGCCCCATCGATTGCGGATGCCGACGACCTTCCAGCCGACGCCCTCCCGAGCGAGACGGATGAGGAACGACTGTGCGGGGCCCCCGTCAACGGTCACCGAGACGGCTACGGTGCTCGCAACAGACGCACGGTCGACTCCTTCGATGACGAATCCGCTGAAGGTCGCCGGCAGTGTTCGCATCTCCTGCGCGACGTCGGCCGCAGGGGCCCCGACCCAGAACTCCGCGTAAGCAGTGGAGGCGGAGTCGGCACGGTAGGTATCGAGAAGGCCGGTGACGGTCTGTTCCTGTGTCGGGAAACCGTACCCGAGGTAGAAGGCCGCTGCGAGCCCTCCCGCAACCGCGAGTGCCACGAATGACACCACCGCGACCCGGAGGATGATCGCCTTCGGGGACCGCTTCTGCGCCCGGTCCTCCTTGCGCGATTCGCGATCGGCCTCGCGCATATCGTCCTCGGACATCGTGAAGAAGCGAAGGGTGGACTCGTCATCGGCATCCGGAAGCACCGGCGCCGCTCCGGTCTCTTCGACAGGCGCGAAGTAGTCCTCCGCAGATTCCATCTCCCCCGGGGCCGCATCAGTCGCAGGATCGCTCAAGGCGGTCACCGCGGCGAACGAGCCCGTCTGGCCCTCGGTGCGCACACGGACACGCGCCGCGTCGTACGCGTCGAGGGTCCCGTCGACCAGTTCGTAGCCGTATTCGTCGCGCGCGGATTCGAACTCGAGGACCGCCTCCTCGAAGAAGCCCATCGACGCGTACGCGAGCCCCAGGTTCGCGGACGCCTTGCCCTTCGATGCGTAGCCTTCGATCCCGAGCGCAGCCTTGAACGCTTCGACGGCGTCTTCGGGTCGTCCGAGCGACATGAACGAGAGACCCAGGTTGTTGAGAGCTTTGCCGGGATCGGGGTTCCCTTCGGCCCATGCGGCCTGGCGGAAAGCCTGCGCAGCGTCTTCAAAGCGACCGAGCGCGTACATCGCGCCCGCGCTGCCGAGGATCGCCTTGTAAGGCGTAGCGTAATCCGGGTCGGCCGACGCGCTCGCGTAGGCACCGAGTGCTTCGTCCGCACGATCGGATGCCATCAGCGCAGCGCCCAGGTTCGCGAAGACGGCCCCGCGCTTCGCGTACGTCACGTCACGAGCGGCCTTCTGGTACACGGTCACTGCGTCGGAGTACCTGCCGAGCTTGACGAGCGCATTGCCGGCATGATGCAGTGCGTGACCTGCGCCCTCGGACGGAGCGCCGTGTGCGGCGGCCATGAACTCCAGAGCCGCCCGCTGCCAATCGCCGGCCGCATACGCTGCCTCGCCCGCGGAAAGGTGTCGTTCGTCCACCGTGTGGCTCCTTCTCGTTCGGGGCGGTCGAAGCGCTGCCCCGTACAGACATCGAAGTACTGCGTGACCGAGTTCGTATGTTACCAGCGCCCGCCCGGCCGTGACGGTGCCGCGATCCTCCCCCTTTCGCTGTGGCTCGTTGGTGCTAGTGTTGTCACGCCCCCGCGCGGGCGCGCGGTGGCAACGGCCGAAGCCCACACCGGCATCGAGCGATCGATACCGGTCCGGAGGCATCGTTCATCGACGCGTGGAGGCGATCGAGCATGGGAGCTCCGAGCACGGACAAGGTCCGGAACGTCGTTCTTGTGGGCCATGGAGGCGCGGGAAAGACGTCTCTCGCCGAGGCGATGCTCTTCATGGCCGGGGAAACGAAGCGCCTCGGCACGGTCGACGACGGGCACTCCTCGCTCGATTACGACGCCGAGGAGATCAAACGCCACATGTCGGTGAGCCTCTCGCTTGCTCCCGTCATGCACAAGGGCGTCAAGATCAACATCATCGACACCCCGGGGTTCGCGGACTTCGCCGGTGACGCGATCGCCGGCATGGAGGCCGCCGAGATGGCGCTCTTCGTCATCGACGCCGTCTCCGGACCCCAGGTCCAGACCGAACGTCTGTGGGAGATCGCGGGGAACATGGGCATCGCTCGTGCCGTGTTCGTGAACCGCATGGACAAGGAACACGCCGACTTCGACGCCGTGATGGCCAAGCTCACGCAGCAATTCGGTCACAGGGTCGGAGCCGTTCAGATACCCATGGGCGCGGAGGCCTCGTTCCGCGGGGTGATCGACATCATCCGGATGAAGGCCTACCACCACGAGGCCGACGGCGAGCACATGGATGAGATCCCTGCCGAGTTCATGTCGTCGGTCGACAGCGCTCGCGAGAAGCTCACGGACCTCGTAGCGGAAGCGGACGAGGGCCTCATGGAGAAGTTCCTCGAGGGGGAGCCGCTGTCGCAGTCCGATCTCGAGAAGCTGCTCGGTCTGGCCATCGCCCAGGGTATCTTCATCCCGGTGTTCGTCGGAAGCGCCGCAAAGCTCCAGGGCGTCGAGGACCTCATGGACGAGATCGTGTCCTTCTTCCCAGAGCCGACCGCCCACGGTCCGCTTCCCACGGTCGACGGGGGTTCCGTGCCGATCTCGACGGGAGGAAGCGCCGCCGCTTTCGTTTTCAAGACCCTTTCCGACCCGTACCAGGGCCACCTCAACTTTGTGAAGGTCGTCTCCGGCACGCTGACGCCCAACCTCGAGCTCACGAACTCGCGCACCGGTAAGAAGGAGCGCGCCGCGCACCTGCTCAAGGTCACGGGCAAGGAGGCGGTGGAGATCGAAGCTGCGCCCGCCGGAGACATCGTCGTGCTTCCCAAGCTCGCCGACACCATGACCAACGACACTCTCTCTGCCAAGGGAGACGTCAGCATCGCGACGATGCCGCTGCCGGCGCCGCTGTTCGCCGTGGCGATCGTCGCCACCAACAAGGCCGACGAGGACAAGCTCGGCCAGGGCCTCAACCGCATCATGGAAGAGGAGCCGACGATCAAGGTGGTGCGTGACGCCGAGACACACCAGACGGTGCTGTACGCACTTGGCGACACTCAGATCGACGTCGTCGTCTCCCGTCTCAAGAGCCGCTTCAACGTCGAAACGCATCTCGTGGAGTTGCGCATCCCGTACCGCGAGACGATCCGCAAGACCGCACAGGCGCAGGGCCGCCACAAGAAGCAGACCGGCGGATCGGGCCAGTTCGCGGACTGCTGGTTGCGGCTCGAGCCGAACCCGGGCGCGGGTTATGAGTTCGTGGACGAGATCGTCGGCGGCAGGATCAGCAAACCCTACATCGTCGCCATCGACAAGGGCGTCCAGGAGACCATGACCATGGGCGCGATCGCGGGCTATCCCGTTCAGGACGTCAAGTGCGCGGTGTACGACGGCTCCATGCACGCGGTCGACTCCAACGAGATGGCCTTCCGCACGGCCGCCCGTATCGGATTCCGCGCTGCCGCGGAGAAGGCCGACCCCGTCATCCTCGAGCCCATCGCTCATCTGGTCATCACCGTGCCCGACAAGTACGCCGGCGACGTGATGGGCGACATGTCCTCTCGACGCGGTCGCGTCAACGGGATGGAGGGCGTGGGCAACAAGCAGGTCATCAAGGCCTCCGTTCCCTTCGCGGAGGTCGTGCAGTACGCACTGCAGCTGCGCTCGCTGACCCATGGCACCGGCATGTACTCGTTCGAGATCGGCGAGTACGCAGAGGTGCCGCGCGAGCTTGCCGCGAAGATCGTGGAACAGCACAAGAAGGATCAGGAGGAGAAGGCGTAGCGCCTCGTCGGCTCGGATCCACGTCGAAGGCCCGGCGCACGCTCGGCTCGGCCAACA
>JANYAK010000017.1 GCA_025361335.1 Coriobacteriia bacterium
GTCGTGGTAACTTTCACTTGTACGGTGACCTTTCTTGCGGGGACTTTGGCTGTGTCGTAACTACCATTATCCCAGCTCAGAGGGTCACCGTCTTCTATTTCAAGCAGAAATCTCGATTGCTTCGTGGAGAATCGAGGCTAGTCGCCCGCGGTGTTGTCGGCGATGATCTCGGCGCCGAGACCGTCGATCAGCATTCGCTCGGCTTGGGAGGCGCCGTCTCCGCGAGGGGGAGCGGCGACGGGCTGTTCGCCGTCGGGAGTTTCGGGTGCGCCGGAGCCCGGTTCGGCGTCCGCGTGTTCATGGCGGACGACGCCGCGCCCCAATTGGTAGCGCACCGCCAGGTGGGCGCCCGCGACTCGTTGCACGCAGGCGCGCAGGAGGGACATGGTCGCGTCGTCCGAGGCCGCCCGCATCGGCGTGCGGCGCTCCGGCCCGAACTCGACGACCAGCGTGTCGCCGTCCAGATCGACCTCGGTGTCCAGGAACGCCTTGGACGCCATGGGGCTGGTGGCCTTCACCTCACGGAGTATGTCCGGCCACAGCCGCCGGAGGGCCGCGACGTCCACCACCCCCGGAACGAGGGGCACATGGTCGCGCACGACGTGGGGCGCCACACCCGGTTCCGGATCGGGATGCGCCCGAGTGTGCGCCGGCTCCGACACTTGCGCGACCTCGGGGGGGACCACGGCGGGTGACCGCGGCGCGGGAGCCGACGGGATGCCCGCCTCGAGGGCGGCCAGCCTCTCGGCCAGACTCTCGATCGTCAGGTCGGAGACGGGCCGCGCCATGCGCACGAGCGCCACCTCGAGCGCCAGCCGTGGGTCCGGCGCCCACCGCATCTCCGCGGTGAGCTCGCCGAGAAGATCCAGCAGCCGCGTGAGACGGTCCATGCCCAGGCGAGACGACTGCTCCGTCAGCCGCGCGAGATCGCTCTCGGTGACATCGACCACGCCGGGTTGCCCCCCCGATGCGGCGACGACGTACAGGTCGCGGACGTGCTGGGTGAGCGCGCGGACGAACTCGGGCACGTCGGCGCCCGACTCGGCAAGGCCGGCCACGAAGCGGAAACACCCCGCGGCATCACGCACATCGACGAGGTCGACGACATTGGCCAGACGCGCGAGGTCCACCTCGCCCATCAGGCCCTCGACGTCGGCCAGGGTGACGTTCTTGCCGGTGAACGCCGCCAGTTGATCGAGGGTCCCGATGGCGTCGCGCATCCCGCCGAGCGCATGCCGTGCGATGAGGGGCAGCGCGCCCTCCTCGACCTCGATCCCCTCTCGGGAGGCGATCGACGCCAGCCTGCCGACGATTTCCTCGACCCCGATACGGCGGAAATCGAACCGCTGGCAGCGCGAGTGTATGGTCTCGGGGACCTTGTGCGGGTGGGTCGTGCACAGGACGAACGCCGTATGAGGAGGAGGCTCCTCGAGCGTCTTGAGCAGCGCGTTGAACGCCGAGGTCGACAGCATGTGGACCTCGTCGATGATGTAGACCTTCCAACCGCCCCGGGTCGCGGCGTACGCGACCTTCGTGATGATCTCGTCGCGCACGGCGTCGACGCCCGTGCGCGACGCGGCATCGAGCTCGTACACGTCGGGGTGGCGTCCCTCGGTTATCTCGCGGCAGTTCTCACACGTGTCGTCCGGATCGGGCGTGGGCCCCTTGACGCAGTTGAGCGCCTTGGCCAGGATCCGCGCCGTGGTGGTCTTGCCCGTCCCGCGCGGACCGCAGAATAGATACGCATGGGCGACGGTGCCCTCTTCCAGCGCGTTGCGGAGGGTGCGGGTGATGTGGTCCTGCCCGACCACGTCGGCGAACGTCTGGGGCCGATACTTCCTGTACAGGGATTGGTGCGCCATGAGCTCCTCGGATGCCGGGCTCGAACAGTCACGGACGCCGGTTCGGCACCGAGTCCGCCTACCCATCGAGTATACAGGGCCGGTCCGACACGAGCGCTCGTTCGCGCGGCGCCCTCTGTCGGACCCCGGACACCCGTCAGTGACCGCTTATGGCTGCTTCCTTCCGGATCTGACCAGGTTCACGGTGTGACGCCGCCCGGGGCCCGGCACAAGGCGCCGCGGCGCACCAGATTCTAGCACGCCTCCTTCGCGTCTATCCCTCGCCGTTGTAGTGCTCACGGGGCGCACGGAAGGCGGGAGGCGTCCGATCGTGGGACATGATCTCGTCGATGCTGAAGACGCCGCCCATGATCAGCATCCCCTGCACGGTGCCGAGCCATCGCATGGCCCTCTCGGTACTGCGCTCCGCCGCGAACCGGCGGATACGCCCGCACATCCAGAAAGCGTGGTTGAGGCAATCGTACTTGGTGCCCATGTGGACGGTCCCCCCGCATCTCTGCGAGGTGTCGGGGTACACGACCGGGGAGTAGCCCAGTCCGTCCAAGGTCCGCTCGTACGCGCCGACGAGTGCCAGAACGTGTTCGCCGCTCAGGTCGTCGGCGCTGTGTACCTGTTCCTGTGTCACGACTGCGCCCTCCATGACGCCCACCCCGGGTCGACGGCGGGCCGACACCCCGAGGTCACACATTCGAGCGTACTCCCGTTCACGACGGCGCACCACGGGGCGCGGACGTACGCGGACGTACGGTAGCGGCTAAGAGTGAGTCCCCCGCTCTGTCCCGCGGGTATACTGCACGCAACAACGGGTCGTGGAAGGGATGCGGGATGACCCGGGCCGTGCGGCTCCTCCTCGAGATGATCTCCGAACGCCTCGCTGGGCTCACGGCGGCGGTGCGGACAGGGTCGGCCCCGACGACTGGCGACGTGCCGCCCGCGGGTCGGATGGTCCGCGGGGCGACCGGTGCCTGAGGGCCCGTCCGCACGCACAGACGCGCTGCCCCTGCGACGCACGTACGTGCGCACGTTCCTCATCCGCGTGAGCCTTGTCCTCGTGCTGTTCATCACGCTCGCCTTCACGGGGATGTACCTGCGGACCCGCCAGCTCATCGCCGAAGGCGCGCTCACGGCCGCCCGCTCCTACGTCGACCTGATCATCACGGCGCGGGACTGGAATTCCCACTACGGAGGCGTCTACGTCGACAAGGCGATCGCGGGTCCCTCCAACCCGTACCTGCTGCGGCTCGGCGTGAAACCCGACATCACGACCACGGACGGCCGGGCCTTCACGCTGCGGAATCCGGCCCTCATGACGCGTGAGATCTCCGAGATGCTCGCCACGCGAGGCGGGGTGACGTTCCGCCTCACGAGCCTCGACCCCGTGAACCCCGCCAATGCGGCCGACCCCTGGGAAAGATCCGCCTTGTTGGAGTTCGCGAAGGGCGCGACCGAACAGTGGGTCGCGACCAGCGACGAGACCACACCCGTGTTGCGCTACATCCGCCCGCTGATCACCCAGGAGAGCTGCCTGGCCTGCCACGCTTCACAGGGCTCTCGAGCCGGCGACATCCGGGGAGGCCTCAGCGTGACCGTCCCCCTCGATGCCGAGGGGGCCGCGCTCCGCGACAACGCGTTGGCTCTCGCGGCGTTCGGGCTGCTGAGCACGATCGTGCTCCTCGGGCTCACGTACCTGTTCGTGAACCGCATGTCCGCCCGGCTCGAGGAGGCCGAGGCCGCGCTGGTCCGAATGGCGACCATCGACGAGCTCACGGGCATCTCGAACCGGCGGCATGCATTCTCCCGGCTGAAGGAGGAACTCGAACGGTCGCGCCGCACCGGAACCTCGTTGTGCGTGGTGATGGTCGACATCGACTGGTTCAAGCGCGTCAACGATACGTTCGGCCACGCGACGGGCGACCATGCGCTCGCGGAGGTCGCCGGGCGCATCGAGCGCAGCCTCCGGCCGTACGACCTCGTGGGCCGCACCGGGGGCGAGGAGTTCCTGATCATCGCGCCGAGCGCGGACCTGGAGGAGGGCGCGGCGCTGGCCCAGCGCCTTCGCGAGGCGGTCGCGACGCGCCCGATCCAACACGAGGGACACTCCGTCGACGTCTCCATCAGCCTGGGCGTCGCACTGGCCAGGCCCGCCGAGCCTGACGCCCTCGACCGCGCCCTCGCGCGCGCGGACCGCGCCCTGTACGCGGCGAAGGCCGGCGGCCGCAACCGTGTGGAAGTCGAGGCCGAGCCGGAGGCTTAGCCTGAGTCGGCGCGAACTCGGCGAGCCCGTCCGCACCCGACGCGGTGCCGCTCGAGGCGCGCACGGGCGCCGGGGTACGGGAATTGCTCTAGAATGGGCGAACCGACGCGCCCCGCCACGGGGCGCGACACCGCATGGCAGGAGTCCTCCACATGGCGCACGTCCGCTCGCTCTTCTTCAAAGGCCCCCTGGCCGACGTCGAGAACAAGGCCATCACCGCCTACAAGCTGGGCCGTCCGAGCGACGTCATCTGGAACATCACCAATCGGTGCAACCTGCTGTGCGACCACTGCTACATGGCCGCCGACGGGCACGGTCGACCGGAGGAGCTCTCCGACGAGGAGACCATGGCGCTGGTGCGGCAGATGGGCGAACGCGGGCTGCCCGCTCTGTTCCTCTCGGGTGGCGAGCCCATGATGCGCTCCAACTTCTGGGAGATCCTCGAGCTGGCGCGCTCGTACGGCATCCGCGTCACCGTGTCGACCAACTGCACGCTGATCGACCGCGACGCCGCGAAGCGCCTCAAGGCGAACGGCATCGACTGGATCGCGACGTCGCTGTACGGTCCCGACGACTTCCACGACGCGATGGTCCGTGTGCCCGGCACCCGTCGGCGCGTGGTCGACGCGATCAAGGTTTTGCGCGAAGAGGGCGTCGGCGTCGCCATCAAGACAGCGATCAGCCAGGCGACGTGGCCCCACGTCCAGGGCCTCATCCAGGACGCGCGCGACCTCGACTGCGGGCTCATCTACTTCTGCGACCTCATCACGTCCGGCCGCAGTGAAGGCGAGGACGACGGGCGCATCTCCGCCGAACAGTGGCGCGAGCTGGCCGACTACATCATCGACGACCTGATCGCCGGCGAGCAGTCCGGCGTGAAGGGCCTCGAGTGGGACATCGGGGCGATGCCCTCGTTCATCCCGTACGTGGCCGAACGGTTCATCGAGCGGGGCATCGACGTGGGCAACGGGCTCGAGAGGCTCAAGACCATCAGCGCGTGCCCTGTCGGCAAGGGCCATATGAACATCAATTCCGAGGGCGGCATCATGCCCTGCCAGTTCGCGCAGGACTGGACGATCGGCAGCATCCGGGACATGAGCTTGCAGGAAGCCGTATCGGAGCTGTACAAACTCGACATCCAGGAGGCCAAGGGCGTGTGCTCGCCCGAGGAGTGCGAGTACTCTCGCATCTGCCGCGGTTGCCGTGCGAAGGCCTGGCAGCGCACGGGCGATCCGATGGCCGAGGACATCACGTGCCTCCTGCACGCCAGCGGCGACCGGTCCGCCCTGGTCGAGCGCATCGCTGTGGCGCCCGAGTTCGTGCGCTCCGCGCCATGCTCCGCCCCCGGGGCCTGCGGCTGATCGTCACTCGCCGGCGCGACACCCAGCCCACCGACGGATCTCGATGACGGTGCTATTGACCCTGACGTAACGTGAGGGTCCACGCTGTCGTCCGGAGGTGATACGGATGGGTCACACGGGGCGGATGACCCCCGCGCCATGGACCTCGCCGAGATGTACAGCGCCGATCCGCGCTTCACGGCCACGTACGAGAAGATCCGCGAGGGCATGGCGCACTACTGGCATGACACGATCCTGGCCAACGCGGCGCGCGCGGGACGGGGATAGACTACTCGCGACCGCCGCGAGAAGACAGGAAGGAACAGCCGCGTGCCCATCGTCCGCATCGATATCACCGGCCCCAAGCCGCCCGAGTGGAAGAAGGCCCTGCTGACCGGCGTGTGCGCCGCGGTGGTCGAGTCGCTCGGGGTGCCACGCGAACGCGTGACTGTCCGCGTGGTCGAGACCCCCGACGACTGCGTCGACGTACCGGACTGCCGCACGGCGCGCTACACGTTCATCGAGGTCATCATGTACGAGGGCCGCGACCCGGAACCGAAGCGCGACATGGTGGAGGCGATCCGACACCGCTTGGCTCAGGACCCGGGCATCGAGCCGTCCGAGGTCGCCGTCGCCATCCGGGACTCGTCCGCAGTCGACCTCCACGTCCTGCCTGGCGAGGCGAGCCTCTGAGCCCTACCCCCGGCCGGCCTTCTTGCGCTCGTTGGCGGTCAGCAGCCGCTTGCGCAGTCGGATCGACTTCGGCGTGACCTCCACGAGCTCGTCGTCTTCGATGTACTCGAGCGCCTCCTCGAGCGTGAAGGTGATCGGCGGCGCGAGGATGATGCCCTTGTCCGCGCTGGCGGCGCGCATGTTCGTGAGCTGCTTGGCCTTCGCGACGTTCACCACGAGGTCGCTCTCCTTGGCGTGCTCGCCGACGATCATGCCCTCGTAGCACATGACGGTCGGGCCCACGAACAGCTTGCCACGGGTCTGCAGAGCATCGAGGGCGTACGCGACGGACTTGTCGGTCGACATGGCGATCATCGAGCCGCTGACGCGCCCACCGACGTCGCCCTGATACGGGCCGTAAGTTGCGAAGTGGTGGAACAGCGTCGCCTCGCCGCGGGTGCCGTTGAGGATGCGGGTGCGCAGTCCCATGACGCCGCGGGTCGCGATGGTGAACTCGAGGTGGACGCGGTCGTCGCGCTGGACCATGTCGGTCATCTCGCCGCCGCGGCTGCCGAAGATCTCGATGACCTTGCCGGCGTACTCGCTCGGGACGTCGACGACGGCCTGCTCGATCGGCTCGAGGGTGCGGCCGCCCTCCTTCTTGAGGATCACCTGCGGACGACCCACTTGGAACTCGTAACCCTCGCGGCGCATCGTCTCCATCAGCACCGACAGGTGCAAGACCCCGCGGCCGGCGACCTCCATGCCGTCGCGGGCGGGCGTCTCCTCGATGCGCATGGAGATGTTGCTCTCCGCCTCGCGCATCAGGCGCTCCTTGATCTGGCGGCCACCCACGATGGTGCCTTCGCGGCCCACCAACGGGCTTGTGGAGGCCGCGAAGACGACCGACATGGTCGGCTCCTCGACGTGGATCGGCGCCAGGGTGATCGGATCGATGCGGGACGTGAACATGTCGCCGATGTCGGCGTCGTCCACACCCACGACCGCGCAGATGTCGCCCGCGTGCGCGGTCTCGGACTCCACGCGACCCATGCCCTCGAACGTGAAGAGCTGCTTGACCTGCCCCTGATAGCGCGAACCGTCGTTCTTGATGACAAGGATCTTCTCGCCCGAACGCATGGTGCCTGAGAATATGCGCCCGATACCGATGCGGCCGACGAAGTTCGAGTAGTCGATGGTGCAGACCTGCATCGCGACCGGGCCGGCGGGGTCGCAGTCCGGCGCGGGGACGTGATCGATGATGGCGTCGAGCAGGGGCGTCATGTCCATGTTGCCGTCGTCGACCTCATTGCGAGCGTAGCCGTCGACGGCGCTGGTGTAGACCACCGGGAAGTCGAGCTGCTCGTCGTCCGCACCGAGCTCGACCATCAGGTCGAACACGCCGTCGAGCACCTCGTGCGGGCGGGCGCCGGGGCGGTCGATCTTGTTGACGATCACGAGCGGCTTGAGACCGTGCTCCAGCGCGTGCTTGAGCACGAACCGTGTCTGGGGCATCGGGCCCTCGAAGGCGTCGACGATGAGCAGGGCGCCGTCGGCCATCTTGAGGATGCGCTCCACCTCGCCGCCGAAGTCGGCGTGGCCCGGCGTGTCGATGACGTTGATCTTCGTGTCGCGATACCGGATCGAGATGTTCTTCGCAAGTATCGTGATGCCGCGCTCCCGCTCCTGGTCGTTGCTGTCGAGGACCTGGTCGGGAACCTGCTGGTTGTCGCGGAACACGTGAGTGGTCTGCAGAAGCCGGTCGACCAGGGTGGTCTTCCCGTGGTCGACGTGGGCGATGATCGCGATGTTGCGTACGTCGTTCTGGCGCATGGTCACTTCCAGGGTCGAGCGGGCACGGTGAGGCGCGAGTGCGAGCGTGCGGGAGGAGACACGATAGCACGAACCGGGCCAGCCGGTCGGCCCGCTCACGCTACGAAGTGCCGCCCGCGCCGGTCACTCAGTGTGAGTCCCGTCGTCCTTGCCCGCCTCGTACAGTCCGAGCATGAAGCGATGCGGGCCCGGGGTCCCGTACGGAACGAACCCCACGCGATCCCCCGGACGGATGATGTGGCTGAGCCCGTACACGGTCCCGTTGCAGAAGGCGCCTTCGATCGTCTGGGGCGGCAGGTCGAGCCGCAGGGCGAGCTCTCGCGCGGAGAGGCCTTCCGGCCCCACATCCACCAGGATGGTCGTGTCCCGACCCTGCCCGCGGCATAGCGTGTGGAGCGAGCCGAACATCCTCACGGTCACGCTGGTCTGGTCGGTCATGCAGTCTCCGATCAGGGTTCGTCGTCCCGTTCCGCGTCCCCGTTGAGGATACCCGCAAGGGTAGAATGTGCGTCGTACCCGACCACCGCTGAAGGACGTTCCCATGAATCACACCGTACTCGCCGCGCAGAACATCAGCCGGATGTGCGTGGTCTGCGGCACGGACAACCCTTCGGGCCTGCACGCGCGCTTCTACGAACTCGACAACGGAGAGCTGCTCGGCGTCTTCGAGCCCTCGGTCGTGCATCAGGGCTACCCGGGCAGGCTCCACGGCGGGATCGCGTCCACGGCCCTGGACGAGACGATCGGGCGAGCGATCAACATCGCGGACCCCGACGCGTGGGGAGTCACGGTGGAGCTGACGGTCCGCTTCCGCAAGCCGGTGCCGCTCGACATCACGGTTCGCGCGGTGGGCCGCATCACCCGCAACAGCAGTCGCCTGTTCGAGGGCACCGGCGAGATCGTGCTGGAGGACGGCACCGTGGCCGTCGAGGCCTCGGGCCGCTACATGAAGATGCCCATCGACCGTATCGCCGAAGGCGACTTCAACGAGCAGTGGTTCGCCGACACGCGAGAGCGCCCGGAGACCGTGGAGGTCTGACGGGCGCCCTTGGAAGCGCAAGTCCGTTCCGGTCGAGCCTACTTGCCGGTCCATGTGTAGATGCTGACGGTCGAGCCCTTATCCACGCTCGTGCCCGAAGACGGCGACTGCTTGTAGACGAAGCCGACCGCGGTCAGACCGTCGCCGGGGCCGAGCACCTGCTTCCACTTGAGCCCCAGCCCGTTGAGCTTGCTCTGGGCGGTCGCGAGCTTCAAGCCCTTGAGAGCCGGAACCTTGACGCGTGCGGAGGAGGCAGGAGGCGCGACGGGCTTGGCGCCCTTGCTGACGACCACGGAGATCGCGGTGCCCTTCGGGACCCGGGTGCCCGCGGGTGGCTCCTGCTGGATGACCGCACCCGACACGACGGTAGTCGAGAAGTCCGAGATCGGATCGCCCAGCTTCAGCCCCACCGCCGCCAGCGCCGCGGTCGCGGCCGTCTGCTGCGTGCCCACGAGCGAGGGGACGATCACGGGCTCCGCGCCCGCGACCGTGATGCTCACGGACTCGCCCTTCTTGGCGGTCGTCCCGCCGGCCGGCATCTGCGCGATGACGGCGCCTTGCGCGCCCTCGGCGTTCTCGTCGTAGGTGACGGTCCCAGTGAGGAAGCCAGCGCCCTCGATGGCCTTCTGAGCCTGCTCCGGCGTCTTGCCTTTCACGTCGGGGACGGGTGTGCCGCAACCCGTGAGCGCGAGCCCAGCGAGCGTCAGGGCACACGCGACGGCCCCGGTGAGCAGTATGCGACGCACGTTCATGACGCCCCTTCCCGTGTGGTGGTTCGTCGCCAGTCTACGCTTACGTACGGCGTCCCGCGCGAAGGTCAGGTGCGGGTGGACCGCCAGAACACGCGCTGGCCCCTCTTCCACGTCCCGGCGACCAGAGCCGCCCCGGGCCGGTAGGCAAGATGCACGTGCGACGGTGCGTCCAGCAGGACGAGGTCGGCCCGTCGCCCCTCGGCGATGACCCCGACGTCGTCGCGCCGCAGAGCGCGCGCTCCCCCCGCGGTGGCCGCCACCAGAGCCTCCGCGGGCGTCATGCGCATCTCGCGCACCGCCAGCGCGATGCACAGCGGCATCGACGTGGTGAACGAGGTCCCCGGGTTGCAGTCGGTCGCGAGCGCCACCGTCACTCCGGCGTCGATGAGGCGCCGCGCGTCGGCGTACGGCGCGCGCGTCGAGAAGTCCGACGCGGGCAGTAGCGTCGCGACGGTGTCCGAGTCGGCCAGCGCCGAGAGGTCCGCGCCGGTCAGGTGGTTGCAGTGGTCGGCCGACGCGGCGTCGAGCTCCACCGCGAGTCGCACCCCCGGGCCGTGCTCCAGCTGGTTGCCGTGAAGGCGCGGCCTCAGACCCGCGGCGATCCCGGCCCGCAGGACGGCCCGCGCCTCGTCCTCGTCGAACGCCCCCCTGTCGCAGAAGACGTCGACCCACCGGGCGAAAGGCGCGCATGCCTCGAGCATGTCACCGGTCACGAGGGCGACGTAGCCCGCCCGATCGTTCGCGTATTCGGGCGGTACCGTGTGCGCGCCCAGGAAGGTCGTGTCCTCCGTCAGCTCTCGGGCGACCAGGAGCAGCCGGGCCTCGTCCACCGTGGTGAGGCCATAGCCGCTCTTGATCTCGATCGTGGTGGTGCCCGACTCGACGGCCTCGGCCACAAGGCGCTCGGCGCCGGCCCGCAGCCTTGCGGTCGAAGCGGCCCTCGTCGCAGCCACGGTCGTGGCGATGCCTCCGCCGGTGTAGGGCTCCCCCGCCATGCGCGCGGCGAACTCGGCGGACCGCTCCCCCGCGAACACGATGTGCGTGTGGCTGTCGACGAATCCGGGGATGACGCAGCGCCCGCCGGCGTCGACACGCTCGTCGGCGGCCGGAGCCTCGGACGACGCGCCCACCCAGGCCACGGCGCCCTGCTCGAGCACGATCGCGGCGTCGTGCAGGATGCCCAGCGGCGTGCCGTCACCGCGCGCGGCGTCGTTCGTGACGAGCTCGCCGATGCCGGTGATGAGGGTCGATGCCACGTCGTCGCGGCGACCGGTCACGTCGCCTCCCCCTCTCGCATCGGGATGCGCACCCCTTGCTGCTCGGCCATCCCGAGCGCCTCGGGGTAGCCCGCGTCGACATGCCGGATGACGCCCGTTCCGGGGTCGTTCGTGAGCACGCGCTCGATCTTGGCGGCCGCCAACGGGGTCCCGTCCGCCACGGTGACCTGCCCCGCGTGGATCGAGCGGCCGATACCGACGCCGCCCCCGTGGTGGATCGACACCCAGGTGGCGCCGGAAGCGGCGTTGACCAGGGCGTTGAGCAGCGGCCAGTCGGCGATGGCGTCGCTGCCGTCCATCATCGACTCGGTCTCGCGGTACGGGCTGGCGACGCTCCCGCAGTCGAGGTGGTCGCGCCCGATGACGATGGGCGCCGATATGCGACCGTCCGCCACCATCTCGTTGAAGCGCAGGCCCGCCCGGTCGCGCTCGCCGTATCCAAGCCAGCAGATCCGCGCCGGCAGGCCCTGGAAGGCGACCTTCTCGCGGGCGGCCGTGATCCACCGGCACAGCGACTCGTTCTCCGGGAACAGCTCGAGGACCGCGGAATCCGTGGCGTGGATGTCGGCCGGGT
This sequence comes from Coriobacteriia bacterium, assembly GCA_025361335.1. Lineage (GTDB taxonomy): Bacteria > Actinomycetota > Coriobacteriia > Anaerosomatales > PALSA-660 > JANYAK01. The sequence continues at coordinate 11,604 of JANYAK010000017.1, forward strand.
CGCCCGACAGCGCCGCCCAGCGGAAGGGGCCCTTCCCCTCGCAGAACAGCGGGCGGATGTAGGCGGGCACGAAGCCGGGGAACGCCCACGCCCTGGCGAACCCGCCGAGCTCGGCCTCCTTGCGGATGGAGTTGCCGTAGTCGAATACCTCCGCGCCCTGGTCGAGGAAGCCGACCATGGCCTCCACGTGTATCGCCATCGACTCCCGGGCGCGCTCCGTGAAGCCTTCGGGGTCACACTTCGCGTAGTCCTGCCACGCCTCGAGCGCCACGCCCGCGGGCAGGTACGACAGCGGGTCGTGCGCGGATGTCTGGTCGGTGACGATGTCGGCCTCAATGCCCCGCCGCAGCAGCTCCGGCAGGACCTCGGCGCAGTTCCCCTGAAGGCCGACCGACAGCGCGCGGCGATCGCGCTTCGCCGCGAGCACGCGGGTCAGCGCGTCGTCCAGGTCCGCGGTCCACTCGTCGAGGTAGCGGCCCTCGACGCGCCGCTGCAGCCGCGCGGGGTCGACCTCGACGACAAGGACGACGCCGCCGTTCATGGTGACCGCGAGGGGCTGGGCGCCGCCCATGCCTCCGCAACCGCCGGTCACGGTGAGCGTGCCGGCGAGGGTTCCCCCGAAGCGTTTCGCGGCCACCGCGGCGAACGTCTCGTACGTGCCCTGCAAGATCCCCTGCGTCCCGATGTAGATCCACGAGCCGGCCGTCATCTGGCCGTACATCGTCAGACCCAGCTGCTCGAGCCGGCGGAACTCGGGCCAGTTCGCCCACTCCGGCACCAGGTTGCTGTTCGCGATCAGAACGCGGGGCGCCCATTCGTGCGTCCGCATGACGCCGACCGGGCGGCCCGATTGCACAAGCATGGTCTCGTCGGCCTCCAGCGTGCGAAGGGTACGCACGAGCGCGTCGAACGACGGCCAGTCGCGTGCCGCCCGACCGGTCCCGCCGTAGACGACCAGGTCGTCGGGGCGCTCGGCCACATCGGGGTCGAGGTTGTTCATGAGCATCCGCAGCGGCGCTTCCTGCTGCCAGCCCTTGGTGCTCAACACGTTGCCGCGCGGCGCGCGGACGGGGCGGGCTCCGGCGCTCATCGGCGACCTTCCTTCGGGCGGCCGTTCACTGCAGCTCGCCCCCGAGCGCGGCCTCCGCCGCGCGCACGAAGCTGCCATCCCCCGTCAGCTCGACGGCGGCCTCGATCTCGGGCGCCAGCCACCGGTCGGGGCCCGGCCCGGCCACGCGCGTGCGCAGCAGCGCGCGCACCGCCACGGTCGCGGTCGCGGGCTCGAGCGGAGCGCGCAGGTCCAGCGCGCGGGCCGCCGTGAGGATCTCGATGGCGAGCACCCTGGTGAGGCCGTCGATGGATCGCCGCAGCTTCCGTGCGGCGCTCCAACCCATGGAGACATGGTCTTCCTGCATCGCGGAGGAGGGGATCGAGTCCACGCTGGCCGGCACCGCGAGCCGCTTCATCTCGCTCACGATGGCCGCAGCCGTGTACTGCGCGATCATGTGCCCCGAATCGACGCCCGGATCGGCCGCGAGGAACGGCGGCAGCCCGTGTGAGCGCGAGGTGTCGAGCATGCGGTCGGTGCGCCGCTCGCTCATCGAGGCCAGGTCGGCCGCGGCGATGGCGAGGAAGTCGAGCACGTAGGCGACAGGCGCGCCGTGGAAGTTGCCGTTGCTCTCGATGCGGCCGTCATCCAGCACGACCGGGTTGTCGATGGCCGAAGCCAGCTCGCGGGCGGCCACGGCCTCGGCGTGGGCCAGCGTGTCGCGCACCGCGCCGGCCACCTGTGGCGCGCATCGCAGCGAATATGCGTCCTGGACGCACCCGTCGCCGGCAAGGTGCGACGCCATGATGGACGAGCCCTCGAGCAGGCGCGTCATGTTCCCGGCCGACGCGGCCTGGCCCGGATGGGGGCGCAGGGCCTGCAGGTCGGCGGCAAGCACGCGGTCCGTTCCCAGCAGCGCCTCGATGCTCATCGCGGCGGCGACGTCCGCCGTCTTCACCGAGACGCGAAGGTCGGCGATCGCCAGCGCGAGCATTCCCAGCATCCCGTCGGTGCCGTTGATGAGCGCGAGGCCCTCCTTCTCCTCCAGCTCGATCGGCTGCAGGCCGGCTTCGGCGAGCGCCTCGGCGGCGCAGAGCCGGCGTCCGTCCGCCGCGTCCACGACGCCTTCACCCATGAGAGCGAGCGCGCAGTGCGCCAGCGGCGCCAGGTCGCCCGAGCAGCCCAGCGACCCGTACTCGAACACGACGGGCGTGATCCCCGCGTTGAGCATCGCGGCGTAGGCCCTGACCGTCGTCGCGCGCACGCCCGAATGGCCGCGGCACAGCGTCGCGAGGCGCAGCAGCATGAGCGCGCGGACGACCTCGGTCTCGACCGGGTCCCCGCTGCCGGCAGCGTGCGAGCGGACCAGCGAGCGCTGCAGCTGGTGGCGCAGCGCGGGCTCGATGTAGCGGGTGGCGAGCGCGCCGAAGCCGGTGGAAACCCCGTACACCGCTCTTCCCGACGCCGCGAACGTGTCGATGTGCTTCCTGCACGCGTGCACGGCATCGATGGCCTCTTGCGAGACCTCCACGACGGCGCCGCGGCGCGCCACGGCCACGACGTCCTCGACGGAGAGCGGGCCGGTCCCGAGCGCGACGTTCTCGTCCATGATGTGGAGCTCGCCTTCTTGCCGCCGATGCGGATGCCGATGCGGATGCCGGGTGCGGATGCCGGTTCGGACTCCAAGAGTCTCCCCGCCCGGCGTTTGTTGCTAGAGTCTGGTGGAGACACACGTGCTGAGGATAGGCCATCAACGCATAGGGCGGTGCCGATGTCTTTGCTGCCGAACGACCCGCTCTGGCCGCGCGCCGGCCACTGGTTCGCTCCGCTCCCCGACGGCGCTCCTGTGCGGGCCGACCTCGCACTCATCGGGGTTCCCGCGTATCGCACATCCATAACGCCGACCGGCGCGTGCACGACGCCCGTTGCCGTGCGCGAGGCCCTGCTCCGCTTCTCTACCTATTCGGGAGAACGGGATGCGGACCTGTCCGTCCTGCGCGCCGTCGACCTCGGCGACGTCGAGGAACCCGACGGCTCTGGAGGCGAGGATCGCACCGCGGCGACCGTGGCGCGCGCCGCGGAAGGCGGGGCGCTCCCCGTCGCCATCGGCGGCGACAACTCGATCACGTGCGCGGTCCTGCGCGGGCTGGCGGGCGGCGATCTGACCGGCTGGGGGCTCGTCACGCTCGACGCCCACCACGACCTGCGCGACGGCGAGACGAACGGCTCGCCCGTGCGTCGGCTGCTCGACGCGGGCCTTCCCGGCTGCCACGTCGTACAGATCGGCATCGCGGACTTCGCGAACTCGGCGGCCTACAGCGCTCGGGCCCGCGAAGCGGGGATCACGGTGGTCCCCCGCGGGGCACTGCGCCGGTCGGATCCCGCCGCGGTCGTCGCTGCCGCCCTCGACGTCGCCGGAGCGGGCGGGCGGCCGGTGTTCGTCGACATCGACGTGGACGTGTGCGACCGAGCGGTCGCCCCCGGCTGCCCGTCGTCCCTGCCCGGCGGGCTTTCCGCCGACGATCTGCGGCAGATGGTGTTCCTGCTCGCCCGCGATGCGCGCGTCCGCGGCTTCGACATCACCGAGATCGACGCGACCGCCGACGCCACCGACCGTCGCACCGTGCGGCTCGGGGCCCTGCTCGTGCTCGAGATCGCCACCGGGCTGCTCGCTCGCCGCTGACCGCAGCGGTCCGCCGGTTCTCCTGTCCGCCTCGCCGTGGCACACCGTTTGCATACTAACGTTTCGGATGCTAATGTTTCGTCCGCTGTCGCCAAGCCCCTCTGGCAAGAAGGATGTCGAGCCCATGAAGGACTGCGCGCCGCACACGTCCGGACCGCACGGAGCCGACCCGTTCGATATCACCGCCCCCGAGGGGGTGGACCAGCTGTCGTTCGAGGTCTTCCGCGCGCTCATGAACACGATGAAGCTCAATGGCCGGCTGCTCGTGAAGACCATGACCGGCCACGGCGGCCATCCCGGTCAGGCGGGGGTGCTGTGGGCGCTCGGCGCTCGCGAGGGCATCAGCCAGCGAGAGCTCGCGGACATGGTGCACGTCGCCCCGCCGACCGTCACCGCGATGCTCCAGAAGATGGAGCGGGGCGGCCTCATCGAGCGTTGGGCCGACGCGGAGGACCAGCGCGTCACGCGCCTGCGGCTCACCGACGCGGGCCGGCAGCTCAACCACGACCTTCGCGCCGCTCACGGCGAGTACCTGTCCTCGACCATCGGGACGATGTCTGAGGCGGACCGGCGCGATCTGGTCCGTCTGCTGGGAACGCTCGCCAACAACATCTCATCCGCGCTTGAACGGCTGGAGGACTAGATGCTCGCCCTGCTCACGACCTATCTGAGACCCTACCGGAAGCAGATGACGCTCGTGCTGACGCTGGTGATGATCCAGTCGATCGCGAACCTCTACCTGCCGAGCCTGAACGCGGACATCATCAACAACGGCGTCGCCAAGGGAGACACCGCCTACATCATGTCGACGGGCGGCATGATGCTGGGCATCACCCTCCTGCTGGGTGTCGCCGCGATCATCGGCGTCTACTGGGGCTCGAAGACGTCCATGGCGTTCGGTCGCGACGTCCGAGCCGCCATCTTCCGCAAGGTGCAGACGTTCTCTCAGCAGGAGGTCAACATCTTCGGGGCGCCGTCGCTGATCACGCGCAACACCAACGACGTCCAGCAGGTCCAGATGGTCGTGCTCTTCTCGCTCAACATGATCGCGGCGGCGCCGATCATGGCCGTCGGCGGCATCATCATGGCCCTGCGTGAAGACGTACCGCTCTCCGGCATCCTCGTCGTCGTCATCCCGGTGATGGCCGCCTTCATCGGCGCGATCGTCGTCAAGGCGATGCCGCTGTTCAAAGCCATGCAGGTGAAGATCGATCGCGTGAACCAGGTGATGCGCGAGAAGCTGTCCGGCGTGCGGGTCATCCGCGCCTTCGTGCGAACCGGATACGAGCGCACGCGCTTCGACGACGCGAACGCCGACCTGACCAAGACCGGGCTTTCGGTGAACCGCATCATGGCGCTCATGATGCCGGCCCTCATGCTGATCATGAACCTGTCGATGGTCGCGATCATGTGGTTCGGCGGACAGCGCATCGCCAGCGGCGCCATGCCCATCGGCAACCTGACCGCGTTCCTCACCTACATCATTCAGATCCTCTTCTCGGTGATGATGGCGACGATCATGTTCGTCATGGTGCCCCGCGCGGCGGTGTCCGCCGAGCGCATCCAAGCGGTACTGAGGACCGAGCCGACCGTGAGCGATCCGGAGACTCCGGCCGCGGCGTGCGTCGAGAAGGGCTTCATCGAGTTCGACAGAGTCGAGTTCCGCTACCCCGGCGCGGAGCAGCCCGTGCTCTGCGACATCTCGTTCTCGGCCGAGCCGGGCGAGATCACGGCCATCATCGGCAGCACCGGAAGCGGCAAGTCCACGCTCATCAACCTCATCCCGCGCCTCTACGACGCCACAAGCGGCACCATCCGCGTCGACGGCGTCGACATCCGCGACATGAACCGCGAGGACCTCTGGCGCAAGATCGGCTTCGTGCCGCAGAAGGCCTTCCTGTTCTCCGGGACCGTGGCGAGCAATCTTCGCTACGGCGACCAGGAAGCGACCGACGAGATGCTCTGGCACTCGCTCGAGGTCGCGCAGGGCAAGAAGTTCGTCAGCGAGATGCCCGACGGACTCGAGGCCCCCATATCGCAGGGCGGCACGAACGTGTCCGGCGGCCAGCGCCAGCGCTTGGCGATCGCGCGGGCGCTCGTCAAGGAGCCCGAGGTCTACGTCTTCGACGACAGCTTCTCGGCACTCGACTTCAAGACGGACTCGAGATTGAGAGCCGCGCTCAAGCGAGAGATCACGCACGCGACCACGATCATCGTGGCCCAACGCGTCAGCACGATCATGCACGCCGACCGGATCATCGTCCTCGACGGCGGCCGCGTCGTCGGCATCGGGACGCACGGCGAGCTCATGGACACCTGCCCGACATATCGCGAGATCGTCTACTCGCAGCTCACCCAGGAGGAGATCGCATGAGCGATTCCAGCCCCAGCCCCGAGACTGAGAAGAAGGTCCCCGCGGAACCGCGCCCGGGACCGGGTGGCGGCCGCGGACCCGGCGGCGGCCCGTTCGGCGGCCATGGCCTGACCACCCCCGTGGTCAAAGCGAAGGACTTCCGCGGATCGTTCAGGCGCCTCGCCGCGACGCTGAGGCCCGAGATGGGCCGCATCGTGCTCGTGATCCTGATGGCCGCGATCAGCGTGTCGTTCTCGATCGCGGGCCCGAAGATCCTGGGCAACGCGACCAACCAGCTGTTCCAGGGAGTGATCGGCAAGCAGCTCCCCCCGGGAGTCCCGAAGTCCACCATCATCTCGGGGCTTCGCGCCAAGGGCCAGGACAACTTCGCCGATATGCTCGCGAACATGGACGTGACGCCGGGCAAGGGCGTGGACTTCGCGGCGGTCGGCCGCATCCTTCTTCTGCTGGTGTTCGTCTACCTGCTCGCCGCGTTCTTCGCATGGGCGCAGGGCTACCTCATGGCGGGAGTCTCACAGCGCACCGTCTACAAGATGCGAAGCAACGTCGATGAGAAGATCGCGCGCCTTCCGCTCTCGTACTTCGACGGTCACGCCCGCGGCGACATCCTCAGCCGTGTGACGAACGACATCGACAACATCGCCAACTCCCTTCAGCAGAGCCTGACCCAGCTCATCACCGCCGTGCTCACCATCGTGGGCGTGCTCGGGATGATGTTCTTCATATCGCCTCTGCTGGCCGGCATCTCGCTGCTCGTGCTGCCGCTCGCGATGGGGATCACCATGGTCATCGCGAAGAGGTCGCAGAAGCAGTTCGCGCTGCAATGGGAGCGGACCGGCGACCTGAACGGTCACGTGGAGGAGATGCACAGCGGCCACAGCATCGTGAAGATGTTCGGACGGCAGAAGGAGGCCATCGAGGTATTCGAGGAGCGCAACGAGAAGCTCTACGATTCGAGCTTCAGGGCGCAGTTCATCTCGGGCATCATCATGCCGTCCATGAACTTCCTGGGGAACCTGAACTACGTGGCCATCGCGGTCATCGGCGGGATCCGGGTCGCCTCCGGGACGCTGTCACTGGGCGACGTGCAGGCATTCATCCAGTACTCGCGCCAGTTCACGCAGCCGATCGCGCAGACCGCGAGCATCGCCAACGTGTTCCAATCGGCGGTCGCCTCCTCCGAGCGCGTGTTCGAACTGCTCGATGAGCGCGAAGAGGAGCCGGACACGACGACCCCGATGCACATCGCGGAGCCGAGGGGCGCCATCACGCTGGACCACGTGTCGTTCCGCTACGAGCCGGAGACGCCGCTCATCGACGACCTGAACCTCGAGGTCAAGCCGGGCCAGATGGTCGCGATCGTCGGGCCGACCGGCGCGGGCAAGACCACCTTGGTGAACCTGCTCATGCGCTTCTACGAGATCGACCACGGCCGCATCCTGCTGGACGGCATCGACATCCGCGACCTCACGCGCGACGAGCTGCGCACGACCTTCGGCATGGTGCTGCAGGACGCCTGGCTCTTCGCCGGCACGATCCGCGACAACATCGCATACGGCTACCACGACGCCACCGACGAGCACATCGTCGCGGCGGCCGACGCGGCCTACGTCGACCACTTCGTGCGCACGCTGACCGACGGCTACGACACCAAGCTCGACGACGAGGCCAGCAACGTCTCGGCTGGCGAGAAGCAGCTGCTCACGATCGCGAGGGCGTTCCTCGCCGACCCCCAGATCCTCATCCTCGACGAGGCGACCAGCTCGGTCGACACCCGGACCGAGGTGCTCATCCAGAAGGCGATGAAGAAGCTCATGGCGAACCGCACGTCGTTCGTCATCGCGCACCGTCTCTCCACGATCCGCGACGCTGACACCATCCTCGTGATGGACCACGGACGCATCGTCGAGCAGGGCACGCACGAGGAGCTGCTCGACGCGAAGGGCTTCTACTTCGACCTGTACAACAGCCAATTCGTCGAGGCATACGAAGAGGCCGTCTAGCCGAACCGAAGGGGCGCGGCGTCGTGCGCCGCGCCCCTTCGGTTCAACCCGATCCACACGCTTCGAGGACCGCGGGTCCCTACTCGAGCTGAGAGTGCGAACCGTCGCAGTACGGCGGGGTCTTTGTCAGGCCGCAGTTGCAGATGGACACGGTGCCCGCAGTCTCGATCTCGAACTCCAGCGGGGTGATGCCCGTCCCCTCGTGCGACCCGTCGCAGAACGGGACGGTCTTGGTCAGGCCGCAGCGGCACCATGAGTAGGTGCCGGGCTGCATCTCCGCAACGAGCGGGTGGACCATCGACTTGTCATTGACGAACCTGGCCATGTCGTCTCCTTCTCCCCGGGTGCCGCGCTGTATGGCGCGGAGCCTCCTTGGCGTGAGTGGCGTTCCTGTTCGTTCCCACAAACGGGCGCCGCGCACCACGGTGGGACACGGCCGCGGCATATACTCGGTGTGACACGGGGGACGGTGAGGTTGCATGAAGGGGCTGTGGCTCGAAGACCGATCGCTCTCGCTTCGCGACGTCGACCTTCCGCGACGTCAGGGCGAGGCGCTGCTGCGCATCCGGCTCTCAGGCGTGTGCGGCACGGACCTCGAGCTCGTGCGCGGCTACTACCCGTACACCGGCGTGCTCGGGCACGAGTTCGTCGCGGAAGTGGTCGAGGCGGACGATCCCGTCTGGGCGGGGCGCCGCGTCGTCGGCGACATCAACGCCGCGTGCGGCGAGTGTGAGGCCTGCCTCGCGGGCCGCCGGAGCCACTGCGAGAACCGGACCGTGCTGGGGATCTCGGACCGCGAAGGCGTGCACACCGAGTACGCATCGCTCCCGTTCGCGAACCTGCATCTCGTGCCCGATTCGGTGTCTGACGAGGCGGCGGTGTTCACCGAACCGATCGCCGCGGCAGTGGAGATCCTGACGCAGGTGCATGTCCGGCCGACCGATCGCGTCTTGCTCATAGGAGCGGGGCGGCTCGGTCAGCTCGTCGCGCAGGTCCTCGCGCTCACGGGCGCGCACCTGCATGTGGTGGCGAAACACCCGAACCAGGTGGCGGCCCTCGAGATGCGGGGCATCACATGCGTGCCGGAGCCGAACGTCGAACCGCATGGCTGGGATGTGGTGGTGGAGGCCACCGGCTCGCCATCGGGCCTCGATCTGGCGCGGGCCGCTCTGAGGCCGCGCGGCACGCTCGTGCTCAAGTCCACCTACCACGGAGAGGTCACGCTCGACCTGTCCTCGTTCGTCGTGGATGAGATCACGGTCGTCGGCTCGCGATGCGGTCCGTTCGAGCCCGCGCTGCGGCTGCTCGCGAGCGGGCAGGTGGACCCCATGGGCCTGATCGCGGCGCGATTCCCGCTGCGCGACGCGGTCGCAGCCATGGAGGCGGCCGCGCAGCCGGGGGTGATGAAGGTCCTCATCGAACCCTGAAGCGCAACGGCGCGAGGCGCGCCGAGGACCTCGTACCGTTCGAGACTAGGGCTGACCCATGATGGTGATCTTGACCACTGACTCGGCCTCGACGCGCTCGCCCGATATCGGGGACTGGTCGTAGACGGTCCCAGACTCGGCCAACCCGTTCCCGGGACCGTAGACCACTTCCCACTTGAGGTCGAGTGACTCGAGGGTGGTCTTGGCGTCGGCGACGGGCAAGCCCCTCACCCACGGCACGGTGACCGGGGGCGGCACGTCGACGTACGGAGTGCCGTCGGCTTCAGGGGCCGTGTACAGGGTGACGGTATCACCGGGGGCCAGGTCGGTGCCGCCTATGGGGGTCTGCTTGTAGACGACGCCCGGGGCCGCCACTCCGTTGCCGGGACCGGCTACGACCCTCACGTTGATCTTGAGGGCCTTGAGGGTCCTCTTGGCTTGGGTCACGCCGAGCCCCTTGACGAAGGGCGCCTTCGGCTTGCCGCCCGCGACCGGCGGCTTCCCGGTCCAGACGCTCAGCCTCACGGTCGTGCCGGGGACGGCGCGATCGTCGCCCTCGGGATCCTGGTCCGCGACGGTGTTCGCATCGCCGCCGGTGCCGGCCAAGTCCACCCTGGCCACCAGGAAGCTACGGTTCTTGAGGACCGTCGTCGCCTGGTCGAACGTCATATCGGCGACGTCAGGCACTTGGATCGGGGCGGGCCCGGTGCTGAGCGCGACGTCGACCGCCGAGCCGGGAAGGGCTTCGTCCCGGGCACCCGGCGTCTGCAGCGCCACCCTGCCCACGGCGACATCGGAGAACGTCTTGGTCACGGCCCCCAGCTTCAGCCCGGCCCGAGCCAGAGCGGCCTCGGCCCCCTCGCGGGTCTTCTCTATCAGCGAAGGCACCTTGACCGGGGGCGGTCCGGCGATCGTGACGGACACGAGCGTCCCGCCTTTGGCGCCCGACCGGGCGGCCGGCTTCTGGTCGACGATCTGGCCGTCCGCACCCACGACGGTCCTGTCGTAGGCGATCTTGCCGAGTTTGAGGCCGACTTCCTTGAGGTCCGCTCGGGCCTGCACCTTGGTCCTGCCGCGCAGGTCAGGCACCGTGGAGTTGCATCCGGCAAGCCCCAAAGCGCTCACGGCGAGGGCCAGTGCCACGACTACCACGAGCACGGTGCGGCGCGTTTCCATGACATCCTCCCGATAGCGTCCCGAGCCAACAGTATAGGGGCCAGAGGGCGCGACGGGGAATCCGCGGGCTCTTCGCGGGGGTTGAAAGCACGGTCACGGCGCGATGTAGTAGGTAGCGCCTTCGAAACGGTAGGTCTGCCACAGGTTGGCCCGGACGCTCAGCATCTCGTCGTAGTTCGCGGTGTAGAAGTGGACGCCTTGCCTGAACTTGAAGAAGCGGTACACCGGAGCCGCGCCGGGCACGGGGGTCGCGCACACGTTGTAGGCCGTCTGCTCGAAGCGGTACGTCCCGCCGAGCACCCTCAGGACGTAGTCTCGCTCGTCGGGGTTCGCCGTGTAGAAGTGCACGCCGGCCTTCACGTTGAAGAACCGATACAGTGGCGTGCGGTTGTCGGGGTCCGCGACGTTGACGGAGTAAGCGATGCACTCCAAGCGATATGTCCCGCCGAGCACCCTCAGAACGTAGTCTCGCTCGTCGGGGTTCGCGGTGTAGAAGTGCACGCCGTTCCTCATGTTGTAGAAGCGCCAGACCGAGTGCGGATCGGGGGGCGTCCTGGTGATCTGCACGTTGTAGTCGCTGGACCCCCGGTAGTCGTGCACGTCGAGGTAGCAGGTGCCGGTCGCCGGCGCCAGATACGACAGAGTGTCGGGATACCGAGTGGAATTCGCGGAAGCCAAGGGCGGGTCGGTCCGGACGGAGATCGCGGACGGGCCGAACAGGTGCAAGTCGAAGTCCGTGGAGGGGTCTATGGCCGTGAGCGTCGCGCGGATGGACTCGCCGGCCACCATGGGGATGCGATAGACGTCGTGGACGTCGGCGTCGATAGTGAGCGAGCCGGGGATCGACGAGCCCGGCGGCGCGACTACTCCGGGGATGTCGTCATCGGACATGCCGGTGATGGCGTAGGTCAGGGTATAGCGGCCGGAGGCGCTCGGCGGATTGCCGCCCCGCCCGTCGTAGAGCCACACATCCATGTAGTGCCAACCGGAGGTCGTCGCCGTGTACGTGATGGCCTCCGGGTACACGTTGAGGCCCTGTTCGGAAGAGTCCAGCGGCTGCGTCGGGAGTTGGATACTCGTGGCATCGGGCCCGTACAGGAACAGGTCGAAGTCCGTATTCCAGGTGGGACTGGTCAGGCTCATCGTGATGGTCTGGCCGGCCAGCACCCACACCTTGAAGACGTCCTCGGTATCCGTGGAGACGGTGAGGGTGTCGGTCAATGGGCTCTTCGAGGCGAGGATCCCCGGGATGTCGGCGTTGTTGTCGGCCGCGGGCGGCGGAGGCGTGGCGCTTCCCAGCGCCTCGGCCAGGCGCAGGCGGCCCCAGCCGAACGAGTCGTCGCGGCCGGGGGCCCCGAGGTCGAGCGCGGTCTGCTCGAGCAGGTTCTCGACCTGCGTCCTGTTCAATTCGGGGTGCAGGGTGCGTACCAGCGCGGCTGCGCCGGTCACGTGCGGCGTCGCCATCGAGGTGCCGTTCATGCGCTGGTACGCCGGGCTCGGATACGTGGACCATATGTCCTCGCCCGGAGCCGTGATGTCGACGCCCGGGCCTCTGTTCGAGAATGAGGACAGTGTGTCGTCCGCGGCCGTCGACCCCACCCCGATCACTCCCGGAAGCGCCGCGGGGTAGAAGACCGAGTTCGACCCCTGGTTGCCGGTCGCGGCCACGATCACGCAGTCCCTCGCCTGCGCGTACGTCGCGGCGTCCGCGAGCACGGAACTCCACCCGACGCCACCCAGCGACAGGTTGATGACCTTGGCGCCGCGGTCGGCGGCCCACTTGATCCCCAGCGCCACGTTGCTGTCCGTGCCGCTTCCCTTGCTGTCGAGCACTTTGACGGGGAGGATCTCGCATCCGCCGGCCACGCCGGCGACTCCCTGCCCGTTGTTGGTCGCGGCGGCCGCGATCCCGGCGACATGAGTCCCGTGCCCAAAGTCGTCCATCGCCACGACGTCGTTGTTCGCGAAGTCGTAATCGTTGACGGTGTCGATCCGGCCGGCGAACTCAGGGTGGTTCAGATCGACTCCCGAGTCCACTATCGCGATCGTGACCGACGGCGAGCCCTGCGTGTTGTCCCAGGCCGCCGGCGCCCCGATCTTGGCCAGGTTCACTTGCAAGGGAAAGTAGGTGTCGTTCGGGGTGAACAGGGCATGCACGATCCCGTCCGGTTCGGCGAAGCGCACGCCCGACTTGCCCGACAGGCGGGCGGAGACGGACGCGGCGGTCTGACCGACCGGGACCTTCACCACCAGGAACCCGGCGGCGCTCGCTCGTCTGGACACCTTGGCCCCGGCGGCCGTCGCAGCCGCCACGGCGTCAGACTCCTTGCCCGGCTCGAATCCCACGACCACCTGGTCGGTCGTTTCGATCGGCTGCGTCGGGACCCGTCCCGCCCTGGATTCCTTGACGTGAGATGCGGCCGCGAGGGCCAGGCTCGCAGACGGCACGCCGGACAGCACCGTGGCGACGGCGAACATCACCGCGATCGAGATGGTGATGAGCCTCGTGCGCATCGTCTCTCCAGAGTCCGGCTCGGCCGGGATCGGCGTTCCCCCGCGCCGCGAACCGGCGGTCAGGGTATGACCTTAGCAAGTGTCGTGCATCCACGCCCAAACTGCCATGTATGGACGGGATGAACGGCGCCGTGACGGCGAGCCTTGACACTCGCCTCCCGCAGGCGATACATGTTCCTTGATCCCCGATGTCGGAAGAAGGCGCAACGTGGCTGACGAATACGAGATCGCGTCGGAGCTGGACCTCAAGGGGCTGCAGTGCCCCATGCCCATGGTGCGCGTGAGCCAGGAGATGGCCCGCGTGCCGGTCGGCTCGGTCGTGAAGGCCGTCGCGACGGACCCCGCGTGCAAGGCCGACATCACCGCGTGGGCCCGCCTGACCGGGAACCAGGTCCTCAGCGTGGACGAGGTCGACGGCGCGATAACGCTGTTGGTGAAGCGTCTCGGCTGAGCCTCGCCCGGCCGCCTTTGCCCCTCCGGCGTCACCCCAGGGCGACGTCCAGCACCGTCATGAGCGTGAAGCCGATGATCGCCGCGAGGACCGCCGCGTCGGCGTGACCGCTGCGCTGGCACTCCGGCACGAGCTCCTCGATGACGATGAAGACCATCGCTCCGGCGGCGAACGCAAGGCCATAAGGCAGGAGTACCGTCGACAGCCCGATCATGAGCGCTCCCGCCAGCGCGGCGATCGGCTCGACCGAGCCGGTCATCGCGCCGAGGCCGACCGCCCGGCGGCGCGACACACCTTCCCGGCGCAGCAGCGCGCTGACCGCCAACCCCTCCGGCAGGTTCTGCACCCCGAGGCCGAGGGCCAGGGCGAGCGTCGCGCCGATCGTCGTTCCGGGCGCTCGGGAGGCAACGGCACCCGCGGCGACGCCGAGCGCGATCCCTTCGGGGATGTGGTGCAGGGTGATGGCCAGCACCAGAAGCGTCGATCGCCGCCACCTTGTCCGCAGGCCCTCGGGCTCGAGCGCGAGGCCGGGCACGACGAGGTGAGCGTGGGGCAGGATCTTGTCCATCGCCCACAGCCCGATCCCGCCTGCGGCGAATCCGAGCGCCGGGGGGAGCCACGGCAGTTCGGTCGTGGCCGTCGCGATCTCCACGGACGGCGCGAGCAGCGACCAGAACGATGCTGCTAGCATGACCCCCGCCGAGAATCCCAACAGGACATCCATCGTCCTTTGCGACGGGTCACGGCGCAGAAGGATCCCGGCCGCGCCCACGGCCGTCATGCCGAACGTGAACAACCCGGCGGCGAAGGCGAGTAAGACTGGGTGAACGGTTTCCATGAGATATGTCTAACACACTCCCGGTCCGCGCGCCCGCCTCGTCCACAAAGCATCCCTTGGCGCCTCCGAAGACGCCGACGCCCGCCCCCTTGCCTGGGGACGGGCGTCGACGCGGATATGCTGGCGCCGGAAGGGCTACTGCGCCAGGTAGAAGGCGACTCCTTCGAAGTGGTAGGTCGATCCGTAGTTCGCGATGACGCTGTCCCTCTCGTCCGCGTTCGCGGTGAAGAAGTGCACGCCCGTGCGCCTGTTGAAGAAGCGGTAGACGGGGCTGCCCGCCGGGCTCGCCGACACCGAGTAGGCGACGCCCTCGAAGCGGTAGGTGGAGGGGTACAGGGCGATGACGCTGTCCTTCTCATCCGCGTTCGCGGTGTAGAAGTGCGACCCGGTCCGCACGTTGTAGAAGCGATAGAGCGGCGTGTCGTTGCCGGGGTTGGCGACGTTGACCCAGTACGCGATCCCTTCGAAGCGGAGCATCGAGGCGAGCATCGCCCTTACGCTGTCCTTCTCGGCTTCGTTGGACGTGTAGAAGTGGGCGCCCGTGTGCATGTTGTAGAAACGCCAGACGGGCCGCATGTCGGTGGTCGGCGGGGCGGTGATCGTCACTGTCGCGAACACGTGCGTCCCGACGTTGCCGGCCACGTCGACCGACCAGAACTCGAAAGTGTGTGCCCCAAGGCCGGACACGACCACAGCGACACCCTCGGCTTGCACGGCGTTGTCGAGGATGTAGTAGGTGTGGGCCACGCCGGAACCGCCGACGTTATCGACCGCGATGAGGTGGACGGTCGAGGTGCCCGCATACGACATCCTCGCATCGGACATGGTCGTCGGAGCGGTGACGTCGGGGACCGGCGGGATGGCCGTGATCGAGAAGTTCGCGACGACGTGCGTCCCGATGTTGCCGGCCACATCGACCGACCAGAACTCGAGACTGTGGGTCGCGACTCCGGTCACGGCCACCGTCATGCCCTGGGCCTGCGGTGCGCCGTCCAGGATGTAGTAGGTGCGCGCGACGCCCGAGCCGCCGACATTGTCGATGGCCGTCAGGTGGATGGTGGCCGAGCCCACGTAGGTCGTCAGGGCGTCGGACGTGGTGGCCGGCGCGGTGCCGTCGACGGGCGGGGCCGCCGGGCTGACTGTGGTGCTGCCGATGCCGTTACCGGTCGTAGGCCCCGCCACGGCGAAGACGGTGTAGGTGCTCCCCGTCGGCACGGCGAACTGGCCCGTCGCTGCAAGGACGGTGGCCACCTTCGTCGCGCCGGAGAACACCGCGACGGCGCTGGCCGTGGGAGCGCTGAAGTTGTAGGTGGCGCTGGCGCCGCTCACGGAGGCGAGCGTCGCGGTCACGGGGACGTTGACCCCGCTATGGCAGTTCGAGCAGGCTGTCGTCCTTGTCGGGAAGGCTTCCGCCGTCGCAACGAAGGAGAACAGCATCGCGGATGCCGCCATGACGACAGCCATGGCCAGAATGGTTCTCTTCAATACCCACACCTCCAGAGCTTCGATCGATCAGCCCGTTATGGACCGCCCCCCGGAGTGCAGGAACTGTGCCGCCCTTCCGAAGATGAAGACACCCTCACGAAAGAGATGAGGCCGGACGGTGGGATTCAGGAGATGCGGCCCAGCCAGGTGTGCAGCGCCTCAAGGTATCGGTCGAGGACCTCGAGCGTGGCCGGGTCGACCACTTGGCCGCCGCGGACCTTGTCGCGCGCCGACGTCATCAACACTTCGACGTCGGTGAACACGGGTGAACGGAAGAAGTGCCACAGCTGGCGCCAGGCCAGTTGTGCCCGGACGGTGCCCATATACCCCGTGCTCGCCCCCATGAGAGCCATGCCCCGGCCCCGAAGCGTGGGATCGCCGAACGGCCTCGACAGCCAGTCGATCGCGTTCTTGAGGACCCCGGGCACGCCGAAGTTGTACTCCGGCGTCACCAGCAGGAGGCAGTCCGCGGACTGGATCAGCTCCTTCGCGGCGGTCACCTCCGCCGGCGGGTCCGCCTCAAGATCCTGGCTGAACAGGGTGAAGTCGCGGATGGGCACCTGGACGATCTCAGGGCCGTGTGCCCCCGCGCGGTCGATGACGGTGTCGAGCAGCGCCTGATTGTAGCTACCTTCGCGGAGAGACCCGCACAGTGCCGCCACGCGCATGACGTCCCCTTCCCACGGGCGATACATGGTGGATATTCCCCCTGCCTCGGCGGCATTCCACGCGGGCTGCGGGGCCACCGCCCTCGCGGAGTCGGTCAGGTGGCCTCGCGGGGCTGGACAGCGAGGCGGGATTCGGGTTTCCTCTGCGGAGTCGAACAACCGATCCGGGGGGCGCCGACGTGTCGAAGCTCAAGCTGTACTTCCTCGAGACGAGGCCGCAGTTCCTGATCCTGTCCGTCGTGCTCGTCCTCCACGGTGCCGCGCTGGCCGCCTGGGCTCGGCCGGGGTCCTTCCATCTGGGCCTCATGCTGCTCGCCATGCTCGCATTGGCGCTCATGCACGGCAGCGTCGATGCTCTCAACGACTGGGACGACTGGGCCCGAAGCGGGATCGATCGCGAGACGAAGCGGACGCCGTTCTCGGGAGGCAGCGGCCTCGTCCCTTCGGGTCAGATCCCTCCGCGGGGCGCGCTGGCGCTGGGAGTCGGGACTCTGGCCGCCGGCTGCGCGATCGGCCTGTACCTCGCGTGGGTGGCCGGATGGCCGCTGCTGGTCATCGGTATCGTCGGGGCGCTGTCGGTGGCGCTGTACACGCCGCTGCTCACCCGCCTCGGCCTGGGCGAGCTGTTCGCGGGGCTGGCACTCGGCACTCTGCCAGTGGTGGGAACCTACTTCCTCCTGACCGGCCACATCGACGGTGTGGCGTGGATCTCCGGCATCCCCGCGGGCCTCCTGACCTACAATCTCCTGCTCTTGAATGAGTTCCCCGATGCGGAGGCGGACGCCGGAGGAGGACGACACCACATGGTCGTCTTGCTGGGCAAGCGGCGCGCCCGGTGGCTCTACGCCGCCGTCGAGGTCGGCGCGTACGTCGCCGTCGTCGTCGCGGTGACGATGAGGGTGATGCCCGCCTGGACCTTGCTGACTCTCGGCGCCGGCGTCTTCGCCGCGAAGGCGATCTCGGGTGCGCTGAGGCACTACGACAGCTTCGAGGCCCTGATACCGTCTCAGGGAGCGAACGTCGCGGCCGTGCTCGCCTCGAACGCTCTGCTCGCAGCCGGGTACCTGGTAGCCGCGCTGACTGCCAAGGGGTGAGGACCGTGCCGTCGGCCATGAACGATCGCATGCCCGCATTCGCGCTGGCCTCGCCGGCGTTCGCGGACGGCGCATCGATGCCGGCGGTGCACGCGAAGCCCAAAGCGGGCGGCCGCGACGTCTCGGTCCCCCTGCGATGGGGCCCCGCGCCCGCGGGCACCGAGTCGTTCGCGATCGAGGTCGTCGATCTGCACCCCGTCGCCCGCCGGTGGGTGCACTGGCTCGTGGTCGACATCCCCAGTGATGTCTTGGACCTGCCGCCGGGGGCGTCCGGAACGGACATGCCGGCGGGTTCGTGCGAACTGGACACCAGCTACGGCACGGGTGGCTGGGGTGGTCCCAACCCTCCCGTGGGCACCGGGCCGCACGACTACCACATCACCGTCTTCGCGCTCGACACGCCCACGCTCGGCCTGCCCGATCGCGTGTCGCTCGATGAGTTCCGCGAAGCCCTGGCGCCGCACGCGATCGCGGCTGCGAGCATCGTCGGCACGTTCGAACGCTGAGCGTTCGCCGAGGCCTCTGCGAACGCACTACCGGCCCGGGGGCCGTCCCCGCATACTGGTCGAGTACGGTCGAAGTCGCCCGCGCGCCGAGCGAAGGAGACCCTTGGACAAGGACAAGCCGCTGCAGCGGATCCTCGAGCACATCCCCATGCCCGTCGTCATCGCCAGCCCGGCGACCGCCACCATCCTGTGGGTCAACCATCGCCTGGCTCGCTGGTATGGCGTCGAGGACCCGCGGATGCTCGAGGGCCTGAGCCTTCTGGACTTCATCCAGGCGCCCCAGATAGCCAAGGCCCTCTCGGACTTGGCCAAGGTCGTCGCCGGGGCGAGTCCTCCGCCTGTCACGTACCAGCTCAAGAAGGCGAACGGCGAGTTCGCCGCGGGGCAGGTGTCGTCCGTCCCCATCGTGTTCCGCGGCCTCCCCGCGATGCTCAGCTTCGTGACGGACGTATCGGAGAGCGAACGCCTGGTGGCAAGCCTGCAGGAGAGCGAGAAGCGCTACCGGCTCCTTCTCGACGAGCTGTCGGCCGGCGTGGTCGTGATCGCCGACGATCGGATCGCGTGGGCGAACGGGTCGATGGCCCGAGCGCTCGGCTTCGACGAGGCGATCGAGCTGCGTGGCGAGTCGCTGTATCGGTTCATCGACGAGTCATGCCATAAGGACGTCCAGCAGGGCCGCCGGACCGTCCTGGTGTCGGGAAAGCCCCGCGAAGCATTCCCCGTGGTCCTTCTCCGTCGGGACGGATCGACGTTCACGGCGACGGCATCCACCACACGGATCCGCTGGGAGGGCGAACTGGCGACGCAGACGCTCGTGCACGACGTCAAACCTCCGCCCGCCAGGGGGTCGAAGTCGACAGCCTGAGGCTCTCCGGCCGCTACGTGCGACGAGCGCGCATGAGCGCGGCGCCGCTCGCGATGAGGACGAGAACGTAGCCACCCAGGGTCCACCAGAAGTACAGCTTGGGCTCGACCCCGGGCCGGACGATCCTTCCGCGATCCACTCCGTTGATCTGGAGGACGTACGCCTCGACGTTCGCGATCTGCGGCTGGGTCATCGCGTTCGTGTTGCCGAACGAGGGCATCTTGTACTTCGGATCGGCGGTCTCAGGGTCGGACTCGGGCACCGATCCGTTCTGCAGGAACGCGTCGACACCGTCCACGAACTTCTGGACGTCGATCGGCTTGCCCTTCTCCGCTCCCGTGAGCTCGGGATCCATCGGGTTGATCTCGGGGATGGTCCCGTCCGCGCTTCCGGGATTGGGCACCCCGCCTTTACCCTGCGGGCCGTGGCACTGGACGCAGTAGGCACCGTAGACCAGGCGCCCGTGGTCGGCGCCGCCGATCGTGCGTGAGGCGACGCTCGGACCCGGCACCGTCGGCGTGGACTCGATCGCCGATGCCGGCGTAGGAGCAGGAGCCTCGGTCGAGGACTTCACGGTCTCGGGCGCGGCGGCGGCCCCCATGACGCCAAGGATCGCCACCCCGGCAACGGCGAGAGCGAACAGACCGACCGCCAGCGGCCGCTTCGCCGGGCTGCGCTCCGGCTTCCGGTCGAGCCACGGCACGGCGAGCAACAGGACGACGCCGACGAGCGGCACGAGCACGAACCCGACCCACTCCAGCGGTCCGCCCAGATATTTGAGCAGCTGGAACAGGAACAGGAAGGGCCAATCCGGGCGCCCGACGTAGGTGACGTCGATCGGGTCCGCGGGACCGACGATCGGGGTGAGCAGGAAAGCGCTCAGGCCGACCAGCAGGCTCAAGACACCGGCGAACACGACGAGATCCATGATCACCTGTGTGGGCCAGAAGACCCCTTCCCTGTCGCGCTTCGCGATCGCCCCCGCGGCGCCGGGACGACGGAACGCCACGAGGTGCAGGCCCAGGATCGCGAGGATGAGGATCGGGATCACCGCGACGTGGAGACCGAAGAACCGGGACAATGTCAGCTGCCCGACCACCGCCCCGCCGAACACCGCGTCGCGCACGAACGCCCCGATCCCCGGGATCGAGCCTGCGAGCCCGACTCCGATGCGCGCGGCCCAGTAGCCCTTGTCGTCCCAGCCGAGCGGCCCGCCGGTGAACACCGCTCCGAGTGTGGCGACGAGCAGCAGCACGCCGAGGATCCACGTCAACTCTCGCGGCTTCTTGAAGGCCCCCCACAGGAAGGTCTGCAGCAGGTGCCCGACGACCAGAACGACCATGACGGTCGCCGCCCAATGATGCACGCCGTGGATGAGCCAGCCGAACGGCACCTGGAGGCGGATGTAGTTCACGCTGTCGTAGGCCGTGGCTGTGCCGGGCGTGTAGTAGAGCAGTTCCCAGATCCCGGTCACGGCCAGCGTGAGGAACGTGAGCAGCGTCGCGCTTCCGAGCGTGAAGGTGAACTTGGCCCCTCCCGGAATCTTCTCGTCCAGCAGGCCGCGCGTCGTCTTCCCCAACGCGATGCGCTCCTCGAGCCAGTCACCGATCCTCGTCATCCTTGAGCCACCCCCTAGACCGGTGTCTTCTGGGACACGCCCGGTTCGTACTGGATCCATTGAACGAGAAGCATCCCCTTGCTGATCTTGACCGGGAGCGTGTCGAGACCCCGGGGAGCGGGCCCCGAGGTCCGTGCGCCGTCGAGCGAGAACACGCTGTCGTGGCAGGGGCAGACGAACGTCTTGCTGCCACGGTTGAAGTAGACCTGGCAGCCCAAGTGAGGGCAGACCGGCGAGAACACGACCACCTCGGTGTCGCTCTTCTTCAGCGCGTACACCGAGTGGGGCAGCTGCGCGACCTCGTACGCGTCCCGGGCGCTCTCGACGAAGCTGAGGGCGAAGGGCTCCCCCGTCGGGAGAAGGGCGACATCGGCCACCTGCACGTAGGCGCCTGGCGTCGCCTTGTTGGACGAGATCAGCGAACCGATGAGCGGGACGCCCGCGACGAGGCCCACGAACGCGGCTCCCATCCCGACGGCCCACCCCACGAATCCCCGACGCGTCACGGCCGAGCCCGTGTCCGGCGCATCTGCCATGAACGGCACCTCCCCGGCGGGACACCCAGAGGTCCAGGTGCCCGATCGTCGACAGCCTCACACTGGCCCGATTCATACCCCGTAAAGCATCCGGGCGAACCCCCGCCGGGCTGCGGTGGCCTCAGCCGAAGGCCACTTCCTTCAGTGAGCCGTCCGCGCCCACCGCCACCACCCGGTGGTGTCCCGTGTCGCACGCAAGCATCGTCACCCCGTCGCTCCACACGCCCCCGGGTTCGCGGAGCATCCCTGGCTCCCCTGCTTCACCGGGCCACGGCGAACACTCACGGGTGACCGGATCGACGCGCTTGATGCGGTCGTTGTACGTGTCGGCCACCGCGAGCACGCCCGCGTGGACCGCGACATCCTCGCAGTGCTGGAGCCACGCCTCGTCGCCTATCCCGGGTCGGTCGCCAAAGTCGAAGAGGCCCGTCCCCACGAGGGTCTCGACCCGGCGATCCGTCACCACGCGTACCGCGGACGTCTCGCAGTCGGCCAGCGCCGTGCCCCCGTCAGCGAGCGGTGCCAGTCCCGTCGGCTGGGCGAGCGCGGCCCGCGCGAGCCTGCCGTCGTCGATGTCCTCGCGGCCCGTACCGGCCAGGAGCGAAAGCTTCTCCATCGCGGTGTCGAACGTCCATATCTGGTGCGAGCCGGCCATGGCGATCGCGAGCATCCCGTCCCGCGCGGCAAGCGCCCACGGTGAGCGCAGCGCGACGTTCGCCGCCCGCCCGGGACGCAGCGCGCCGTCCTCGATCCGGCCCGTGCCGGCCACCCGCTCCGACTCGCCGCCCCCCAGTCGCCAGACCGCGTGCCCCGCCCGGTCGGCCACGTAGACACGCCCGTCGAGCGAAGCCAGGCCTCGCGGCTCGACCAGCCCCCCGTGCTCGGTCACCACGTTGGCGCGGCCCTCCCGGGGATCCCAGTCGCACTCGAGGACGCGGCCGTGACCAGTGTCGGCCACCCACAGGCGTCCACCGGCCAAGATGGCCCGCGTCGGGAATCGGAGCGCCCCTTCGTGGCGCGCGAGCCGCGAGGATGTCGGATCGGGACCTCGCGTCAGTGTGCCGCGGGCCTCCGCGCGCCCAAGGATGCGCTCGAGAGCGGCCGCCACCACTTCGACGTCGAACTCACCGGGCACCACCTCGGCGACGTCGCCTTCCGGATCGATCACGACCACGGTCGGCCACGCGTTCACCGCGTAGTCCCGCCAGACGCGGTACTGGCGGTCGTTGACGACTGCGTGAGCGACATCGAGCCGGTCGCACGCCTCCGCGATCCTCGCGGTCACCCGCTCCTTGATGAACTTGCCCGCATGGACCCCGATGACCGTGAGGCTGTCCGCGAACCGCTCCTCGAGCTCCCGTACACGCGGGAGCACATGCATGCAGTTGATTCAACCGTACGTCCAGAAGTCCAGCAGCACGAGCCGCCCACGCAGGTCGGCGAGGCGCAGGGGCTGGTCCGTCCCGATCCAGTCCAGTCCCTCACGGAACTCCGGTGCGTTCGCCTGCCCCCCCGACGTCGGTGTCACTTTCGTTCTCCCTTCGGAGCTCGCCAACCGGGGACGGATCCCCCTCGAGGGATACCCCACCGGCGATCGGCGGAGACGACCCGCGGGCGAGGAAGGTAACTCCATCTATTGGGAACTATGTACGGGTGCCGGTTCCTCGACCGAGGCGTGGCACCAGTTCACAAGGCTCGCCCATCCGGGCGAGCGCTCCGAGGAGGGGATCCGAGTGACCATAAGAAGGCACGTGCAGGTTCTGCTTGCCGCCCTCGTGGCGACCGCCCTGCTGCTGGCCGTGTCCGGCTGCTCCGGCTCGACCGGCGCGACAGGCGGTGGTTCGACTGGAGGCACCACGGGCGGGACGACGATGGTCGAGAGCAACTTCCAGTTCAGCCCAGCGAGCCTGACGGTGAAGGTCGGCGACACCGTCACCTTCGACAACCAGGACACCGTCGCGCACCGCGTGGTGGTGGGCACGACCGATCTCGGCGAACAGGCTGCGGGTCAGAAGGTCACGTGGACAGCCGCCAAGGACGGGACGTTCCCGGTCAAGTGCACCATCCACCCGTCGATGACCGGCCAGATAACGGTCGGCGCGAGCAGCGGTTCAGCGGCACCATCCCCCGGCGGCGCAGCGGCGCCTCCGGCAACGACCGGCTACTGAGGATCCGCCACCCTACCCTGCCCGGTCCGCCAAGGAGGCGCGCCACGATGACCGACGACCTGATCAAGAAGCTGTCGTCCCTCGCCCAATTGGACCGCGACGCCACCAGCGTCTACGACGAGGCTCTCAAGCACGCCGAGGACGACGACGTGAAGATGAAGTTCAAGGACTTTCGGGACGAGCACGAATACCACGTCACCACCATCGCGGCCGCCGTCGAGCGGCTTGGCGAGCCGGCGCTGGATCTCAAGGTCGATGTCCTCGGCCACGTGGCCGACTGGGTCACGGCGTTCAGGAGCATGGGCGGCCAGCAGGGCGCTCTGCACGCGATGCGCACGGCCGAGAAGTACCACAACGGCCGCTACGCCGAGGCGGTCGAATGGGACGTGACGACCCGGAGCTGCAGGCGGTGCTTCGGGGCTTTCGTGACCAGGAGAAGCGCCACCTCGAGTTCATCGAGGTCAAGCTCGCGCCTCCCACCGAAGCCTCCGCATAGGCCCGGACGGCGACCCCGGTGCCCGACGCCCTGACCACGACAGCCCCATGCAGCGACGGCGCGCTGTTCGCGGCGATCTTCGACCTGTCGCGCACCCGGCAGCTGTATCGCCGCCTGGTCACGACCACCCACGCCCTCCACGGGTGCGAACATCTCGAGCGGATCGTGCGCGACGCGGGGTTGCGCATCGTCGAGACCCGCGAGATGGGCTTCGGGCTCGTCGTCGGCACGGTCGGCGTGCGCGTCTGACCGCGCGGTCGATCGTGTCAGACACCATCGCTGCACGTCGCCGTGGATACCGCGAACCGGTCGGCCCGAGCGCAGGTCCGCCGGTCGGAAACCACCGGCGCGGCGTTTCGGGTGGAGGCGACCGGGTATCCAAGGGAGTCGGAAGCACCCAAGGGAAGGAGTCGGATATGCCTATCACCAAATCGAGACTGAGCATGGCGCCGATGTCGGCGGTGCTGCCCGCCAGCGATATCAAGCGGGCGCGGGACTTCTACGAGCGCGTCCTGGGGCTCGAGATCGCCGACCAGCCGATGATGGGCGGGTTCATGGTGCACGCAGGCAACGGGACGCAGTTCTTCGTATACGAGACGAAGGCCTCCCACGGCGACGCCACGGTCGCCGGGTTCCTGGTCGATGATCTCGAGGGCACGATGCGCGAGCTGCGCGATCGCGGTGTCATGTTCGAGGAATACGACATGCCCGGCATGAAGACGGTCAACGGCGTCGTCGACCTGGGTGACGCCGGCAAGTCCGCGTGGTTCAAGGACAGCGAGGGCAACATCATCAGCGTCAACGCGATGTAGCCTCGGGTCCGCATGGATGACGGTCGGCGCCCGCCGGTTCCAGGTGGGCGCCGTCATGTTCGAGGGCGTGCGGCGGACCCGACTGCGGATCGGGCGGGGTATAGACAACAGCGCACGCACGTATCGCCAGGACCGCGCGCTCCTCCTGAGCGTGGCCACCCCGATCTGGAGGATCCCCTTGGCCCGTCTGCGGCCGGTCTTCGCCCTCGCCGGGACGCTCGTCCTCAATGTCGTGTTCTGGACGATGGCGCTGACGCTCGCGCCCGGACCGTGGCCACCGCAGCGAGTGATCGCCGAGTTCCTCTCCACGTCCGCCCTGCTGATCATGAGCACCAACCTCGTGTTGTCGACCCGCGCCGCGCCGCTCGAAGCGGCGTTCGGCGGGCTGGACAAGATGTTCACCTCGCACCGGCTCAACGGGCTGGTGGCCGCCGCCGTGGTCACGACGCACTACCTGGTGATGCCCAAGTCGCCCGGGTGGGTCCCCAGCAAGTTCGTGGGGTACCCGACGATCATCCTGTTGGTGACCGCGGTTCTCGTCGCTATCGCTCCGCGATCCCCGTGGCGCAGGCTCGTGCCGCTGCGGTATCAGGACTGGAAGATCTTGCATCGCTTCCAAGGCGTGCTCGTCGCATCCGGCGTCACCCATTCCTTGCTCGCACACCCCATCGTCCTCGCCCTGCCCCTGATGCGCGTGTGGGTGTACGGCGTCGCGGCGTTGGGCCTCGCGGCCTACGTCTTCAGGGAGACCGCCGAACCGGCGCTCCTGCAGCGGCACAGGTACCGGGTCGGCGAGCCGGCGCACGTGGCCCCGGACGTCCTGGAGATCCCGCTCGAGCCCGAGAAGGCCGCGATCGCCCACCGGCCCGGGCAGTTCGCGTTCGTCCGGTTCGAGGGAGGTCCGACGCGCGAACAGCACCCCTTCACGATCAGCGCGGGCCCGGCGGAAGGCCGACTCCGCTTCAGCGTGAAAGCGTCGGGCGACTACACGACCGCCCTGCAGCAGCATCTCGTCGCGGGCTCGCAGGCGCGGATCGAGGGGCCATACGGGGGCTTCGACTTCCGAATGGCGCCGGGACGCCAGCTGTGGCTGGCCGGCGGGATCGGCGTGACCCCCTTCCTGGCGTTCCTCACCTCGGTGGAGGAGGACCGAGATGTCCGGTTCGTCTGGACGGTGCACTCGCGAGCCGGAGCCTTCTACCTCGACGAGATCGAGCGCACGCTTGCGCTGAGGCCCCGCATCGAGTTCACGCTGCATACGACCGACACCGAGGGGCGTCCCCGATTGGTGGACCTGGGCCTGAGGGAGCCGGAGAACCTGTCCGTCTTCATCTGCGGCCCCGTCCAGATGCGAGACGCTTTCATCCGGCAACTCACCGACTTGGGGGTCAGGCGCGGCCGGATCCACTACGAGGAGTTCAGCCTGCGTTAGAGCCGAGGTCGCCGACCGTGCCCGACGCGCCGCCACGGTGAACCCGCTTCACGGGTATGTAGACCCTTGGAGCGGCGCCGATCGGAGCGTCGCGTCGTCCACGGAGGTCGGAAGCCATGCCGCGCCCCATCTGGAAGGGCACGATATCGTTCGGCCTGGTCACGATCCCGGTGGCCCTGCTGCCTGCGGTGCAGCCGCGTGAACTCTCGTTCCATCTTCTCGACGGGCGGGACCTGTCGCCCGTGCACAACAAGCGGGTCAGCGAACGCACGGGCGACGAGGTCGCGTGGGAACACATCGTCAAGGGATTCGAGATCGAGAAGGGCCGGTTCGTCGTGGTCACGGACGATGACCTACGGGCCGCGAACGTCGAAGCGACCCAGACGATCGACGTCCTGGCGGCGGTGTGCGCCGACGACATCCACCCGGAGTTCTTCGACGCCCCCTACTACCTCCAGCCCGAGAAGGCCGGTCGCAAGGCGTACATGCTTCTTCGCGAGGCGCTGGCGTCCGCGAAGCGCGTGGCTCTGGCCAAGATCGTCATCCGCACCAGACAGCATCTTGCCGCGCTAGTGCCCGATGGGGATCTGTTGCTGCTGGACCTCCTGAGATACCCCTACGAGCTGCGCGACGTCGCCGAGCTCGACGTGCCTGGGCATGACGCCGCCGCAATCAAGGCGGCCGGAGTCACGAAGGCCGAGCTCGAACTGGCCGAGCAACTCGTGGCGACGATCTCCAAGCCCTTCGAGCCGGCCGCACCCGAATACCGTGACACGTATCGCGACGACCTGATGGCCCTCATCGACCGCAAGGCCGCGGGCACCGCCCCCGCCCCGCCCGCGCCGGCGCCGGCCGCCGAGTCCGCCAAGGTCGTCGACATCGTCGAGCTGCTGAAGAAGTCGCTGGACGATGCGAAGCGCGCTCGAGCCTGACGGGAGTGGGCATGCCGCTCGAAGAGTACCTGCGCAAACGCGACTTCACGTCCACGCCCGAGCCGGCCGGCGGATCCAAGTCGCGGCGCGGCGGACCCCTCACGTTCGTGGTGCACAAGCATGCCGCACGGCAGCTTCACTACGACCTGCGTCTCGAGGTCGGGGGCGCCTACGCCTCCTGGGCGGTGCCGAAGGGGCCGTCCCTCGATCCCGCCGACAAGCGGCTCGCGGTCCACGTCGAGGACCACCCGCTCGAATACGGCACGTTCGAAGGGGTGATCCCGGCCGGCGAATACGGCGGGGGCACCGTGATGATCTGGGACCGCGGATCCTTCGCCCCCAGCGGTGACCCCGCGGAGAACATCGCCGCCGGTCACCTCAAGTTCGTCCTCGACGGTTCGAAGCTCCAGGGGGCATGGGCCCTGGTCCGCATGAAGCCGCGGCCCGGCGAGCACTCGGAGTCATGGCTGCTCATCAAGGAGCGGGACGACGCGGTCCGGCCTCATGCGGAGTACGACGTGTTGAAGGCGCAGCCCGACTCGGCCGCCTCGGGGAGGACCATGGGACAGATCGCCTCCCCGGACTCGGACCGCCCTTCGGCTGAATGCGTCCTGTCGCCGACCGACGCGCCCTTCCAGCTCGCCACCCTCGTCGTTGAAGCGCCTTCCGGCGACGAGTGGATTCACGAGGCGAAATACGACGGCTACCGCCTACGCGTCGGGTTGGAGCGAGGCCGCGCGACCGTGCGAACGCGGCGGGGTGAGGACTGGACCGAGCGCTTCCCCCTCGTCGCCCGTGCGGTCGAGAAGCTGCCGATCAGCTCCGCGCTACTCGACGGCGAGGCTATCGTCCTCGACGCGGAGGGCCGTTCCGACTTCGGGATGCTCCAGGAGGCGCTGGCCGCGAAGCGGCCTCAGGACGTTCGCATGGCGCTGTTCGATGTCCTGTGCCTCAACGGGAACGACCTGCGCGCGGAGATGCTGCTGCGCCGCAAGGACCTGCTGACGTCGATCATGGCCTCCGTCGAGCCCGACAGCCCGCTGCTGTTGGTCGACCACTACGTCGGCAACGGCCCCGCGTATCATGCGGCGTCATGTCGACTGCTGCTCGAGGGCTCGGTCAGCAAGCGCGGCGACAGGCCGTGGGTCCCGGGACGCACGCGTGACTGGCTCAAGGTGAAGTGCCTGGCACAGCAGGAGTTCGTCGTCGGGGGATGGACCGAGCCTTCGGGATCGAGGCAGGCCTTCGGGGCGCTGCTGCTCGGGACACGCGATGCGCGGGGCGGCCTACGCTATGCAGGCCGCGTCGGTACCGGGTTCACCGAACGGACCCTCGCCGAGATGGGCGCACGCCTGCGCGCAATGGTGACCGATGAAGCGCCGTTCGAGGATCCGCCACGAGGCGCGGGCCTGCACTGGGCCCGACCGGACCTTGTCGTCGAAGTCGCGTTCCGCGAGTGGACGAGCGGGGGCGTCGTGCGCCAGCCCTCCTTCAAGGGGATCCGGGAGGATGTCGCTCCAGGCGATGTCGTCCGCGAGTCCCCGGTGCGCGTCGGCGGGGTCGTCATCACCCACCCGGACAAGCGGCTTGAGCCCGCGGGTGTCACCAAGGCGGAGCTGGCCCGCTACTACGAGTCGGTGTCGGCGTGGATCCTGCCCCACGTCGAAGACCGGCCGCTCACGCTGGTGCGCTGCCCCCACGGCACGGACGGAGGCGTCGGCTGCTTCTATCAGAAGCACCCCGAGGCCCGCGGATGGCCGGACGCGCTGAAAGCCGTGACCGTCGAGGATCGCGACGGACCGGCCGTCTATTCGTACCTCGACGATGAGGCGGGACTGCTGGCCCTGGTGCAGATGGGCACGCTCGAGATCCACGCGTGGAACTCCCGAGTGGCCGATCCGGAGCGCCCGGACCGCATCGTCTTCGACCTCGACCCTGGCCCTCGGGTCGGATTCCCCCAGATCGCCGAGGCCGCCCGCACCGTGCGCGATGCACTCAAGGCTCTCGGGCTGGGCGCGTTCGTCAAGACCACCGGTGGTCGCGGCCTGCACGTCGTGACCCCGATCGTGCCCGAGCGGGGTCACGACGAGGTCCGGGAGTTCGCTCACGCGCTCGTCGACTTCATCGCGACGCGGAGCCCCGACACGTTCACCGGCGTGATGGCCAAGAGCCAGCGCCCGGGGCGCGTGTTCATCGACTACCTACGCAACTCACACGGAGCAACGTCCGTGTGCGCGTACTCGACCCGAGCGCGCCCCGGCGCGGGGGTCAGCGTCCCCGTGACGTGGGATGAGCTCGCCGGCCTGGACCCGATGGGATTCGATGTCGCCTCGGTACCGAGGCGACTCGCGGCGCTCAGCGCCGACCCCTGGAGCAAGTATGAGCAGGCGCGGCGCCCCCTCGGCCCCGCCCTGTTCTCGGCGCTGCGGGTCGCCGGAGCGCCCGGGGAGCGGCCCAGTGGCGCCTCCGGCTCCGGGCGCCCATAATCGTGGGAATGACGCCGCGACCACCCGATCGGACCCACTTGCTGCGCCCACTCGCCCGTATCAAGTTCAGCGGTCTTCGGGCCAGGCTCCTCGCGATCGTGCTCGTCGCGGCGCTGCCGCTCACCTTCGCCCTGCTGACATACGCGGGGATCCAGAACTCTCGGATGCAGGAACTGGCGCGCGCGGCGGTCCAGGAGAGACTGGCCACCAACATCCGCTCCGAAAGCGACCTCATCGCCCAGGGACGGGCGACTCTGGACACCTTCGGCATCACCTTCGCCATCCAGGAGCAGCGGTGGGACCTCGTCCAAGGCAATGCCGTCCGGCTCAGGGCGCTGCACCCGGAGTTCGCGGAAGTCGCTGCCGCCGATGCGCGCGGGATCATCCGGGCCTCGAGCCCCGTCGCGACCACCACCGTGGACGTCTCCGCTGACAGCTCGTTCCGCCAGGCAGTCGCCTCGGGGAGCGCCGTGGTCTCCGGCTACGGCCGGAGCGTGCTGACCGGCCGTCCGGTGATCTCGGTGGTCCTCCCGGTCTACGACGACCTCGGTGGGCTCATCTGCGTCGAGTACCTCAACTTCGATCCACAGCAGCTCGGGGCGCGGCTCTCCACGTCCGGCCCCTCTTCGGTAGCGATGATCGTGGACGGAGACGGCACGCTCATCGCGCGGAAGCCCGCGCTGCCCGCACTCGTCGGCCAGGGCGTGGGGGAGGTCGCCCTCGTGCGTGCGGTACTGCGCCAAGGGAGGGGCACCGTCATCTTCCCAGGCCTCGACGGCGTCACCCGCGAGTACTTCTTCGCACCGATCGTCCCCGCCGCCGAAGGCACGTTGTACGCGGTCGTCGGCTTCTCGCAGTCCGAGCTGCTGGCCTCCGAACGACGTTCGTTCACGCTCACGCTCGCGGGCTTCGCTGGCTTCGCCATTCTCGCGCTGGTCATCGCGTGGCTCGTCGGTACCCACTCGATCTACCGTCCGACCCTTCTTCTCCAGCGCGCGGCAGAGCGGATCTCGCAGGGCGACCTCACCGCGCGCGCGGAGTTCGGCGAGCGCCGCGACGAGATCGGGATCCTCCGTGACCGATTCAACGACATGGCCGGTTCGCTCCAGACGCATGTCGGCGATCTCGAGCGAACGCGCGGGGAGCTGAGCCAGCTCAACAGCGAGCTGGAGGAGCGCGTGAGGCGCCGGACCGCCGATCTCGAGGCTGCCAACAAGGAGCTCGAGGCGTTCAGCTACTCCGTCGCCCATGACCTGCGTGCACCGCTGCGCAGCATCGATGGCTTCAGCCGCGCCGTCCTCGAGGATCATGCGCCGCAGCTCGATCGCGAGGGCCGCACGTACCTCGAGCGCGTGCTCGCGGCGTCGCGGCACATGGGCGCGCTGATCGACGACCTCCTCGATCTCTCGCGCGTCACCCGCGCCGAGCTCAACCGCCGCCGCGTCGATGTCACGGCGCTCGCGC
>JANYAK010000042.1 GCA_025361335.1 Coriobacteriia bacterium
AGTCGGCGTGGCCCGGGCAGTCGACGTGCGCATAGTGGCGCTTCTCGGTCTCGTACTCGACATGCGCGATGGCGATGGTGATGCCGCGCTCGCGCTCCTCGGGAGCCTTGTCGATCTGGTCGAACGGCGTGAATTCCGCGAATCCCTTCTCCGCCTGACGCTTCGTGATGGCGGCGGTCAGCGTCGTCTTGCCGTGGTCGACGTGACCGATGGTGCCCACGTTGACATGGGTCTTCGTGCGCTCGAACTTCTTCTTCGCCATGTGTCTCCTCCTTAGAGAATGACGACGGGCGTTCGCATGCGCGTGACGCCCACGGCCGGACGACGGCCTGTGCGGTGTGGTGGAGCAAGAGCGCTCCGTGCCTATCTATCTATCGACGACCGGCCGTCGGCGCGGGCGTGGATGACCTTGGTAGCGGTGACTGGATTCGAACCAGTGACTCCGCGGGTATGAACCGCGTGCTCTAGCCGCTGAGCTACACCGCCGAACAGCCGGCGCCGTTGCGCACGGACAGTGCTTCAGCACGCGTGACCCGGCTGATTGGACTCGATGGAGCCCACAATCGGACTTGAACCGATGACCTCTTCCTTACCACGGAAGTGCTCTGCCGACTGAGCTATGTGGGCGCTTTCCGGGAGAGTCGAAGGCACTCCCGGAGTCTGTGAGAGTGGTGGGGGCGCTAGGATTCGAACCTAGGTAGGCGTAGCCAACGGGTTTACAGCCCGTCCCCTTTAGCCGCTCGGGCACACCCCCAAACAAGAAAAAAGCCGTATTCGCTTTGTCAAGTTGCCACCTGCGAAAAGGCAGACGAATATTACTTCATGGCCTATGGAGTGTCAACGTCGGCAACGGTGCCGGGCGTGTCCAATTCAGGCCGTCCCCGGCCGCCTGAGCCGCGCGGCCGGCCACCGATCCCGCCGGTCAGTGGGTCATCCGCTCGTCGGCCACCCTCAGCCGGCGACTGAGCACCTCGAGCAGCTTGATGGCGATCGACGGATGTCGCTCCAGCAAGGCCTTGAAATCCCAGCTGGAGAGCATCAAGCATCTCACCGGCTCGATAGCGCGGATCGTGGCGGATCGGGGCGCGGAATCGAGCAGGGACATCTCACCGAAGAAGTCACCCGGCCCGAAGGCCCCAAGCGAATTGCCGTCCCGCACGATCTCGACGCGACCGGTGAGCACGGTGTAGAAGGCCTGGCCCGGTGTGCCCTGCGTCACGATGATCTGCCCCGTGTCGTACGAGTGCTCCTGAGCGACCGCCTCGATGGCCTCGATCTCCCGGGGGGTGCAGCTGGCGAACAGAGGGACCCTGGCCAGGAACGCCGCGTTCGACATCATTCCTCCTCGAGTGGGTGGTAGCGACCCATGATAGCGTAGCGCGAAGGGGCCGCAGCCGGGCGGATCGGCGGAGAACGGCGCTCAATCGTGCACAATGTGACCGACGGCAACGCGAAAGAGGGAGCTCGACCGGCCGATGGCGCTGTTCCTGAACCTGTACGTGGGGCACCTGTTGGGCGACTTCATGCTCCAACCGGGCCGACTCGTCCTAGCCAAGAGGGAGGGGATCGCGGGGCTCATCCTGCACACGGTCATCGTCGGCGTGGCCTCGGCGGCCGTGGTGTGCGCGACCATCCGCGCGGATTGGCCGGCAGTGACCCTCGTCGCGGGCCTCCACCTGGTGATCGAGGGGATCACGATACTCGGATACAACAGGACGCGGACCCGGGGCCTGTTCATCCTCCTGCTCGACCAGACGATGCACGCGCTTTCAATCGGACTGGCGGTATGGGTCGCCGGGGGGCTCCACGTGGACACTCAAGCTGTTACGTTCGGGGTACGGCTCCCCATCACGACTCTGGGCGCCTTGACGGGGTTGCTCGTGGTCATGCTGTTCGGCTCGATACTGACCTTCGAGTCGGCGAATGCGTTGGTCTCGACGGGCGACGGGAAGGGTCGCGTACTGAGCTGGGACCTGCCCAGGATCGGCGGGGTGGTCGAGCGAGGCGCGGCGCTGGCGCTGGCGCTTCTGCTGCATCCGGCCGCGGCGGTCGTTCCGTTCGTGCCGCGATTCATCCCCAGCCTTCCCGCGCATTCGACCGACCGGACGCGGAATCTCGTGGAAGCCGGCGTCGGACTCGCGCTGTGTCTGGCCGTCTATGCCGCCGTGCGTCTCCTGGCCTGGCTGATCGTCCCCGGCTCGACGACCGCGATGTCCGCGCTCGTGTGCGGCACGCTCCCCGATCTTCGTCACGCGGCCTAGGGAAGGAAGAGCAATGGCGATCCAGGCGACCAGGAGACGGCATTCGGCGGCGTTGCCGTGGCTGCGTTCCGCGGCGCTCGCGGGGGTCACGTACCTCGCTCTCGCCGCCCTCGCATTCTACCCCCCGAGCATGTCTCCCCTTCTCGCCCTGGCGGTCGGCGGCCTGGGCCTGCTGTGGCCGGGTATCGGCGTGATCGGCTTCCTGATCGCCGTCGGGATCCCCCTTCTGGCAGCCGACCTCCTGGCGGGCGGGCTCTTCCTCGTTCTCGGGTTCGCGATGCTGCAGTACCTGTCCGACTCGCACGCTCGCGTGTTCCTGGTCATCGGTCTCGCCTTCGCGGCGACGCTCGTTCGGGCCGAATGGGGCGTGGCCGTCCTCGCCGGCTACCTGCTCGGGGCGAGCGAGGGCGCCGCGGCGGCCTTCCTCGCATGCCTCGTCATCGAGGCGGCCGGGCTTCTGCTGGGCGCGCGCTCGCTGGGAACGCTGGCCACGGGCGGAACCGCGCCCATCGTCGACCCCAAGGCGCTCGCCTCGCTACACGCGCCGCTGTCGTTCGGATGGATCGCGCCGTCCTTCGCCCGCATACAGCCAGAGAACTTCATGCGCACCGTCACGTCCGCTCGCGATCTCGTCCTGCTTGGAGTCCAGCCGGTGCTGTGGGCCGGGACCGCGGCGATGGCCGGCGTGCTGCGCCGACCCGTCGATGACGCGAGGCGGCGGACGATGGCCCCCGCGACCACGGGTGCCGCCGCCGCGGCGCTGGCCCTCCTCATGTGGGGGGCGTCATGGTTCCTGAAGGGCCCCGTGTCGACGGCAGCCCTCGCGATCGCTGCCGTCGGCGCCGTCGTCGTGGCCGCTGTCGGCGCGGGGGTCGTGGAGTGGGTGTTCCCCGTCGTGCCAAAGACACGCGAGCGCGGCAGCATGGCCGACGAGGAAGCGGATGTCGATGAGCTGCTCCGTACGATCTCGGCCGCCGAGGAGACCTTGACCAACAAGCACACGGTGAACAAGGCCGTCCTGCTCACCGATATGAAGTCGTTCTCGCGGATGACCGAAGAGTTGGGGAGCACGGAGACCGCGAAGCTGGTCCAGCGCCACCGGGACCTGCTCCTCCCCCTGATCGCGCAGGCGGGGGGGCACGGCAAGGCCACCGGCGGAGACGGCCTGCTCGCGGCTTTCGACGGGACCGCGCAGGCCCTGCGGGCGGCCGTCTCGATGCAGAAGGCCCTCGCGGACTACAACGCGGCTCGCCAAGGCCAGGATGCTGTCCTGATCCGCGCGGGTGTGGCGTCGGGGGAGGTCGTCCTCGACAAGGGCGGCCGGCCGTTCCTTGGGGACGCGCTCAACCGCGCCGCTCGGGTCATGAGCCTGGCCGACGGGGGACAGGTCTTCACGACGCAGAAGGACCTGAGCGAGGCAGGAGATCTCCAGGTCCCCGTCGTCTCGCACGGCTGCTTCCAACTCAAGAACATCGCGGAGAGCGTGGAGATCGTCGAGGTCCTGTGGGGAGCGGACCAGAAGGCCCGGCCACCACAGGAGCCCCCCGTCCAGTGATGCGAGCGCGCGCCGCCTCGAAGGCGAGCGCGCGCGCGGATGCGGGATGGAGCCGGCGGGGGGACTCGAACCCCCGACCTATCGCTTACAAGGCGATTGCTCTGCCATCTGAGCTACACCGGCCGGCGCGCCATATCCTACCGCGGGCGCTCGGCGCGAGTCACGACCCGCTTCAGCAGGCGTGACACCGGCGTATCTGGATCTCGACCTTTCGCTTGACGCGCTGGAGGGCGTTGTCGACGGCCTTCGGGTGACGGCCGAGGCGAACCGCGATCTGGCAGTACGATTGCCCGTCCACATACAGGCTCAGCACGTCGGACTCGAACGTCGACAGCGCGTCGGTGAACCCCTCCTTGATGCTGGCCGCCTCCCAGGCGTTGATGACGATGTCGGCCGGATCGCAGACGTCGCGTGCCGCGAGGATGTCCGACAGCACGCGGTCGCCCTCCTCGTCCGTGGTGGCTGAGCGATGCAAGGAGACGTACGTGTTCAGCGGACCGTGCTTCTGACGGCTGGCCGTCTTGATGGCCGTGATGAGTTGGCGGGTCACACACAGTTCCGCGAACGAACGGAAACTCGACTGTCTGTCGGATCGGTAGTCGCGGATGGCCTTGTAGAGGCCGATCATGCCCTCTTGGACCACGTCATCGCGATCGGCCCCGGCCAAGAAGTAGTTGCGAGCCTTACACCGGACGAAACTGCGATATTTGGCGACCAGCGCCTCCGAAGCTCCATCGTCGCCGGCCTGCGCGGCCAGTATCAGATCGAGTTCCCCCTCGGTGCGCGGTCGACGCCGGACCGCTCCCCCACGTGCGTCCATTGTGACCTCCCGCTTGCAGCCCCCCGCTTGGGAAAGAGCACCCGGTCCCGGCAGGACCTCGGGGCTTCTCCGCGACGAACATATGGCGAGCCGAAACTGGTGTCAACGCATCCTCGGAATGTGAAGAAGGCTGAATCTTCTGGACCCGTGATTCACGCTCATGAGTCGCGAATCCTTAACAATGCTGACCGCGTCGCGTCGTCGATCCCTTGGCCGACGGTGGCCTTGCCGGGGCCGCTGCCGAGATGCTCCGCCCTCTCGGCGACGTCATCGGCCAGGACTTCCACGAACTCGCGGGCCGACATCAAGCCGACCCCCCTCCCGAGAACCGTCCACTGCGTCGACGCATCCGACGTCACGACGATCGCATCCGTTCCGGCTTCTCGGGCGCCTCGAGCAAGCGCCTCGACGAGCGTGTCCGCGTCGACACCGCTCGGCGCGAACAACACCTCGACGCCACCCGCGTGCGCGGATGCCTCCCGCGCTCCGGGTTCCCCCGCGCCGTCGAACACCACAGTCGCGGCCCAGGCCCCCGCAGCGAAGGACGCCACGTCGTCGACGAGCCTGTCCCGGGCGGAGGCGAGATCCAGCTCGAGGACGCGGGCCTAACGCTCGCCCGCATGCAGGACGTTGTATCCGTCGACGATCAGCAGCCGCACGACGAAGATCAGCTCCTCTGACGCCTCAGCCACTCGAAGGCGAGCACCGCGGCCGCGCTCGACACGTTCAGCGAGCCTACGGACCCCGCGACCGGCAGCGCCACGAGCAGGTCGCACGTGCGCTCCACCAGCCGGGACAACCCGCTGCCCTCGGCGCCGAGAACGATGACGAGGCGCCCGTCGAGTGGGGCGTCCCAAGCCATCTGCCTTGCGTGCTCGGTGGCTCCAGCCACCCAGTAGCCTGATTGCTTGCAGGTCTCGAGCATGCGGACGAGGTTCGTGTCGCGTACGACCGCCACGTGCTCCGCCGCGCCGGCAGCGGCCTTCCGGGCCGACGGCGTCATCTCCGCCGAGCGGTCCTTGGCGATCAGGACGCCGTCGGCTCCAACGACATCAGCGGTACGAACGACAGCGCCGAGGTTGCCCGGGTCGGTCGCGTGGTCGAGAGCGAGCAAGAGACTCGCGGTCTTGCCCTTCGTGCGGGACAGCACCTCGTCCAACCCCGTGTACCGGTATGGCTCGACATCGGCG
Organism: Coriobacteriia bacterium; assembly: GCA_025361335.1. Lineage (GTDB taxonomy): Bacteria > Actinomycetota > Coriobacteriia > Anaerosomatales > PALSA-660 > JANYAK01. The sequence goes on from JANYAK010000042.1 coordinate 5,827, forward strand.
ATGACGCCCTGGTGCGCGCCGCGCTCGCTGTCGCGGTCGAGCTCACGCCGCGACGCCCGCTCGACACGCACGCCCGCCGCTCTCGCGGACTCGGCTATGCGGGCGAGCGATCCGTCCTGGGGCCCGGGTGCGTCGAGCAGGCGGATGCGACGCACGACGCCGCCCATGCGGAGAAGCTCCTCGACCGCGTGCCTGCCTTCCACGCGATCAGCGCGGCCGCTCATCTGCCGTCGCGGTAGACGACCCTGGCGCCCGCCGCGGTGTCCTCGATCACGAATCCGAGCCCGGCCAGCCCGTCCCGGACGATGTCCGCGGCCGCCCAGTTCTTCTCGCTGCGCGCGACCTCCCGGGCAGCGAGCAACGCGTTGGCGGCCTCGCGGGGATCCGAGCCTTTGTAGCCCGACAGCTCCGCGGCCAGAGCGATCACCTCGAAGGGGTAGACGGCGCCCGCTTCCGCCTCCGGAAGCGAGACCCCGAGGACCGAGAGGAGCTCTGCCGCCTCCGCTTCCGCGCGCTCGAGGGCGGCGTGGTCGTCGGCGGTGAGCGATACCTGGTTCGTGGCGAGGAACGAGTTGGCTTGGCGGGTGAGCTCGAAGATCGCGGAGAGTGCCCCGGCGGTGTTGAAGTCGTCGTCCATGTCGGCCTCGAACTTCGCGCGCGCCGCCGACAGCGCGGCCGCCAGCGCCGCGCGGTCCTCGGTGGTGGCCCCGGACACGGACGAGGGGGCCTTGCGCGCCCACCGGAGGTTGCGCACGGCGGTGGCGATGCGCTCGTAGGCCGTCCGGGCCTCGTCCAGACGGTCTGTCGAGAAGTCGAGAGGGCTGCGGTAGTGGGTCTGCAGCATGAGGAGCCTCACCACTGGAGCCGGGTACGATTCCAGCACGTCGCGCAGCAGCAGGAAGTTCCCGAGGGACTTCGACATCTTCTCCGAGTTCACCTGGAGGAGCCCCCCGTGCATCCAGTACCTCACGAATGGCAGGCCGGTCGCCGCCTCGGACTGGGCAAGCTCGTTCTCGTGGTGCGGGAAGATCAGATCGGTGGCGCCGCCGTGGATGTCGAAGGGGAGCCCGAGTTCCCGCTCCGACATCACGGAGCACTCGAGGTGCCAGCCGGGACGCCCTTCCCCCCACGGGCTCGTCCAGTGCGGCTCTCCCGGCTTGGCCGACTTCCACAGAGCGAAGTCGAGCGGGTCGGCCTTGCGCTCGTCGACGTCGACCCGGGACCCCGCGAGGCACTCGTCGATGTCGCGGCCCGACAACGTGCCGTAGCCAGGGAAGCTCCGGACCGAGAAGTACACGTCGCCGTCTATGACGTACGCATGACCCCGCTCCAGCAGGCGTTCGACCATCTCGATCATCTCCGGGATGGCCTCGGTCGCGCGCGGCTGCGCGGTGGGCTTCTTCACGCCCAAGTCGGACATCGCCTTGAGAAACGCCTCCGTGTAGCGCTTGGCCACCACGGAGGCCGCGACGCCCTCTTCGTTCGCGGCCCGGATGATCTTGTCGTCCACGTCCGTGATGTTCTGGACGAATCGCACGTCGAAGCCCCGGTACTCCAAATAGCGGCGGACCACGTCGAAGCTCAGGAACGTGCGGGCGTTGCCGATGTGGATATGGTTGTAGACGGTCGGACCGCACACATACATGAGGACCCGGCCCTCCTCGCGGGTGACGAGGTCCTCCTTCGTGCGCGAGAGCGTGTTGTACAGGCGCACCATCCGTGCGTTCACCTCACCGTTCGTCGGGCGTTGGACGGTCCGCGGGGGCCAGCTCCTCGAGTTCGACCTCGTCCCGCGTGAGCCGGGTGTCGATACGGTCGATGCGGCGCTGGAGACACCTGAACATCTCGATCACCGGATCGGGCAGATCCTCGTGGTGGAGATCGATCGCTTCGATGCGCTGACCTTCGCGAACGACTATGCGGCCGGGCACGCCCACTACCGTGCAATTCGGGGGAACGTCAGCCACTACGACGGCTCCACCGCCGATCTTGCTGCCCCGGCCCACAGTGATATCGCCCAGGACGGTCGACCCGACGCCGATGACGACATTCTCCTCGATGGTCGGGTGCCGCTTGCCGCGTTCCTTGCCGGTACCCCCGAGCGTGACGCCCTGGTAGATCGTCACGTTGCGATCGATGATCGTCGTCTCGCCGATGACGACGCCCATGCCGTGATCGATGAAGAGCCCTTCTCCGATAGTGGCCCCGGGATGGATCTCGATGCCCGTCCGATGTCGGACCCATTGGCTGATCGACCTCGCCAGAAAGCGATGCCCATGCGTGTACAGCCAGTGGGTGCGCCGCTGCCAGCGGATGGCCTTGAGGCCGGGGTAGTGCAGGTACGCCGACCAGCCCGACGTGCAGGCGGGGTCGCGCTCCATGACGGCCGCGATGTCCATCCGAAGTCGGTCGAACATGCCTTCGCGAGCCTCCATCGGTCGACCCGGGCGTTCCTCTCCGTGCCACTATTCACGGCGCCGCGCGCGGCTGTCAATCATCGCGGCAGCGGCGGCGCCCCTTTCGCGGCGATCGCACCTCCGATGCGCTCCGCCCGCACGCGGGGCACGTCCTGCCAGTCGGGGCAGCGTAAGGAGCGGCGAGAGATCGGTGCCCGCTCCCGCATATCACCCCTCCCGGTCCAGAAGCACCACGACCGTGGCGGCCACGCCCTCGCGACGACCGGTCGCCCCGAGGCCCTCCGTCGTCGTTGCCTTGAGACCGATGCTGTCGACGGCCACCCCGAGCGCGTCCGCGATGCGCGTACGCATCGCATCCCGATACGGAGAGATCCGAGGCGCTTCGAGGACGAGGACGCAGTCCGCGTCGACGAGTCGCCATCCGTCTTTCGCGACCATTGCGGCCACGGTTCGCAGCATGTCCAAGCTGGACGCGCCTTCGTACGCTTGATCGGTGTCAGGGAAGTGGGCTCCGATGTCCTCACGACGCAGGGCCCCGAGGAGAGCGTCCATCAGCGCGTGCACCAGGACGTCGGCGTCCGAGTGTCCAGCCAGACCCAACGGATGGTCCACCTCGACCCCCCCGAGGACGAGGCGACGCCCCATCGCGAAGGCGTGCATGTCGTAGCCGAGCCCTACTCTCAAGTCACTCATGACAGACCTTCCTTGTCGCGCAACGCAAGTAGGCTCTCCACGACTTCGATGTCCTGTCCGACCGTGACCTTGATGTTCCACCTGGGGCCCTCGAGCATGGCGACCGAGCCGCCGGCCCGCTCCACGAATCCCGCATCGTCGGTCGCCTCCCAGCCCTCGACCGCGGCGCGGGCATACGCGCGGATGAGCGCCCCGGCCCGAAAGACCTGAGGAGTCTGTGCGATCCACAGGCCGGCCCGGTCGGGTGTTTCGATGACACGACCGGACGGGGCCGCTGTCTTGACGGTGTCGAAGGCCGGATGTCCGACGACAACGCCGTCAAGCTCGGCGTCGGACTCGAGGCGGTCGATGGCTCGGTCTATGGTCGAGGATCCGACCATGGGCCTTGCGCCGTCATGCACCGCGACTATCGTCACTCCCTCCGGCAACGCGGCCAGACCGGCGGCCACGGAGTCGGACCGCGTGACGCCGCCCGCCACGATCGAGCTGACCTTGCGCACACCCGGCTTCTCGACCGCCTCGACACGGTACTCGTCCTCGTGCCCCGGCAGGCACACGAGTACCACCACGTCCGTCATCCGGGATGCGTCGAATGCACGCAGGCAGTGGGCCACCAGAGGCTCGCCTGCCACCAGCGCAAGCTGCTTGCCTCCGGGGATGAGGGACCTCACGCCCGTACCGCCGGCCACCACGATCGCCGCCCGCATTCAGGCCTCCTTCGGCCTCGCGAAGACCATCCGGCCCGCCGACGTCTGAAGGACGGACGTGACGACCGTGTCGATATCGCCCCCGATGTGGTCACGGCCGTTCTGGACGACCACCATCGTGCCGTCCTCAAGGTAGGCGACTCCCTGATCGGCCTCCTTGCCCTCGCGAACGACGAAGACGCGCAGCTGTTCTCCCGGAAGATGAGCCGGCCGGAGCGCGGCGGCGAGCTCGTTGATGTTGAGCACCGTCACGCCCTGGACCCGGGCGACCTGCGAGAGGTTGTGGTCGATCGTGATGAGGTCCGCGCCGGTGTCCCGGGCCAGCCGGACCAGTTTGGCGTCGACTCCCTGGATCTCGGGGTAGTCGGCCTCGAACATCTCAACAGGATGGGGGCCCGAGCGGAGCGTCGTGAGGAGATCGAGGCCACGTCGCCCTCGAGCGCGCTTCGTGTCGTCGGCGGAATCCGAAAGGGTCTGCAGCTCGGCGAGCACGAAGCCCGGGACGCGGACCTCGCCCTCCATGAATCCCGCCTTCGCGAGCTCGGCGAACCTTCCGTCGATCACGACGCTCGTGTCGAGGAGCTTCGCGGAAGGCGCGTGGTCGTCATGCCGGCTTTCGGCCAGGCGGGGGAACACGCGCGCGAAGTCCCGACGCTTGATCATCGCCAACCGGACTCCGTAGTAGGCGAACACGACGAACATCGTGACCGTCCCGGCGACGGCGATCCAGTCCGGCTGAAGACCGCGGATGGGAGTGGAGATGATGAGGGCGACAACGAGGCCCAGCAGCAGCCCCCCGACCGCGAGGACCAGGTCCGCCGCGGACGCCCGGATGATGTATTCCTCGACGTATGCGTAGGCTCTGGTCAGCTCTCGGCCGAGGATGCCTCCGAAGATGAACCCGATCGCGCAACCCAGGATGACGAATAGGATGATGACGAGTGTTTCTGGGAACCCGATCTGGCTCGTCCAGTCGATCGCATCCTTGACTGCCAAGCCCGCCAGCGCCCCGAGCGTCGCGAAGACGAAGCGGTTCAGCTGGACGATCATGATGTGGGACGCTTCCCGATCGCGGCCGCAGGCCGCTCGCGCCCTCACCCCCTTCCTCGGGTCGGGCCGGATCGACCCCGGCCGCGCGGCGCCATGGTGGCTCCGGTGACCGGATTCTAGCACAGGGTCGGCCGCGCCCCGGGGACGAGACGAACAGCCTGGAGTCTACAGGCCGCTGTGCTGGCGGATCCGCCGCATCCCGTCGCGGATGGCCCGCGCGCGCCGAGTCCCCACGCCGTCGACGTCGTCGAGCTGCGCCTCGGACGCCTGCAGGAGGCCGGCCAACGTCCCGAAGCGCTCGACCAGACGATTGACGACAGTACCCGGCAGGATGGGGATCCTGTGCAGGACCCGGTACCCGCGGGGCTGCGCGTGATACTCGAGAACGTCCGCCGTCGGCGAAAAGCCGAGCGTCTCGGCCAGTGCGACGTGGTCCAGCTGCTGGCTCCGCGTCATATCCGCCAGCGTCGCGCGAAGGACCGACGCCCGCCGCGGTCCCGGCTCGACCACGTAGTCGCGCAGCAGCATCAGATGATCCTCCTCCACGCCGGCTGTCAGCTCCCCGGCCTGCAGCCGGACCAGACGGCCTTCCGATCCGAGTTCGGTCACGTATCGGCCAACCTCCCGAGCGACCCGCTGGACCATGAGCTGCGCGAGGAGCATGTTCGTCACATCACCGACCGATACGGCGTCGTCGAACTCGAGTGCGGTCAGGCGGTCCGCCGCCTCGTCGAGCCGCATGCGGAAGCGCTGCAGCGTCTGCAGCGCCTGGTTCGCTTTGGCAAGCACGACCTCGATGTCCTCCAGGATGATCTTCTCGCCTGAGGCATACAGGGTCACCATGTCACGTCGCTGGGACACGGACACGACGAGCGCCGCCGTCTGCCTGCTGACGCGCTCGGCTGTTCGGTGACGCATACCCGTCTCCGAGGTGGGGAGCGTCGGGTCCGGGACGAGGTGAACGTTCGCCTTCAGGATGCTCACGCACTCCGCGTCGAGGATGATCGCGCCATCCATCTTCGCGAGCTCGAACAGACGTTGGGGAGTGAACGGCGCCTTCAGGAGGAAGCCACCGTTGCAGAGGCGGTCGACCGCCGGCTCGTCACCTATCACGAGGAGCGCCCCGGTGCGCGCGGAGATGATGTAGTCCAGCGCCTCGCGCAAGTCGGTGCCCGGCGCGACCCGCTCGAGCGCCGCTCTGGTGATGTCGTCAGCAGCCATCTCGACGTCTCAGCTTCCTCTGGATTTCCCTTGGGTGGATTGTTCCACCCGGGCACGCCACCCGTCACGCCCTGTGTTCGAAGGCGCCGAGGGCAGCATCAACCATGGACTATCTCAGCGGCTTGCCTGACGCCGTCGAGGGGACGGAATTCGACCCCGGTGGGCGCGTTGACCCCCTTGACCGGACCGCTCACCACCGTCGTCAGGCCCATGGCGGCGCACTCTGCCAGCCGAGCGGCGACGTGCCCGGCCGGACGGACTTCGCCGCCGAGTCCGAGTTCGCCGAACGAGGCGAGGCCCTCGGGTAGTGCCACGTCTCTGCGGGCCGACACGAGAGCGAGCGCGAGCGGCAGGTCGACCGCGGGTTCAGTGATGCGAACCCCGCCAGCGACCGAGATGTAGACGTCATGCTGGCCGAATGCGAGCCCGGCCCTCCGTTCGAGAACAGCCAGGACCTGCAGGAGGCGTTGGACGTCTATCCCCGTGGCCAGCCGTCGCGGCATCTGCAGGCAGGTCGGGTTTACGAGCGCCTGCACCTCCACCAGCAAGGGTCGGGAGCCCTCCACGGACGCCATGACAGCGGAGCCGGAGACCCCCCTGGGACGATGAGCGAGCAGTGCCGCGGAGGGGTTGGCCACACCGATCAGGCCCCCCTCGCCCATCTCGAAGACGCCGATCTCGGAGACGGAGCCGAAGCGGTTCTTGGCGGCGCGCACGACGCGGAACGCATGCTCGCGGTCGCCCTCGAAGTACAGGACGGTGTCGACCATATGCTCGAGGATGCGAGGGCCCGCGATGGACCCTTCCTTGGTGACGTGTCCCACCAGCAGAGTGGTCACCCCGCGATCCTTGGCCAACCGCATCAGGCGCGCCGTCGATTCGCGAACCTGCGAGACAGTACCCGGTGCCCCGGCCACGTCGGGGTCGGACACGGTCTGGATGGAATCGACTACGAGGACGTCGAACCCACCGGCGAGTGCGGCCGCCTCGATCGAGGGCAGATCGGTGACGGGCAGAAGCGCAAGGTCGCCGGTGCAGCCGAGTCGCTGCGCGCGCATCTTGATCTGCGACGGAGACTCCTCGCCACACACGTACAGCACGCTGACGCCTGCGCGGGACAGGGAGTCGCACACCTGCAGGAGCAGGGTCGACTTGCCGATCCCCGGCTCGCCGCCGAGAAGGACCAGCGACCCGCGCACGAGCCCGCCCCCGAGGACGCGGTCGAACTCCGCGACGCCGGAGACGAGCCGCCGGTCGGCCCCGGTCTCGACCTCGGAGAGTAGAACCGTGTGCGGCGCCGAGACGGGGGTCGCTCCCCGACCGGAGGGAGCCACCTCTTCGACGAGGGTCCCGAACTCACCGCACGACTGGCAGCGACCGGCCCACTTCGGCTCGACATGGCCGCACTGTGAGCAACGCCAAAGCGCTCGTGTCCTCGCCATCGGCCGCCCGGTCCGCTACGCGCCCGCGGCGCCGCCCGAGGCGGCCCCGGACTGGCTACCACCGCGCCGCGGCATGGAAGCGTGCCCTCTTGTGGCCTTGGGTGTCGGTTCGGAGGGAGCCTTGACGGCCCCGCTCCCCTTGTGGAAGACCATCCGGTCCTCCTCGACGTCGAGCTCGACGACGTCGCCAGCGACCCAGTTCCCGGCGAGGATCTCCTCCGACAGCGGGTCCTCCACGAGGCGCTGGATCGCTCGTCGCAGCGGCCGGGCACCGAAGGCGGCGTCCGATCCGTCCTTGGCCAGCATCTCGCGTGCCTGGGGGGTGAGCGTGATGCCGACCCCCTGAACGGCCAGCTGGTCTCGCAGGCGAGCGATCATCAGGTCGACGATCTGCGCTATCTCCTCGTGCGTCAGCTCGTGGAAGACGATGGCCTCGTCCACCCGGTTGAGGAACTCCGGCCGGAACAGCTTCTTGAGCTCGCCGGTCACGCGTTCCTTGATGACTTCATGCGTCAGGCCGCCCGACGCTTCACCGGAGAAGCCCAGCATCTTGCCCTTCATGATGTCGCGAGCGCCTATGTTGCTCGTCATGATCACTATGGTGTTCTTGAAGTCGACCTTGCGCCCCTGAGCATCCGTGAGGCGCCCCTCCTCAAGGATCTGGAGGAAGATGTTGAACACGTCGGGGTGCGCCTTCTCGATCTCGTCGAAGAGGATCACGGAATAGGGACGGCGGCGGACCTGCTCGGTCAACTGGCCGCCCTCGTCGAATCCCACATAGCCCGGAGGCGAACCGACGAGACGCGACACCGTGTGCTTCTCCATGTACTCGCTCATGTCCAGGGAGATGAGAGCGTCCTCGCTGCCGAACAGGAACTCCGCGAGCGCTTTGGCGAGCTCGGTCTTCCCCACCCCGGATGGCCCCAGGAAGATGAAGGAGCCCGTCGGGCGAGACGGGTTCTTGAGCCCGGCCCTGGTGCGACGGATGGCGCGGGAGACAGACGACACCGCCTCGTCCTGTCCCACGATGCGCTCATGGAGCGATGACTCCATCCGCAACAGCTTGGTGGTCTCCTCCTCGGTGAGGCTCGTGACTGGGATCCCTGTCCACATCGAGACGATCTCCGCGATCTCCCGCTCGGTGACCTCGACGATCCGGCGGTTGTCGGGCTTGAGCCACTCTTCCTCGATGGCGCGCTTCTCGGCCAGGACCTGCTTCTCCTTGTCGCGCAGCAACGCGGCCTTCTCGAACTCCTGGGACTCGATGGCCGCCTCCTTCTCCTGGCGCACGGCCTTGAGCCGATCCTCGACCTCGCGCACGTCGGGGGGGGCGGTCATCATGCGGATGCGCATCTTGGAGCCGGCCTCGTCCACGAGGTCGATCGCCTTGTCCGGAAGGAAGCGATCCGAGATGTATCGGGACGCGAGCGTGGCCGCGGCCTCGAGGGCGGCATCGGTGATCGACACCCGATGATGTGCCTCGTACCGGTCGCGCAGGCCCCGCAGGATGTCGACCGTCTCCTCGACCGAAGGCTCTCCCACGACGATCGGCTGGAACCGACGCTCGAGAGCGGGGTCCTTCTCGACGTACTTGCGGTATTCGTCAAGCGTGGTCGCCCCGATGGTCTGCAGCTCACCGCGGGCCAACGACGGCTTGATGATCGAGGCGGCGTCTATGGCGCCCTCCGCGGCCCCGGCGCCCACGAGCGTGTGCATCTCGTCGACGAACAGGATGATGTCGCCGCGCTCGCGGATCTCCTTGATGACCTTCTTGAGCCTCTCCTCGAACTCGCCGCGGTACTTCGATCCGGCGACGAGCGCGGCGAGGTCCAGCGTGTAGAGCTGCTTGTTGCGGAGCGTCTCGGGGACCTCGTCGCGGGCGATCGCCTGCGCCAGGCCCTCGACGACGGCGGTCTTGCCGACCCCCGGTTCCCCGATCAGCACAGGGTTGTTCTTGGTCCGGCGCGACAGGATCTGCATGACGCGCTCTATCTCCTGTGCGCGGCCGACCACCGGATCGAGCTTCCCCTCTCGCGCCTGCCGAGTGAGGTTGCGCCCGAACTCGTCCAGGAGCTGGCTGGAGCCTCCGGCCCGCTCGTCCGCGCCTGCCTCGCCCGCAGTACCGTGGAAGCCGGACAGCAGCTGGATGACCGCTGAGCGCACCTTCTCCAGATCGGCCCCAAGGTTGAGCAGGACCTGCGCGGCCACGCCCTCGCCCTCGCGGATGAGCCCGAGCAGGATGTGCTCGGTCCCGATGTAGTTGTGGCCGAGCTGGAGCGCTTCGCGCAGGGAGAGCTCGAGGACCTTCTTCGCGCGCGGCGTGAACGGTATGTGCCCGGTGGGCACGTACGTGCCACGCCCGATGAGCTCCTCGACCTGCTGGTGCACGTCCTCGAGCGAGATGCTGAGCGACTCGAGCGCTTTGGCGGCGATGCCGTCCTGTTCGCGGATGAGCCCGAGCAGGAGGTGCTCCGTCCCGATGTAGTTCTGGTTGAGCATACGCGCCTCTTCCTGCGCGTACACGACGACTCTGCGTGCCTTCTCCGTGAATCGCTCGAACATGTTCATGCTCCCTATGAGACCCGCACGTGCGGGAGTGACGGCTTTGCGCGGATACCAGTATACCCGCTCGGACGACATGGGACGCCCGGGACGCCCTCCAGTGAGCAAGACCGGTGCCACGATGTGAGCAGGGGCGACTCATATCCGCGCGAATGCCGTCACCAGCGAACGGAGGGTCCTACGCCTCGGGCCGCATGTGCGGGAACAGGAGGACGTCGCGGATCGATGCACTGTCCGTCAGCAGCATGACCAGCCTGTCGACGCCGATCCCCAGACCGCCGGCGGGGGGCATGCCGTACTCCTGTGCGCGAAGGTAGTCTTCGTCGATGCACATGGCCTCTTCGTCCCCCGCTGCCTTAGCCGTAGCCTGTGCCTCGAAACGCGAACGCTGGTCGACGGGATCGACCAGCTCCGAGAAGGCGTTGGCGAGCTCCCGCCCGGTCACGATGAGCTCGAAGCGGTCGGTGAGCTCGGGGTCGGCGTCGTTGCGGCGCGCAAGAGGCGACGTCTCCGCCGGGTACAGCGTCACGAACGTGGGCTGATGCAACGTGTGCTCCACGAGCTTCTCGAACAGTTCGTTGACGAGCTTCCCGGGGCCCCACCCGGGCTGGATCGGCACGTCATGCGTGTCACAGAGGGCCAGGAGTTCCGGCAGCGGCGTGTGCACGGACACGTCGCGGCCGCATGCTTCGCTCACGAGATCCGCCATGGATGCCTGCCGCCACGGCGAGGCGAGCGAAACAGGGACCCCCTGGTAGACGATCTCCGTAGTGCCGAGCACGTCCACGGCGATCGCCGCGATGAGAGACTCCGTCAGCTCGCGCATCGCCTCCATGTCCCCGAATGCCTGATACGCCTCGAGCATGGTGAACTCGGGGTTGTGCCTCGGCGACATCCCCTCGTTGCGGAAGGAGCGGTTGATCTCGTAGACGCGGTCGGAACCGCCGACGAGGAGCCTCTTGAGGTAGAGCTCGGGAGCTATGCGCAAGTAGAGCTGCATATCGAGAGCGTTGTGGTGCGTGACGAAGGGCTTCGCGGTCGCCCCTCCAGGGACGGGCTGCAGCATCGGCGTCTCGACCTCGAGGTACCCGCGCGACTCCATGAAGCGTCTCATGACCGAGAGGATCTTGAACCGGGTCAGGAATACATCGCGGACCTCGGGGTTCGCGATGAGGTCCACGTAGCGCTGCCGATACCGGGTCTCGGTGTCACTCAGGCCGTGGTACTTCTCGGGGAGAGGGCGCAGGGACTTCGACAGCAGGACGACCTCCGTGGGAGCCACGGACAGCTCGCCGCGACGGGTGCGCATGATGCTTCCTCGCGCTCCGACCCAGTCGCCCAGGTCGAGGGCGGCCGAGGCTTGGAAGCCGTCGTCGCCAAGAGCGTCCGCCCTGCAGAACAACTGGATGTCCCCGGTCGCGTCCCGCACGACGATGAAGGCTGCCCGGCCTTGGTCCCGGACCGCGACCACGCGCCCAGCCACGGACGCGATGTCTGTGGTCTCTTCGCCCGCGGGAAGCGCCGAGTAGGTCGCCACGAGGTCGGACACGTGTGCGGTGACGTCGTAGCGCACCTTGTAGGGCTGCTCCCCGGCCGCACGCATCGCCTCGACCTTGGCTCTCCTGACTTCGAGAGGGTCGTCGAACGGTATCGCATCGCTGCCGTCGGGATCGATCATGCGCGCCCTATCGGGTGATGGACAGGACCGTGTACTCCAAGATCCTGCCGGACGGTACCGTGACGGTCACGGATTCGCCCTTCTTCTTGCCGATTATGGCCTGCCCCACGGGCGACTCGTTGGAGATCTTATAGTTGCCGGGATCGGCCTCGGCCGAACCCACGAGCTGGTAGACGTGCACGTCGCGGTTCTCGGTGTCCTGCAGCTCGACCTTGCTGCCCAAAGTGACGCGATCGCTCTTCTTGGGGCTCGCGATGATGGTCGCATGCGCAAGGATGAGGTTCACCTCGGCGATGCGGGACTCGACCCACGCCTGCTCGTTCTTAGCATCGTCGTATTCGGAGTTCTCGGAGATGTCACCGAACTCCTTGGCTTCCTTGATGCGCTGTCCGACCTCACGGCGCCGAACGGTCTCCAGAAAGCGGAGCTCGTCCTCGAGCTTGGCTTGGCCTTCGACGGTGAGTGCGATCTCCTTGTGCATAACAGTCCGCTCCCGTGGCTCGGTCCCCCCGCCGGCTCGGCCGCCCGCAGCGGCTGCCGACAAGCAACGCGCGGGCCGCCTATCACAAGAGGCGGCCCGAATAAGTCTACGAGAGTATACAGGCTGCGTTCGGTCGCGCAAGTGACGCGAGCGCCGACGGCGGGATCACCTGAATTGCAGAAGTCAGTGCAAAGGCTCTTGCACTGAGTCTGGCAGGGGTTCTCCTTCGTCCTGATCCCAGCGTTGCGCTCTATCCTCTTGCGGCTGTCTGTCTCCGGCGGGCCGGCGACTTGAGAGGAGGATACCGCC
>JANYAK010000057.1 GCA_025361335.1 Coriobacteriia bacterium
GTGACGAGGAAGCGGCCTCGTCACCGCGCTGCTGCGTTTGAGTCGGGAAACGAGAGCGACCCCCGCGACCTCGAGGTCGCGGGGGTCGCGGACGACCGCTATCGGGTGCGCTACTCGGCAGGTGGCGCGGGCGGCGCGGGCGGTGCCGGAGGAGTCGTCGGCGGTGCGGGCGGTGCCGGAGGAGTCGTCGGCGGTGCGGGCGGTGCCATCGGCGGGGCCGGGGGAGCGTACGGCGGGGCGGTCGGCGCCATCGGAGGAGCCGGAGGTGCCGGCGGCACATACGCGCCGGCCTGCGGCCGGGCAGCAGTGCCACGCTTCTGCTTCTTGTAGACCATGAAGAAGTAGAAGATGGCCGAGATGTTCACGACGAGCATCAGCACGAGCCACAGCACCTTGCTATTGCCGGTCGAGCCGGGGAACTCATACTCCTGGCGCTGCAGCACGTCGATGAACATCCAGATCCAGAAGCCGCTGAACACGAGGACTGGGACCCAGATGCAACACTGCAGCGCGATGGCGAATGCCGCTGCCGCCGCGTCGCTGCTGTCGCTCTGGGCGAAGGCCGGCGTCGCCACGCCGACCGCAGCGGCTGTGAATGCCGCCAGCCCGAGATAGAACTTGCCCGTACGCGTCATGATCCCGACCCCCTCGCTACGTATGTTGCGCCAGCCACGTCGACAGGCTACCGCCCCGCCGGTGTACCCTTCGACAAGAGTGTGCATCAATCGAGCGTCGTCCGCTACTTCGACGGAGGACCAGCATGCGGCCGGATCGGCGTGGCCACGGTTGGGGGGGATCGGTGTGCGGGCCCCCTCGCTGACATGCGTTCACCGGGAGGGCCTCTCGTTCCTCACGGATCAGGCGCTCGAGCGCGAGCACGGGATCCTGATCGCGTTCACTCAGCGTGGTGGAGGGTGTAGCCGCGCGCCGTACGGCTCACTCAACCTCGCCGCGCATGTCGGGGACGACCCCGTCGCGGTGGACGAGAACAGGGCGAGACTGATGCAGTCACTCGATATCGAGGGCCTCCGGTCGCGCCTGACCACCTGCGAGCAGGTGCACGGTCGGACCATACGCTTCGTCTCCGGTGCCACTGCGGGACTGGGGGCCTTCGCCAGGCACGACGGCCCACCGCCGGTACCGGGGACCGACGCGCTGGTCACAGTGGAGACTCTAACGCCGATCATGCTCCTGTATGCCGACTGCGTGCCCGTCGTGCTCGTGGCGACCGGACCGCGACGGGGTGCGGCCGTGGTCCACGCCGGCTGGCGGGGCGCGCTGGCGTCCCTTGCGGGAAAGGCCGCTCTCAAGCTCGCCTCCGAGGCTGGATGCGAGACGCGTGACCTGATCGCCTACGTGGGCCCGCACATAGGACCGTGTCACTATGAAGTCGATGCGGAACGGCTGTCGCAATTCATCGAGGCGTTTGGTACCATTGCCGCGGCCCAGGGCCGTTTGGACCTGGGCGCCGTCGTGTCAGAGAGCCTGAGCGAGGTCGGAGTGCCGCTCGAGAACGTGGTCCGCGCCGGCGTGTGCACAGCCGAACGGACCGATGAGTTCTACTCCTACCGTGCCGAGGGTGTCACCGGCCGGCACTGCGCTCTTGCCGTCATCCTGGAGCCATGGCGATGAGCTCGCGAATGGTCCCTTCCCGCCGGTTCGCGTCTGTCGTTCTCGCAGTAGCCCTCGCGTCGTCGACTCTCGGGATGGCGGGCTGCAGTCGCGGCGCGCAGTCGTCGACCCAGTTGCGCGTCACCGGGTCCACGACCATCCTTCCGATCGCCGAGATCGCCAGCGAGATGTACCAGGCGAGTCACCCCGGCGTGAAGGTGCTCGTCGCGGGCATCGGCTCCTCCGCCGGCATCGAGGCCGTGGGCAACGGGACCGCCGACATCGGAACCTCGTCTCGCGACCTGAAGCCGGAGGAGGCATCCTTGGGGCTTGTGGACACTCCGATCGCTCACGACGCCATCGCTGTCATCGTGAATCCGTCGAACCGCGTGGCCGGCCTGTCGAAGGGACAGATCGCCGAGATCTTCGAAGGGAAGGTCACGAACTGGAAGCAGGTCGGCGGACCGGACCTGGAGATCGGTGTGGTGAATCGCGATGAGGCGTCCGGCACGCGCGAGGCCTTCTCTAACATAGTGCTGGAGAAGCGCCCGTTCGACCCGACGGCCGCGGTACTTCCCGGGACGGGTCAGGTCCGGTTCGTGGTGGCTCAGTCGCCAGGCGCTGTCGGCTACATCTCGGTCGGGTTCGTCGACAGGTCGGTCAAGGCGCTCTCGATCGACGGCATCGCTCCCAATGAGGCCAACATAGCCTCGAAGCGGTATCCGATCTCACGCCTCCTTCACTTCCTCACCAAGGGCAGTCCGAAGGGCCTCGCGGCCGAGTTCCTCGCGTTCGTGCTGTCGCCCGCCGTCCAGGACAGTGTCGTGCGGGATGCGGGCTTCCTGCCGATCGCCGAGGGGGCGCAATGACCGACCCGCTCGACAGAGGCGGTCGCGCGACGCCGGGTGATCGCAGGCCCGCCGCGGATCTCCTGCATCGGGAGGCGCCCGCCCCCGGCGTCAGCGGGCCATCGGCTCTCGTGCCGCCGGCGGGTCCGCCGACGCGGCTGTCCACGATCTCCCGTGCCACGTACCTGAAGGAAGCGGGCCTCAAGAACCTGTTCCTCTTGTGCGCATGCGTGGCGGTCGCCGGTGTGCTCCTCATATTCCTGTTCGTCGGCTACCGGGGATTTCCCATCTTCGGGAAGTTGGGGATCGCGGCATTCCTGGGCGGCCGCACGTGGAGCCCGAGCGCGGGCTCGTTCGGGGTACTGTCTCTCATCATCAACTCCCTGCTGGCGACGCTGGGGGCGCTCGCGATAGGAGCGCCGCTGGCGATAGGCACAGCCGTCTTCCTGTCCGACGTCGCGAGCCCCCGTGTCCGTGAGCTGGTACGGCCGGCGGTCGAGCTGTTGGCGGGGATCCCCTCGGTCGTCTACGGGCTCTTCGGACTACTGGCTCTGCGCCCCATCATCGCGAAGACATCCGGCGGGCTCGGATTCGGTCTGGCCGCGGCGTGGATGATCCTGGCGATCATGGTCGTGCCGACGATAGCGGCCATCTCCGAGGACGCCTTGCGCTCGGTCCCCGACGGCATCCGCGAGGCCTCCTACGCCATGGGCGCGACCAAGTGGCAGACCATCTGGCGAGTCCTTCTGCCCGCGGCGAGGGTCGGGATCATCGACGCGGTGATCCTGGGGATGGGCAGGGCGATCGGCGAGACGATGGCCGTCCTCATGGTGGCGGGCAACGCCGCCGTCGTGCCGGCGGGCATCTTCAAGCCGTTTCTGACGCTTACCACCGTCATCGTGCTCGAGATGCCCTACGCCTCCGGCGACCACCGCACCGCGCTGTTCGGCGTGGCCATCATGCTGTTCCTCATCTCGATGGCGTTCGTGGCGTCCATCCGGCTCATCTCACGGCTCGGCAGGGAGCGCTCATGAGCGACACGGGCGGACGAAGCGAAAAGACGAACGCGTCGGCGAGTGGCGTCCCTCCGACGAGGAGGCGCGAGCTCGTCGACAAGCGCGTCACGAACGCGCTCGCGCTCGGAGTCATCTGGTGCTTCGCCCTCGCGACGGTGGCGGCGCTCGGGAGCTTGCTGCTCTACGTGGTCATCAACGGTGCGCGCGAGCTCGCGAACCCCATCGAGTTCATCTTCAGCTGGCCCAAAGGCGTCAACGCCGAGGGCGGGATCTGGCCCACGATCCAGTCGACGCTGTATGCCACAGGACTCGCAATGATCATCGTGACCCCCATCGCCGTGCTTGCGGCGGTGTACCTCGCTGAGTACGCGGTGCAGGGCAGGCTCGTCTCCGTCATCCGATTCGCCGCCGACTCGCTCGCGTCCGTTCCGTCGATCGTCATGGGTCTGTTCGGTCTGGCTCTGTTCGTCGAGGCCGCGGGGATAGGCTTCTCGGCCCTGTCGGCCGCGCTCGCCCTGTCGTTCCTCATGCTGCCGATCGTCATGCGCACGACCGAAGAGGCGATCCGTTCGGTGCCGAAGTACATCCGATGGGGCAGCTACGGCCTCGGCGCGTCGAAGTGGCAGACCGTCAGCCGCGTCGTGCTGCCGGCGGCGCTGCCGCGCATCCTGACAGGCCTGCTCCTGGCGACCGGGCGGGCGGCGGGGGAGACCGCCGTCGTCATCTACACCATGGGCACGTCCCTCAACGCCCCGATCAGCCCGCTCGAGGGCGGGCGCACGATGCCGGTGCACGTGATGCTCATGGCCATGGAAGGCATCAACCTCAAAGCGGCGTACGGGACCGCCCTGCTGCTCGTCATCATGGTGCTCGCCTTCAACCTGACCGCCCGCTACATCGTTCGCAGGACAAGGAGGATGCAGGGATGAGCGAGACGCTCGCCGAGCATCAGACCGGAGTGCCGCCGCACGGCCACGCCGAGCCGGACAAGTTCGACGTCCGCAAGCTCGACTTCTTCTATGGGGACTTCCAGGCGCTCGGAGACATCACGGTCGGCATCAAGCGCCACGCCGTGACGGCCTTCATCGGACCGTCGGGATGCGGCAAGTCGACCTTCCTGCGATGCCTCAACCGTATGAACGATCTCATCCCGGGGTCGCACGCGGAGGGAACGGTGCTACTCGACGGTGAGGACGTGTACGGCCCGGGTGTCGATCCCGTCGACCTTCGCCGTCGGGTCGGGATGATATTCCAGCAGCCGAACCCGTTCCCCATGTCGATCTACGACAACGTCGCGTACGGGCCTAAGCTGCATGGCGTGCGCAGGAAGGCCGAACTGGACGAGATCGTCGAGAAGGCCTTGGGGCGCGCGAACCTCTGGAAGGAGGTCAAGGACATCCTGCCCAGGGGTGGCTTGACCCTGTCGGGCGGGCAGCAGCAGCGCCTGTGCATCGCCCGAGTGCTGGCGGTGGAGCCCGAGGTGCTGCTCATGGACGAGCCGTGCTCGGCCATCGATCCGACGTCGGTCCAGAAGATCGAGGACCTCATGGCGGAGCTCAAGGACCGCATCACCATCGTCATCGTGACCCACAACATGCAGCAGGCCGCCCGCGTGTCGGACTTCACGGCGTTCTTTCTGCAGGAGAAGCTCGGTGAGGCGGCCAAGCTGGTGGAGTTCGACCGCACCGCGGTCCTGTTCACGTCCCCGAAGGACCGCCGGACAGAGGACTACATCACGGGGCGTTTCGGGTAGAGGTTCCCCTGCGCCGGGATGGAGCGGACGGGATGGAGCGGATGGAGCGGACGCGGTCCGCACCCCCCGTGCGTGCAGGACGCACGTATAATGGACAGGTCCGGCTGCTGCCGGAAACCGGCGCACATGCCGGGTATGCCGAAGGATGCGATCGCGATGCGTGAGAACTTCCGACAGGAACTGAAGGACAGCCGGGCAGAGGTGCTCTCCATCGGCCGGGCTGTCATGAGCCAGACCCAAGACAGCGTCAAGGCGCTCATCGAAGGGGATCTCGAGCTCGCGGAGCGGGTCATCGGCAAGGACGATGACATCGATCGCCGCACTCTGGCGGTCGAGGAGCATTCGATCGAGATAATCGCGACCCAGTTCCCCGTGGCCCGCGACCTGCGGCTGCTCCACTCCCTGACCTACATCTCGATGCACCTCGAGCGGATGGGGGACCTAGCCCTCAACATCGCGAAGGCGGCTCGACGCACGGCCGACCGGCGGGGGCCCCAGACGCTCTACGACCTCATCCAGGCCCAGGGCAACCTCGTGCATCGCGTTCTCGAAGCGTGTCTGGAGGCGCTCGAGACGAGCGATCTCGAACTCGCCCGCAAGCTTCCCGAGCTGGATGAACCGATCGACCACCTCTTCAAGCAGTTCTTCCGCGAGTTGGCTCGCCTGCACAGCGAAGAGGACATCGAGTGGGCGTCATCGATGGTGCTGGCGGCGCGCTATCTCGAACGCATCGCGGACAACGCGGTCGACATCGGAGAGAGACTGCAGTACCTGCTGACGGGGACGTTCGAGCCGATCGTCGAGGAGTCCCGGGAACCGCGTGCCACGTCGGGGACCGCTCTCGGCGCCGGCGAGAAGTGAGCGCCGTAGCCGAGCGCTATCGAGTCGTGGCGCGTCAGGTCGCCGACGCGGCGGACATCGCCGGGCGCGACCCGGCCGAGATCACGGTCGTCGCCGTCACCAAGACCGTGGGCGTGCCCGAGATCGCGGCCGCGCTCTCAGTCGGGCTGAACGACTTCGGCGAGAATCGCGCCCAGGAGTTCGTGGGCAAGCAGGCCCTGTTCCCCACCGCGCGCTGGCACTTCATCGGCACCCTGCAGACCAACAAGGTGAAGCAGGTCGTCGGACGCGCGCACCTCATCCACTCCATCGACTCCCGGCACCTCCTGCAGGCCGTGGACGGACACGCACGCGAGATCGACGTCGTGCAGCCCGTGCTCCTCCAGGTGAACGTGTCCGGCGAGGCGTCGAAGCACGGCATGACGTATGACGAGGCCGAGGAGTGCGTCGAGGCCGCGTACGGTCTGCCCGGCGTGGAGATCCGCGGGCTGATGACCATCGCCCCTCTGTCACGTCCGGCGTCGGTGCGGTGGGTGTTGTGCGAGTGCGCTTCGTGGCTCGGTCGCCTGCAGTCCCTGCATTGCCGCGGGGTGGACCTGAGCGAGCTGTCGATGGGAATGACCAACGATTTCGCCGTAGCCATCGAAGAAGGCGCTACCATAGTGCGCGTTGGCAGGGCTATATTCGGCAGGTGAGTCCCCGGCGCGCCTTCGGATCGCGGCCGCGTCGCAAACGACGATCGAGGAGATCCCTACCATGGGTTTCATGCATCGCGTCAAGGTCATGCTCGGTCTGGCTGACGACTACGACGACTACGATGACGAGTATTACGACGACGACGAGTCCGGCGAAGACGCCTCGGTCTCCCACTCGCCCGTGAGCCCCTACGCCGCGGAATCCGCGTCCGTGCGGCGTATCCGCCGGGAACCGGACGTGGCGAGAGCTCGTGAGGCCGCTCCCGTGCTGCGCAGCGTCGGGACCGTGGGCGAGAGTGCCGCTTCGGCGCCCGCTCCCCAGGTCCGCATCCACACGGTCGAGCCACGGTCCTTCGGCGAAGCGCAGTCGATCGGGGACAAGTTCCGCGCCGGCCAGCCGGTCATCCTGAACCTGGCGGTGACCGACCCGGACCTGGCCAAGCGGCTTCTCGACTTCGCTGCCGGTCTCACCTACGGGCTCGGCGGCGGTCTCCAGAAGGTGTCCGACAAGGTCTTCATGCTCACCCCGTTCAACGTGGACGCGGGGACCGCCGACCGGTCGCGTCTCCGCGACAGCGGCCTCTTCCCGCCCGAATAGGGTCGCCCCCGCACGTCCGTCCCGACCGGCCGCGCCTGACGGCCGCGTGAGAAGAGAGACCGCGTATGACGATCCGCTCACCACTCGCCGTCATCGGCGGCGGGCGCATGGGAGAGGCCATCCTCAGCGGTCTGCTCGCAGCCGGCTACCTGGCGCCTTCAGAGATCCTCGTGGCCGAGCCGGACGACGCCCGACGGGCTGAGCTCGAGTCCGCGCATGGGGTGCGCTGCGTCGCCGGCGCTCGTGTCGCGGTGTCCGGGGCGGGCACGGTGCTCGTGGCGGTCAAGCCGCAGGTGTTCGACGAGGTGGTGACGTCGCTGGCCGATGGACTCGAACCGGGCGCGCTCGTCGTTTCCATCGCGGCCGGTATCACCACGGCGAGGGTCGAATCCCTCCTGCCGATCGGCTCGCCCGTCGTGCGCGTGATGCCGAACGCCCCGGCGATGGTGCGACGTGGGATGTCGCTCGTCAGCGCGGGCGCGGAAGCGACCTGCGCACAGGTCGAGGACGTCGCCGGGATGTTCTCCGCGCTCGGGGACGCCGTCGTCATCGACGAGCGCTATCAGGACGCCGGCACGGCGATCTCGGGATGCGGGCCCGCCTACGTGGCGGTGTTCGTCGACGCTCTGGCCCGGGCTGGCGTACGCGAGGGGTTGTCGCGCGAGGTCGCGCAACGTCTCGCGCTGCAGACGATGCGCGGCACGGTCGAGCTGATCGAGAGCACAGGGCAGCACCCCGCGCAGGTCGTCGACGCCGTTTCCAGCCCAGGGGGTTCGACGGTCGCGGCCATCGCGGAGCTCGAGGCCACCGGCTTCAGCGCCGCGGTCTTCGCGGCCGTGCGAGCCGCGGCCAGGCGGTCCAAGGAGCTGGGGGCGTGACCGCGGACTGGGTCGTCCAAGCCCTGCGTCTCTACGAGTTGCTGATATTCATCTACGCCCTGTCGTCGTGGTTCGTCGGCAACGAGACCGCGCGCGCGGTCAACAGGGCCCTCGCGGTCGTGTGCGAGCCGTTCGTCGGGCTGATCCGGCGCATCCTCCCGGATCAGCTGAGCGGTGGAGCGGGGGTCGATCTCGCCCCGCTGGTCGCGATGATCGTCCTCATAGCGGCACAGAGCATCATCCGCTAAGGGGGTCCGCGGGCCGCTCGCGTCAGGCTCGCGTCGGGACCGGGCGGCGCTCCTTCAGGCGCGCCCGGTCGTGGTATCGTGTACAACCAGACTGGGGAGGTGGGGTCCAATCGGCGCCGTGCGCGCCGCCCGGCAGCCCACACCGTCCTGATGCGGATCCCATGCCTCGAAAGGAACGACGGGTCATGAAGCTCACCCCGCTCGACATCCACCACAAGGAATTCCGACTCGCCCTCCGCGGATACAACCAGGAGGAGGTCGACCAATTCCTCGACGAGGTCGCCGACGAGTTCGAACGCCTCTTCAAGGAGAACATCGACCAGGCGGAGAAGCTCGATGTCGCGAACGAGAAGGTCCGCGCGTACGCCGAGATCGAGAAGACCCTCCACAATACGATGCTGGCAGCGCAGACGTCAGCCGAGGAGATCAAGGCCAAGGCCGTGAAGGAGTCGGACGCGCTGCTGCGCGATGCCGAGATCAAGGCCAAGGAACTCGTGCAGTCCGCTCTCTCCGAGAAGCAGCGCACCCAGTCCGAGTTCATGCGCATCAAGGCTGCCGAGGATGAATTCCGGATGAAGTTCCGCTCCGTTCTCGAGGACTATATGCGCAACCTGCATGAGGTCCCGGTCGCGGCTGACGTCGCCGCGCTGGTGGGGCTCGCCGAGGCGGCTCCCGCCGACACGACGTCGCCCGTACGACCGGCGGCTCAGGATGCGACGCCGGAGGCCGAACCTGCCGTGGAAGTCCCGCTGCCGGCCGACCCGGATCGGCCGCCGTTCATGGCGGCGGCCGAGCGGCAGCCGGACGTGGCGATACGGCCGCGGGCCCACGTCGCCACGCGGCCCGACGAGAACACGCAGCCGTTGCCGCTCGAGGCTCCCACGCCGGGGGTCGCCCGGGGGCTGACGCTCGGTGAGATCGAGGCGCCGGACCTGCGTGCCGACGAGCCGATGTTCGAGGAGCCGGCGGAGTTCCCCGTCCCGCGTTTCGGCGGTTTCGGGGAGCGCGACGACGACGTCGACATCGAAGAGATCGACTAGGCGGCAGCGCGCGCATGCACAGCGTCCGGATCGCCGTGCGAGTCACGCCGAGGTCGGGACGGGACGAGCTGGCGGGGTGGGCCGGCGGCGAGCTGATTGTTCGAGTGACCGCCGCTCCGGAGAGCGGCAAGGCGAATGCGGCGGTCTGCGTGGTTCTGGCTCGGGCTCTGGGCGTGCCGAAGTCGTCCGTGCGGGTCGTGCGCGGTCCGGGATCGCGGCACAAGTTGCTGGAAGTGGACGGTGTCGAGGAGTCGTTGGTCAGAGAGATCACACGGGGACCGGGATCCTGACGGGCCGGCGCCCGCAGCGCAGCCGGACGGGGAGGGCGTGACGTGAGCGACCAAGAGGCATCCCACGAGCGGATCCGCGTCCTGGTTGAGACATCCGAACGGGCGTTCAAGGGCTACGTCTACATGCCGGTCGCCGACGCGGGGTATCGCCTCTCGGACCACCTGAACAGCTACGACCACAAGTTCATCTGCCTGTCTGACGTGCAAGTGCTCGATCGCGGCCAACAGTACCGGGTCGGGGAGAGGCGCGAGTTCGTGGCCATAGCCATCACGTCGATCACGTACATAACCCCGCTCCGGGACAACGAGCCTTAAAGCCGCGCGGGAGTCTCTCGGGATCCGCGCGTCCTCGAGAACCAGCCTGCCCTGCCGCTCGGGTCCGGGGCGCCCCCGTCCGGAATCCCCCCGTTTGACCCATGCTGCGCCCGTCGGCTACCGTAGGGGTCCACATGGCGCCCTCTCGGCGTCCCAGACTGGAACACAGGCGATGATGGGGACGAGTAGGGGAGATACACCCCTCCGGCCAGCGAGCGGGGACAGTGCGAGCCCGCGGCGAGGGACTCCACCGAAGATCACCCCGAAGCCTCGGACCGAACGGCGGCTGGCCGCCCAGTAGGCTCCGACGGGTGCGCTGCCCGTTATGACCAGGCGACCGAGTGGCGCGCGTGCCCAGCGGGGCGGCGCAAGCTGGGTGGTATCGCGGAGTGCTCATACAGGGCGCGCTTCGTCCCGGCGACTCGTGGACGAGCGTGCTCTTTTGCTTTCGCCTCCTATGAGATCGACGATGGACGGAAGGTTGACGATGGCGGACAAGCCTGACTTCAAGCAGACGATGAACCTGCCCCAGACCGACTTCCCCATGAGGGCCGGCCTGTCCGAGAGGGAGCCGCACATGCTGCGGCTATGGGACGAGATGGATATCTACAAGCGCTCGCTGGACGTGAACGCCGGCGGCCCCACCTTCATCCTTCACGACGGCCCGCCCTACGCCAACGGGCACATCCACATGGGAACTGCGTTCAACAAGGTGTTCAAGGACCTCGTGGTCAAGTACAAGACCATGCGCGGCTATCAGGCGCCCTACGTCCCGGGCTGGGACTGTCACGGCCAGCCGATCGAGCACCAGGTCGAGCGCAACCTCGGTCCCGAGCGGATGAAGACGATTTCGCGTACGGAGCTGCGTGCGCTGTGCCGCGAGTACGCTCTGGAGTTCGTGGACGTGCAGCGTGCCGAGTTCCAGCGGCTCGGGGTCCGTGGCGACTTCGGGGACCCGTACCTCACGCTCAACCATGAGTACGAGGCCGGCAACGTACGGATATTCAAGACCATGTACGACCGCGGCATGATCCACAAGGGCGCCAAGCCGATCCACTGGTGCGTGCGCTGCAAGACCGCGCTGGCCGAGGCCGAGATCGAGTACTCCGACGAACTCTCGGACTCCATCTACGTCAAGTTCGAGTTCACGTCCAGACCTGAGGCGTTCGCGCAGGTGAGCGAACCTGTCTCCGTCGTCATATGGACGACCACTCCCTGGACGCTGCCGGCCAATGTCGCCGTCACCCTGGCCGAGAAGGCCGACTACGTGGGGGTGCGCGTGGGCGGCGACGTCCTCGTGATGGCCGAGGCGCTGGTCACATCGGTTGCCGCTGCCGCGGGCTGGGTCGGCTACGAGGTCCTGCCTCAGCGGGTGAAGGGCTCGGAGCTGGCCGGGCTGAAGTACCGGCAGCCGGTCCACGACGGTGTCGAGGGTGTCATCATCACGGGCGAGCACGTCGAGCTCACGACGGGATCGGGGGCCGTACATACCGCGCCGGGTCACGGCGAGGAGGACTACTTGGTGGGCCGCCGGTTCGGCCTGCCGATGCCGATGCCGGTCGATGACGAAGGCCGGTTCGACGCGGGCGGCGGGCCGTTCGCGGGCATGCAGGTGTGGGAAGCCAACCCCACCATCATCGAATGGCTCCGCGAGCGCGGGACCCTCGTCGCCGCGGGCACGATCAGTCACAGCTACCCCCACTGTTGGCGCTGCAAGCGGCCGGTCATCTTCCGCGCGACCGAGCAGTGGTTCGTGTCGATGGACGAGGCCGCCCAGGGTGTCCGCCCGCTGCGAGAGGGCGCGATGGACGCCATCGGGAAAGTCGAATGGATTCCCGGATGGTCGGTCAACCGGATGTCGGCGATGGTGGGCGACCGGCCCGACTGGTGCATCTCGCGCCAGCGCGCCTGGGGCGTGCCGATCCCCGTGTTCACCTGTCGCACGTGCGGCGAGACTGTGGCGAACGACTCGACGTTCGACGCGGTCATCGCCCTGTGGGAGGTCGAGGGCGCGGACTCGTGGTTCATCCGGGAGCCGTCCGAGTACCTTCCCGCCGGCACCGCCTGCCCGCGCTGCGGAGGGACCGATCTCAAGGCCGAGCAAGACATCCTCGACGTCTGGTGGGAGTCCGGGGTGTCGCACACCAGCGTGCTGGAGGCCCGCCCCGAGCTGCGCCGTCCGGCCGACATGTACCTGGAGGGCAGCGACCAGCATCGCGGCTGGTTCCAGTCCGGCCTGCTCACGAGTGTGGGTGCCTACGATGAGCCGCCCTTCCGCTCGGTGCTGACGCACGGATTCATAGTCGACGGCGAAGGTCGCAAGATGTCGAAGTCGCTGGGCAACGTGGTCTCACCCATCGACGTGGTGGCGAAGTCGGGGGCGGACATAATCCGCCTGTGGGCGTGTTCGGCCGACTACAGCCAGGACGTCTCCGTGTCCGGCGAGATCCTCGACCGGACCAGCGAGGCCTACCGTCGCATCCGCAACACGTTCCGGTTCCTGTTGTCCAACCTGTACGACTACGATCCCGCGGACGCCGTGCCGTTCGATGAGATGTACGAGCTGGACCGCTACGCCATGGTCAGCCTCGCGGACCTGGTCGATCGCGTCACAGCCGCGTACGACGAATGGCGCTTCCACATGGTCTACCGCCACCTGTACGACTACTGCGTGGTCGACCTCTCCTCGTTCTATCTGGATGTTCTCAAGGATCGTCTGTACGCCGACGAGGCGGCCGGTCACGGGCGACGCAGCGCTCAGACGGTGCTTGCGGCGATGCTCGGGGCGATGGTGCGGCTGGTCGCTCCGGTGCTCACCTTCACCTCCGAGGAGATCTGGCTGTCCATGCCGGAAGCCCTGCGCGAGGGCGCCGCGTCGGTCCAGCTCTCGGGCTGGCCGACCGTGGACGTGCCGGCCGCCGATGCCGCGCGGTTGCGTGCGGCCTACGCGACCGTGCTCGCGGCACGGGAAGAGGTCACGAAGGCCCTCGAGCTGGCACGTAGTGCCGGCGTCGTCGGCAAGAGCCAGGAGGCCCGAGTCGTTCTGGTCGCACCGCAGGACACGATCACCGTCCTGCGCGAGCGCGGCGGGCGCGAACTGGCGGACATGTTCATCGTCTCTGAGGTCGTGCTCGTCGTCGGGGAGGCTCCCGCCTCCGCTCCGGCCGCTGTCACCGTGGAGCCGGCCGCCGGATCGAAGTGCCCGCGGTGCTGGAATCACCGCACGGATATCGGCGCGGACGCCGCCTGCCCGGACCTCTGCGGCCGTTGCGCACGCGTGGTGTCGGCCCTGTGACCGTCGAGGCCACGGCTGCATAGACCGCGCACGCCGATGGTATACTCAACATAGGCGCGACCCCCGCACCGCTGGGGGGTCGCCGTTCGTAGTGCGCGAAGAACACCCCACGGACCGGAGGTCCTTTGAACATGGACGCCAGCAGTCTTGCCGAATTGAGAGCGGTCCTCGAGGCCGAGCGTGCGCGTCTGGCTGATGAGTTGGTCGACCTCGAGCGCGACAGCTCGACCAACCTCTCCGATCAGAGCGGCGAGAACAACTACCGGGACCACATGGCGGATCAGGGAACGGCCACGTTCGGCAAGGAGCTCGAGATGTCGCTCGAGGGCAACGCCCGCGAGCTGTACGCGCAGGTCGAGCGGGCGCTGGCCCGGCTTGACGCCGGCGAGTTCGGCAAGTGCGTTCGTTGCGGAGCCGACGTGGGTGTCGACCGGCTGCATGCGATGCCGGCCGCCGAGCTGTGCATCACTTGCAAGGAATGGGAAGAGTCCCGCTAGTGCTTCGCCGCCCCGCGACCGTCTTCGCGGCCGTATTCGCCGGAGTCATCGCAGCGGATCAGCTCACCAAGTACCTGGTCCGTACGCTCATGGCGCCCCCAGGCACCTCGTGGCCGCTGGTCGGACGGCTTCTGCGCCTGACCTACGTCCGGAACACGGGGGCCGCCTTCGGGATGCTTCCCGGGCACCAGAGCGTGTTCGTGACCGTCTCGATCCTGATGCTCGCCGGAGTGGCCGTGTATTGGTTCCGCGTCCGCCCGAGGAGGGCTCTGCTCGTCTTCGCGCTGGCCCTGCTGTCGGCCGGAGCACTCGGCAACCTGATCGAACGCATCGCCTCCGGGCGGGTCACGGACTTCATTCAAGTCCCGTTCGACTTCCCGGTGTTCAACGTCGCGGATTCGGCGATCGTGGTAGGAGTCGGCCTTCTCCTGTGGTGGATCCTGTTCGGTCCGGCGGAACATTGGGCCGCTTCGGGAGGTTCCCCAGGCGTCGCGAAGTCCCTCCCCAACGGCGACGGAGAGGTGTCCCATGTCTGACAAGGGGCTGTTGACGCACACCGTTCGCGGCGACGACGTGGACAGTCGCATCGATGTGCTGCTCGCGGAGATCGATCTCGTGGCGAGTCGGGCTGTCGCGCAGAAGCTCATCGAACGCAACTGCGTCCGGGTGAACGGCCAGACCGTGAACAAGCGTCACAGGGTCAGGTCCGGAGACCACATCACCGTCGAGATCCCGCCGTCCCAGAGCTCGGACCTTATCGCCGAGGACGTGGCGCTGGACATCCGCTTCGAGGATCCCGACATGATCGTGCTGTCGAAGGCGGCCGGCATGGTCGTCCATCCGGCACACGGCCACTGGTCGGGCACCCTCGTTCACGCCCTCCTCGGGCATAGCGACGACCTCGGCACCCTTGCGGGAGAAGAACGGCCGGGGATCGTGCATCGCTTGGACAAGGACACGTCAGGCCTGATGCTCGTCGCGAAGAACGACGACACCCAGCGCGCGCTGTCGTCAGCCATACAGCAGCGGCTGGTAGACAGGCGCTATCTCACGCTGGTGCACGGCAGGATCGTGCCCGACAGCGGGATGATCGACGCTCCGATCGGGCGTCACCCCAAGGATCGGCAGAAGATGTGGGTGACCGACTCTTCCGGATCCAGACAGGCCGTGACGTCGTTCCGCGTCTTGGAGCGCTTCGAGGCAGGCGCGACAGATGATGGGTACACCCTGATCGAGTGCAAGCTTCAGACAGGACGCACGCATCAGATACGGGTGCACCTCGCCTACATCCAGCACCCCGTCGTCGGGGACCAGCTCTACGGACGCCGCAACATCAAGCACGACTTGGGGCTCGAGAGGCAGTTCCTTCACAGCTACCGCCTCGCGCTCGAGCATCCGGTGACGGGAGACTCTCTGGCAATCGTCGACCCGCTGCCACGCGACCTCGCGGATGCGCTGCGTTCCATCGGGGATCGCAGTACCGGTCGGACGTCCGTAGGCGAAGAGGTCCTGCCCGGGGTGCTCGACGCGAACGTGTGATCGCCCGTTCGCCGGGTGGTCGGATGCTCGTGTCGGAGATGTCGGGTATAACGGAGTCAGGCCTCACGCGGACGGAACGGTTGGGAGTGATCATGGGCAAGCGCGTTCTTGTGGTCGAGGACGACCCGCAGAACTCGTACCTGATCGGGTTCATCCTCGAGAGGAACGGCTACGAGGTGGTCACGGCAGCCGACGGCGAGGAGGCGATAGCCGCGGTCGAAGCCCAGCTACCCGACCTCATCCTGATGGACATGCTCCTGCCTCGCATGGACGGGTACGAAGCGACGCGGGCGCTCAAGGCGAGCGCCGAGACCAGGGATGTGCCCATCGTCGCTCTCACGGCCTACTCGATGAAGGGCGATCGCGAGAGGATACTCGAAAGCGGGTGCGACGGTTACATCAGCAAGCCGATCGACCCCGAGACATTCGTTTCCGACATGGAGAGATACTTCGAGGGTGCCTGACACGACGCGACCCAACCCAGGCCAGCCGAGCCCCAGCGGGCCGTGGCCGGTGGTCCGATGAGAGTCCTGGTCGTCGATGACGACGAGGCGAGCCGCTATCTGGCCGCCGCCCTCCTGAAGGCCCATGGGCACGACGTGGTCGAGGCGCGCGACGGGCGCGAGGCTCTCGACAAGGCCCGAGGCGGCGGCATCGATATCGTCGTCTCCGACATCCTGATGCCCGTGATGGATGGCTATACCTTCCTGCGCGAGTGGAAGGCCGATGCGTCCCTGTCGGCCGCGCCGGTCATCTTCTACACCGCGTCATATACGGAGCCGGAGGACCGGCGTTTCGCTGAACGGCTCGGCGCGGACGTCTTCATGGTCAAGCCGCAGGAACCCGAGGTGTTCGTGGCCACCGTAGAGGACACCTTCACCCGCAGCGGCGGCGAGACCATCGGCTCCAAGCCTCCCGAGCTTCGGCGGGAGAGTGACGTTCTCCGAGACTACAGCGCCCGGATCGTGGCGAAGCTGGAGCAGAAGGTCGTGGAGCTCGACGGCGCGAATCGCGACCTGACGCGTACTGTCGGGGTGCTCTCGGACGAGGTGGAGGTCAAGGAGGCGCTGATCGAGCAACTGACGGCGGACGCCGACGAGACACGCCGGGTCGAGGAGATGAAGTCGGGCTTCGTCTCGATGGTCTCCCATGAGCTGCGCACGCCGTTGACCTCCGTGATCGGCTACACCGACCTCCTGGAACAGATGGACACGCCCGAGAACATCGGACTGTTTCATCAGTTCCTTGGCAAGATCCACGATTCCGCGGATCGCATGCGCTCGCTTGTCGACAACCTGCTCGACGTGTCGCGGATCCAGACAGGACCCGTCCGTCCCGAACTCGAGTCGGTCGACGCCGCCGAGTTCGTCAAGGCCGAAGTCGGGTGGACCCAGGTTCCCGCAGGCAGGTCCGTACACTTCACAGGCCAGTCTGGGGGGTGCCGGATCTTCGTCGACCGGTCGCGGCTCGGCAGGGCGATCCGGCATCTCATCGGCAACGCGTTGAAGTATTCGCCGGACGGCGGGGATGTCGAGGTCAGTGTCTCGTATGATGAAGAGTACCTCCGCATCGCGGTCGCCGACGAGGGTATCGGCATAGCGCCCGGTGAGTTGGCGCACGTGTTCGACCGGTTCGTCCAAGCAGACATGTCCGACACGCGCTCGTTCGGCGGGATCGGTGTCGGGCTCTACCTCGCGAGGCAGACCGTCGAGGCCCACAGGGGGTTGATCGAGGTCGTCAGCACGGAGGGCGAGGGGTCGGTGTTCACCATCGTGCTCCCGGTCATAGCGTAAGGAAGGCCATGGAGGTCTCGCAACGCGTCCTGCTGGTGGAGGATGAGCGGCCCATCAGGGACGCCGTCGCCGCGTACCTGGAGAAGGAAGGCTATTGGGTGACGGCCGTCGCCGACGGCCAGTCGGCGATCGAGGCCTTCGAGCGCAAGCCGTTCGACTTGGTCGTGCTCGACCTCAATCTGCCCAAGGTCTCGGGCGAGGAGGTGTGCCGGCGGATCCGCGACAACTCCGACGTCCCGATCATCATGCTGACGGCCAAGGACGCCGAGGAGCAGCGCGTGCAGGGCTTCTCGATGGGCGCGGACGACTACCTCGTCAAGCCGTTCAGTCCGCGCGAGCTGGTCGCGCGAGTGCGCGCGCTCCTGCGTCGGGCGCATGCGGAGTCCGACCCCCAACGCGATCGGATCGAGCATGCGGGACTCGTGATCGATCTGCCGTCGCACACCGTCTCCCTCGATGGAACCGATCTCGACCTGACCGCCAGCGAGTACAAGCTGCTGGTCACGCTGGCCAGATACCCGGGGCGGGTCTACCCGCGTATGGAACTCGTCGAGAAGGTGCTCGGATACGACTTCGAGGGGTACGAGCGCGCCATCGACAGCCACGTGAAGAACCTGCGGGCCAAGCTCGACGACGACCCTCGCGACCCTCGTTTCATCCAGACCGTCACCGGGGTCGGGTACCGCTTCGATCCATCCGGCAGCGGTCCCAGCGGTGGAGGCCCCGCCCGGTGAGGCGACCCGGGCTCGCGCTGCAGCTCGGCGTGGCGTTCGCGGTGGTCGCCGGCATCACCGCGATGCTGGCGGCCGGGATAGTCACGCTTTCATGGCAGCGGACCTTCGATTCCTATGTGGCCGAGCGTGTCCAGACGGACGCGAAGACATTGGCCGAGATGACCGCCCGATCCTACGCGATCGACAGGGGATGGACCGAGCAGTCACTCGTCGAGATCGCCACGGTGGGGGTCAGCCGCGGCCTGCGGGTCCAGATCCTCGACCACGGCAGCGCCGTGCTGTTGGACAGCGCCACGCTGTCGTTCCACTCGGGGATCGCCGGCATGTCCGGCGTGCCCGGGGCGGCCGGGATCACCGGCGCGCAGGCCGAGGCGACGCCCCTGTCCCAGCCGGTCGTCCGGATCCCGGTCTACGTGGACGACAGCCTGGTCGGGGCGGTGCGGGTCGCCTCGGTATCCCCCGGCAGCTTCCTCACCGATCAGGACGTGCGGTTCCGCAGTGCCTCGTCCACCGGCATGCTCATCGCCGCGCTCCTCGCGGTCGGGCTGGCCACGGTCGGGGGCGCGATGTACTCGCGCGTGTTCAGTCGTCCGATCGAGCGCGTGACGCGGACCGCGGGCGCCCTGCGCTCGGGGCAGCGCGATGCGCGCACGGGGATGACGGGCGATGATCCCGTGCGGGTGCTCGGTCGGACCTTGGACGAGATGGCCGATTCGATCCAGGCGGAGCGCGAGTTCGAGCGCCGTCTGACCGCGGACGTGGCGCACGAGTTGAGGACCCCCCTTCAAGCCATACAGGCGACCGTCGAGGCCATGCAAGACGGCGTGCTCCCGGCCGATGGGGAGCATCTCGGGGTCGTCCGGGATGAGACCGTGCGGCTCGGCCGACTCGCAGGCAGCATCCTCGAGCTGTCCAGGCTCGAGAACCGTAGCGTCACCATGCGGACCGCGCCCATCGACCTGGGCATCCCGCTGTCCAGGTCCGTCGAGACCCACCGGGCTCTGATCGATTCGCTCGACCTGCGGCTGGTCGAGGAGTCGGACGAGGGCGCGATCGTGCTCGGAGACGTCGACCGCCTCACTCAGGCGTTCGGCAACCTGATGTCGAACGCGGCCCACTACACCCCCGAGGGCGGCACCATCTCGGTGCGCCTGATGGTGATGCCTCCCCACGCGGTCGTCACGGTCACGGACACGGGGATCGGCATCTCCGAGGCGGACCGTGAGCGGGTCTTCAGCCGCTTCTGGCGGTCGGACGAGGCGCGGCAGCGCGCCCGCACGGGCTTCGGCGTCGGGCTGTCCATCGTGCGGGAGATCGTCGAACAGCATGGCGGAGACGTGTCGCTGGCCCCGGCCGGCGAAGGGCCCGGGACCGTCGCCACGGTGCGTGTGCCGCTGATGGACCGCAAGTCCAGACAGAGCGCCTGAAGCGCATCGTCGCGTGGCGGGTGCGCTCGCCGAGGCGTCGATGGCGAGGCTTGCACGGCCCGGGGCGCTCGCGCGGTCGGCGGGGGTTGTCGCTCCGTCGCGCGACTGGTAACGTTGGCCGCGACCTTTTAAGCCCGGTCCCGCGAGGCCGGTAAGGGCAGCGACAAGAACGTGGCTCATCGCCGGGATGATGCAGACCACGGGAGCATACCTCCGATAGTCTTCGCGCCTCTTGCCTACTCGCGCAGGGAGGCGTTTCTCGTCTCTGGCGAAGGGATCGGGACCGGTGTCACCCGGTCCGATGGGCGCTCATCAGGCCCGCCGGGGAAGACGGAGGTGGAGAGTGGGATACCGCACCAAGGCTGAGGTGATGGACGCCACGGCTGTCGATCGGGCAGTGACGCGCATCGCCCACGAGGTGCTGGAGGCCAACAAGGGAGCCAGCGGTGTGGCGCTCGTCGGGATCGTCACCCGGGGCGCGGCGCTGGCGCAACGCCTCGCCGCTCAAGTGAGCGGCATCGAGGGGGCGCAGGTTCCCGTCGGCACGCTGGATATCTCGTTCTACCGGGACGACGTGGGCTCCAGCCTCCATCCCGAGGTGCACCGCACCGACATCCCGTTCGACCCCACGGGTCGCACCGTCGTGCTCGTCGACGACGTCCTGTTCACTGGGCGAACGATCCGCGCGGCGATGGACGCGATCATGGACTACGGGCGGCCCGACTGCATCCAGCTCGCCGTCCTCGTCGACCGCGGCCACCGCGAGCTGCCGATCCGCGCCGACTACGTCGGCAAGAACGTGCCCACGTCGCGCAAGGAGCGGGTGAAGGTCTTCCTCACCGAGATCGACGGGCGCGACGGGGCCGAGATACTGGAAGAGTCGGGGGAGGGGGCGCTCACGTGACGCTCTCCTCGAAGCACATCATCACCATGGACGACCTGACGCCGGACGACATCACCCACATACTCGACACGGCGGAGTCGTTCGCGGAGATCTCTCAGCGGCGCATCAAGAAACTTCCGACGCTGCGTGGCCGTACTGTCGTGAACCTGTTCCTCGAGCCTTCCACGCGGACCCGGACGAGCTTCGAGATCGCCGCCAAGCGCCTGTCGGCCGACGGCATCAACTTCTCGGCCTCGGCGTCCGCGACGGTCAAGGGAGAGTCGCTGAGGGACACCGCCGCCACGCTCGCGGCGATGGCGTGCGACCTTGTGGTCATCCGCCATAAGTACGCCGGGAGTCCGCGCATGCTGATGGACGTGATGGACTGCTCCATCGTGAACGGTGGCGACGGCATGCACCAGCATCCGACGCAGGCTCTTCTGGACCTCTACACCATGCGCCAGCGGCTGGGTCGCCTCGAAGGCCTGACCGTCGGCATCGTCGGAGACATCAGCCACTCCCGCGTCGCGGGGTCGCTGATCCCGGCCTTGCGCATGGTGGGCGCCAGGCCCATCGTGATCGCCCCCGCGACCCTGCTGCCCGCGCGCCCCGACGTGCTGGGCGCCGAAGTGGCATACGACCTGGACGAGGTCCTCGGCGAGCTCGACGTCGCGTACATGCTCCGCATCCAGATGGAGCGCGCCGACGGGATGCCGTTCCCCAGTGTTCGCGAGTACGCACGGTTCTACGGGATGAACTCGGCTCGACTTGGCAGGCTGCCGGCGAAGTCGATAGTCATGCACCCGGGGCCGATGAACCGAGGCGTCGAGATCTCACAGGACGTCGCCGACTCCGACCGTTCGCTCGTTCTGGAACAGGTGGAGTCGGGAGTGGCCGTCCGGATGGCGATCATGTACTTGCTCCTGGGAGGTGCTGACAGTGGCGCTGCTGCTTAAGGGCGGACGGGTCGTCGACCCCGCGGCGGATCTCGACATCATCGCCGATGTGATCATCCGCGACGGATGTATCGTCGAGATCGGGCCCGACCTCACCATCCCGAAGGGCGAGACTGTCGAGTGCGCCGAGAAGATCATCCTGCCCGGCCTCGTGGACGTGCACACGCACCTTCGCGAACCGGGGCGTGAGGACGAGGAGACCATCCGCACGGGAACGCGTGCCGCGGCTCATGGCGGCTTCACGGCCGTGTGCGCCATGCCCAACACCGAGCCGGTGGCCGACGAGGGCGCGGCGATACGCTTCCTGGTCGACAGGGCGGAGCGAGACGGCGTCGTGCGGGTGTACCCGATCGGCGCGATCACAGCACGACAGGAGGGCAGAGCCCTGGCCGAGGCGGGCGACATGGTCAGCGAGGGCGCCGTGGCGTTCTCCGATGACGGCCACGGTGTGCAGGACGCGGGCATGATGCGGCTCGCGATGGATTACATCAAGCGCTTCGGTGTGCCGATCGTGAGCCACTGTGAGGACGCGGGGCTTGTGGGCAAGGGCGTCGTCAACGAGGGGGTCGTCTCGACACGGCTCGGCATGGCCGGCTGGCCGGCCGCGGGCGAGGAGATCATGGTCGCGCGCGACATCCGCCTGGCCGAGCTCACCGGGTGCCGACTGCACCTCGCGCACCTGTCGACGGCGGGCTCGGTGGAACTGGTCCGCGTGGCGAAGGCCAAGGGGATCCCGGTCACGTGCGAGGTCACCCCGCATCACCTGTTCCTGACCGAGGACGACATCGACCTCGACTACCGCACCGAGCTCAAGATGAACCCGCCGCTGCGCACGGCCGCGGATGCCGCCGCTCTCCTCGCCGGGCTGGCCGACGGAACGGTGGACTGTATCGCCACCGACCATGCCCCGCACGCCCCTCATGAGAAGGCCCTCGAGTTCGAGCTCGCGCCATTCGGGACGACAGGGCTGGAGACGGCCCTGTCCTTGGTCGTGACCGAGCTGGTCTCGCGAAGGAGGGCGACCTGGGGCGATGTCGCTTCGTGGATGTGCCACAATCCGCGCGTGGCCCTCGGTCTGCCGCCGGTGAGCCTCGCGCCGGGGCAGGTGGCCGACATCACGATCGTCGACCCGGAAGCCCGGGTCGATGTCACCGCCGACTGGTTCGAGAGCGGCTCGCGCAACTCGGCCTTCATGGGTCGCAAGCTGCTCGGCCGGGCGACGGAGGTGCTTGTCGGAGGCTACTTCGCTCTTCGCAACGGGAAGGTGGTCGCGTGACCCTCTCGCGGCGTGCGCTCCTCGCCCTCGAAGATGGGAGGTGCTTCCCGGGTCTTGCCTGTGGGGCCGACGGGACGTCCGACGGCGAGGCGGTGTTCAACACGTCCATGACGGGATATCAGGAGATCTTGACCGACCCGTCCTACGCCGGGCAGATCGTCACGATGACCATGCCGCATATCGGCAACTGCGGCGTGAACGAAGAGGACATGGAGTCCCGCGGCGTGTTCGCCCGTGGGCTCGTCGTGAGACAGATGAGCCGCGTGTCGTCGAACTGGCGCGCCACATCCACCCTGCCGGCGTTCCTTCACCAGCAGGGGGTCGTGGCGATCGAGGGAGTCGACACCCGGCTGCTTACCCGCCACCTTCGCGAGCGAGGCGCGATGCGTGCGGTGATCTCGACGGAGGACCTGGACCCCATATCCCTCTCGGCGAAGGCCGCCTCCGCACCGGGACTCGTCGGCCGTGACCTTGTGCGCGAGGTGGCGGTGACCTCGCCGTTCGAATGGGGGAGCGAGGATCCCACGGGATACCGGCCCGCGGACACCGGGACGGCGCCGGCCGGTCCGAGTCGCCGCGTCGTCGCGTTCGACTCGGGCATCAAGTTCAACATCCTGCGACGCCTGGCCGAAGCAGGGTGCTCCGTCCGGATCGTGCCGCCGACCACATCGGCCGCCGAGGTCCTCGCGCTGTCTCCAGACGGCGTCTTCCTCGCGAACGGACCGGGCGACCCGGCCGCGGTCGACTACCTGTACAACACCCTCGGCGCACTATTAGGGACGGTGCCGGTCTTCGGGATCTGCCTCGGCCACCAGATGCTGTCCCTGGCTGTGGGAGCGACGACCTTCAAGCTCAAGTACGGCCACCGGGGCGGGAACCAGCCGGTCATGAACCTTCTGACCGGCCAGGTCGAGGTGACCAGTCAGAACCACGGTTTCTGCGTCGACTTCGCCTCGGTCGGGCCACTTGTCCCCGCTTCCAGCGGCGGGCTCGACCACGACCCAGGCGACATGGCCGCATGGGTCAGGGCGGGCGTCGCACCGGTGGTCTCCTCGGAGCGGTTCGGACCGGTCCAGCTCACCCACGTGAACCTCAACGACATGACAGCGGAAGGACTGCGCCTGCTGGAGAAGAAGGCGTTCTCCGTGCAGTACCATCCCGAGGCGGCTCCAGGGCCGCACGATGCGCGCTACCTGTTCGGCGCGTTCATGGCGCTCATGGACGGCCGCGACGACTACCTATCGGCCCACGATCCGCGCGTCGCTCGCGCGCGCGGCGCTGCGGAAGGGGATCGATGATCCGGACGGTGCTTGTGCCGGCCGAAACGTCGGCGGACTGCGCGCTCGTCATGCGGTTCGTCGTCGGCCTGCGAAGGCTCGGAGTGGTGAGGGTGATCGTCGCACACGTGGTCGACGCCTCGGGGTTGGAGGGCCCGGTCATCGCGGCGCAGGTCGATGCCGAGCGCGAGCGCATGGCGGCGTGCGCCCGCCCCTTGCGGGAAGCGGGCCTCGACGTCGAAGTGCGCATACCCGCGGGAGATCCGGAACGCGAGCTGCTGGCTCTGGCCACGGAGGCTCATGTCGACGCGATCGTCGTCGGGACGAGCGGCAGGTCGACGAGGGACGCGTTCTTCGCCGGGGGGTCGGTAGCAGAGCGGATCGCGGTGAGATCCACCGTTCCGGTCTTGGTGGTGAGGCACGACCTGTTGCGCAGCGTCTCCGAGCCCGCGGCGCTCGCGACACGGTTCGCGAGCCGGCCGCTGGTGCCGACGGACTTCTCGGCTCCCGCGCAGAGGGCGTTCGACACGCTTCTCGGATTCCCGACCGACGCCGTCGGGGTCATTCGGCTGCTGCACGTCCTGCCCGTGGGGGCCGCGGGGCAAGACGAGACTGGCACCGAGTTCCAGTTGAGGAACATGGTGGCGACGGCGAAACAGCGCGGGTTGAGCGCGCAAGCGGTCGTCGGTCATGGGGCACCGGAGCGGGCCGCGCTCGCCGAGATCGACGAGAGCCGGGTGACCGGTGTCGTCATCGGGACCCGCGGTCGCTCGATGCTCAAGGGTGCGCTGGTCGGTTCGGTCTCGATGACGCTCGCGCGGCAGGCTTCGTGCCCCGTCCTGATCGTCCCGTGAGGAGGAGCGCCGCCAGTGCCGCGACGCGATGATATCTCGACCATCCTGGTGATCGGCTCCGGGCCGATCGTGATAGGGCAGGCGTGCGAGTTCGACTACTCGGGCGCCCAGGCCTGCAAGGTGCTGCGCGACGAAGGGTACCGGGTCGTGTTGGTCAACAGCAATCCGGCGACGATCATGACGGACCCGGAGTTCGCGGACCGCACATACCTCGAGCCGGTCACCCCGGAGTTCGTCGAGAAGGTGATCGCGGCCGAGCGGCCCGATGCTCTGCTGCCCACGCTCGGCGGGCAGACCGGCCTCAACTGCGCCGTGGCCCTCGCGGAGTCCGGCGTGTTGGAGCGCTACGGCGTCGAGCTGATCGGGGCGAAACTCGACGCCATCAAGAAGGGGGAGGATCGCAAGCTGTTCGCGGAGGCGATGGCCGCCATCGGTCTCGAGGTGCCGAGGGGCGGCTACGCGTACTCGGTGAGTGATGCCGAGCGACTCCCAGGTGAGCTTGGTGGCTTCCCGCTCGTCATCCGCCCTTCGTTCACCATGGGCGGGGCGGGCGGCGGGATCGTGTACAACGTCGACGAGCTGCGGGATCAGGTGGCGCATGGCGTCTCGCTTTCCCCGACGGGAGAGGTGCTCGTCGAGGAGAGCGTGATCGGCTGGAAAGAGTACGAGATGGAGGTCATGCGCGACGCGAACGACAACACCGTGATCGTGTGCTCCATCGAGAACATCGACGCCATGGGGGTCCACACGGGCGACTCGATCACCGTCGCACCCGCCCAGACGCTGACCGACCGCGAGTACCAAGTGATGCGCGACGCGTCATTGGCCATTCTGCGCGAGATAGGGGTCGAGACCGGCGGGAGCAACGTGCAGTTTGCCGTGAACCCCCTCGACGGCCGCATGCTCGTCATCGAGATGAACCCTCGCGTCTCGCGGTCGAGCGCGCTGGCCTCGAAGGCCACGGGGTTCCCCATCGCCAAGATCGCCGCCAAGCTGGCGGTCGGATTCACCCTGGACGAGATCTCCAACGACATCACGCGTGAGACCCCCGCGTGCTTCGAACCGAGCATCGACTACACGGTCGTGAAGGTGCCGCGCTGGGCGTTCGAGAAGTTCAAGGGCACGGACACGACCCTCACGACGCGGATGAAGTCCGTGGGCGAGGCGATGGCCATCGGCCGAACGTTTTCGGAGGCGCTGGGCAAGGCGTTCCGGTCGCTCGAGACCGGTAGGCTGGGGCTGGGGGCGGACGGCAAGGATGCTTTCGACGAGGTCAAGTTCGACAGAGGGCTCACCGTGCCCAACGAGAACCGGATGTTCTACATCGCCGACGCGCTGTGGCGCGGCCGCGATGTCCAGGAGATATCCGATCTGACCCGCATCGACCCTTGGTTCATCGATCAGGTGAAGTCTCAGGTCGAAGTCGAGGGGATGGTCCGTAAAGTCTCACTTGAGGGTATGTCCGCCGACCTCATGCGGTCGGCCAAGCAGCATGGGCTCTCCGACCCTCAGCTCGCCCACCTGCTGCATTCGGACGAGACGTCAGTGCGTGCCAGAAGGCTCGAGCTCGGGGTGAGGCCCACGTTCAAGTCGGTCGACACCTGTGCCGGTGAGTTCCTCGCAACCACGCCCTATTACTACAAAACGTACGAAGACGAGGACGAGGTCGCCCCGGCGACCCGCCCTCGCGTGGTGATCCTGGGCGCCGGGCCGAACCGCATCGGCCAGGGCATAGAGTTCGACTACTGCTGCGTGCACGCCAGCTACGCCCTGCATGCGGCAGGCTATGAGACGGTGATGATCAACTGCAACCCCGAGACCGTGTCGACGGACTACGACACGTCCGACCGACTGTACTTCGAGCCGCTCACGTTCGAGGACGTCATGGACGTCATCGAGGCGGAGAAGCCGGTGGGAGTCCTCGTCACGTTCGGCGGTCAGACCCCCCTCAAACTCGCGCGCGCCCTCGAAGACGCCGGCGTCCCGATCCTCGGGACCAAGCCCGAGGCGATCGACCTTGCCGAGGACCGGGAGCGGTTCGCCGAGGTGCTCGACCGGCTCGGCATCGCGTACCCCGCCGCGGGCACCGCGCGATCCGCCTCGGAAGCGGTCGAGGTCGCGTCGCGGATCGGGTATCCGTTGCTCGTGAGGCCGTCGTACGTGCTCGGTGGCCGCGGCATGGTCATCGCATACGACGAGGAGTACCTGCTGCGCCACGTCGCGGACGCCGTGGTCGTGAGCCCTGATCATCCCGTACTGCTGGACCGGTTCCTCGAGGGTGCGATCGAGGTCGACGTGGACGCGGTCTGCGACGGCCGCGACGTCTACATCGGCGGCGTCATGGAACACATCGAAGAGGCGGGCATCCATTCCGGCGACTCCGCATGCTGCATCCCGCACTTCACGCTTGGCGACTCCATCGTCGAGGAGATCCGCGGCCACACGCGTCGGATCGCCTTGGAGATCGGGACGCACGGCCTGATAAACATCCAGTTCGCGGTCAAGGACTCGACCGTGTACGTGCTCGAAGTCAACCCGCGGGCCAGCCGCACGGTCCCCTTCGTGAGCAAGGCGACCGGCGTGCCGCTGGCCAAGGTCGCGGCCCGGGTCATGGCCGGCGAGATGCTCGCCGATCTCGCCCTGCCCCCCGAGGAACGCGATCTTGGGCGGTTCTGCGTCAAGGAGGCCGTCATGCCGTTCGGCCGCTTCCCCGGCGCGGACTCGGTGCTCGGTCCCGAGATGAAGTCGACCGGTGAGGTCATGGGGTCCGCGGCCGACTTCCCCGCGGCGTACGCGAAAAGTCAACTCGCCATCGACTACTCCCTGCCCAGCGAGGGTGTCGCGTTCATCTCGGTGTGCGACCGGGACAAGCGCGCCATCGTCGGTGTCGCCATGCACCTGAGGGCCTTGGGCTTCGAGATCCTCAGCACCCGCGGGACGGCGCGCGGACTGCGTGCGGCGGGCATCCCCGTCACCGAGGTTCTCAAGGTGCACGAGGGCCGGCCCAACATCGTGGACCGCATGACCGACGCTCAGGTCCAGCTGGTCATCAACACGCCGTTCGGGCGAGAGACTCGGTCGGACGGCTATCAGATCCGGGCGGCGGCGATCCGGCATGGCATCACCAACATCACGACGATGGCTGCCGCGCAGGCGTCCGTCCAGGCCATCGAAGCGATGAAGGCCGGCCGGCTCGGGGTCAGCGCCCTGCAGGACTTCGATCGCTGGCAGGCGCCGGTTCCGTGCGACAGCGCCGCGGTACACCGCGACGTGGCCGGCGAGTGACCATGTGCTCGACCGACATCCATGAGCGCAGGCCAGTGCTGGAACACGTCGAGGTGATGGCCAACGACCGTCTCGCCCAAGGTGTCGGCCTGCTCGTCATGCGCGCGCCACGCATCGCCGCGAGCGTCGAGCCCGGCCAGTTCGTCCACCTGCGTATCTCCATGGGCACCGACTCCATCCTGCGCCGCCCGT
The DNA here is from genome assembly GCA_025361335.1 of Coriobacteriia bacterium. GTDB lineage: Bacteria > Actinomycetota > Coriobacteriia > Anaerosomatales > PALSA-660 > JANYAK01. Next base: position 28,141 of record JANYAK010000057.1, read on the forward strand.
TCTCGGTGCACCGTGTCGTCGGAGACACGATCGAGGTGCTGTACCAGGTCCTCGGACGCGGGACCCGGGATCTCGCGGGCAAGCGCAGGGGCGACGCCATGGACGCTATCGGCCCCCTCGGGCACGGATGGAAGGTGGAACCGGGCGTCGCTCACGCGCTCCTCGTCGCGGGCGGGCTCGGCGCCGCCCCCCTGGGGATGCTGGCGGAGGACCTGGCCGGTCGGGGAGTCGCCGTGTCGGTGGCACTCGGTGCTCCCACGGCGGAACGCCTCGTCGCTCGGGCGCTGTTCGAGCGGGTGGCTCGTCGAGTCGAGCTCGCGACCGATGACGGGAGCGCGGGTGAGGCGGGATTCGTGACGTCGGTCTCGGCCCGCCTCCTGGAACGCGACCTTCCCGACATCGTGTGCGTGTGCGGTCCCGAGATCATGGCCAGGCGGGTGGCCGAGCAGGCGGCCGATGCCGGCGTGCGCTGTCTGGTCTCCCTCGAACGGCTGATGGCCTGCGGGGTCGGCGCGTGTCTGTCGTGCGTGGTGACGACGAAGAGCGGGCGCCTGCGCGCCTGCGTCGACGGACCGGTCTTCGACGCAGAGGAGGTGGTCTGGGATGGATCCGAAGTCCCCCCGCGCCACTGACGCCTCGTCCCAAGTCGACCTGACCGTCGACATGGCAGGGCTCAAGCTGCGCAATCCCGTGATGACCGCGTCGGGGACCTTCGCCTCCGGTCGCGAGTATGCGGACTTCCTCGATCTGAGCCGGCTCGGCGCGGTCGTGACGAAAGGCGTCTCGCTGGAGCCGTGGGCGGGCAACGCATCGCCCCGCATCGCCGAGACCGCCAGCGGGATGCTCAACTCCATCGGGCTGCAGAACCCGGGAGTGGAAGCGTTCGTCGCGCGCGACCTGGCCTGGCTGGCCGGTCACGATGTCCCGGTCATCGTGAACGTGTCGGGGCATACGGTAAAGGAATACGCGGCCGTCGTGGAGCGGCTGGACGCCGAGCCGTCCGTGGCGGGTATGGAGATCAACATCTCATGCCCCAACGTGGACGCCGGCGGGATGGCGTTCGGGACCGACTGCACGGCTGCTGCGGAGGTGACGAGGGCCGCCCGCGCCGTCACGGGCAAGCCCCTCATCATCAAGCTGAGCCCCAACGTGACCGACATCGCGGACATCGCCCGAGCCGTCGAGGCGGCGGGTGCCGACGCGGTCAGCCTGATCAACACCGTTCTGGGTATGTCCATAGACGCACGATCGCGTCGCCCGCGGCTCGCCCGGACGGTGGGCGGGCTGTCCGGGCCGGCCATCAAGCCCGTCGCGTTGCGAATGGTGTGGCAGGTGGCCTCAGCGATCGAGCTGCCGGTGATCGGGATGGGCGGAGTGCGGACCGCCGAGGACGCCGTCGAGTTCATGCTCGCGGGTGCGACGGCTGTCGCGGTGGGGACCGCGAGCTTTGTGGACCCGACCGCCACGATACGGGTGATCGATGGACTCGAGAGCTTCTGCCAAGAGACCGGGGTCGCGCACGTGAGCGACCTGACCGGCGCGCTGGTTCTCTGACATGGGGGCAGTCATGGACACAGGACAGGTCGAGGACACAGGACAGGTCGAATTCGAACGAACGGCGGTCACGCGTCCGTCGTGGGCGGTCGTGATCGCCGTCGTGGTCCTCGTGGCCGCGCTGGTCGGTACAGGGGTGTTCCTCGTCCTCAGGAACCGCCCCGCGGCGCTGCCCGTGCGGACGGCGGCGCAGGACGCGCTGTTCAGTCTGCAGGCGCCCGCGTCCGCCTGGTGGAGTGGCGATGGGGGGTACGTCGTGGTGCAGGCCGTCGGCCGAGACGGACGGCCGACCGTCACCATCTGGGATCGCGCGAAGAATGCGCGGCGGGTCCTTCCGAGCTATCGCGTCGTCGGGGTCGAGCCGCACGCTCCGAGGATATGGATCGTGTCCGATCCGTCTCCGGTCCCCACCGACCCGTCGCGTGACTCCGCGCCGGCTCGCGTCATCGACATCGCCGGCGACGGTGTGGACACCCGCCCCTCGGAACTTTCGGCGCTCCGGCTCGACCTGCCCGGCAAGCCCCGATCCGATGTGGACGCTCGTTGGACGAGTTGGCCCGGCGCTGCGGGGTACGCCGTCTCCGTGGAGATAGACGTGAACCAAGGCGGTTGCCCTTCGGCCTTGCGCTTCAGCAAGGTCGCTTCCAGCCTCAACGCCTGGCCGGCCAAGATCCCCACCGGCGTGGTGACCTTCGAGCCGATCGGCTGGTCCCCCTCGGGCAGGTACTTCTCGGTCATCACTCAGGTGGACGCGGCCACGACGGAGGCGCTCGTCGCGCAATGGACCGCCGAGTTCGTCGCGCAGAGGGCCGGCGGGGCGTCTCCGACGTCGGGAGCGCCGGACAGCGCTCGGCCGGTCGTCGCGGCACCGCGCCACAAGGCCGAGATCCTGGTCTTCTCGGCCGAGACAGGCACCCTCGCGGCCCGGTACACTCTCACGGCTCCCGTCCTGGTGCCTAACTCCAGCACCGCGTTGGCCGCGTGGGTCGGCCCTCGCGACACGATGGTGTTCCTGGACGGCACTCCCCAGGGAGTGCGGGTGTTGCAGGCCGAGCCCGGCGGCTCGCCCAAGGAGATTCCCTTGAGCATCCCCCGCTGGTCCGAGACGTCCATGACCTCTGCGTGGCTCGCGGGTTCGGACGCTACTGCCATCATGGTGGCGCGCGTGCCCGTCGGGGGCGACGGGCGCTCGACTCAGACTTGGCGAGTGGCGCTCGACGGCGAGTCGGCCGGTCTTGGCACCGTCACGGGCAGCGTGGCGGCTCGATGGACGCGCAGTGGAGGATGGCTCTCGCTCGAGGGCCTCATCGGCTCGACGGCATGGGCCGCCTTCCAGTCCGCTCCGCCCGCACCGTCACGCAGGGTCCTGACGGTAGTGGGGCCGTCGGGCCCCGTGCCGGCCCGGTAGTCGGGATGGAAGAGGGGATCCCCGAGATGCGTGAGCGCATCATCGTCGCACTCGACACGCCCGACGCCGCGTCGGCGCTCTCCATCGCTTCGGCGCTCGTCGGCCACGCTCGATGGGTCAAGGTCGGCATGACCCTCTTCTACGCGGAGGGTCCGTCGATCGTGGCGTCGCTGGGCGATCTGGGATTCGACGTGTTCGTCGATCTCAAGCTCCACGACATCCCGCATCAGGTGCGTGGCGCCGCCCGGTCCTTGAGCACCTTGGGCGCGCGCATGATCACCGTGCACGCCGGCGGAGGGGCGGACATGATGGAGGCCGCCGTCGTCGGCGCGAGCGAAGGCGCGGCCGCCTCAGGGATGGAGCCACCCGCCGTCATCGCAGTCACGGTGCTCACGAGCATGGACGGGGACACTCTCGCCTCCGTGGGGGTCAAGGACCCGCCGGCGACCCAGGTGGCCGGATTGGCCGCTCTGGCTCTCACCGCGGGAGTGGACGGCATCGTGTGCTCTCCGCGGGAGGCAGCGGACATGCGCGCCCTGCTGGGGGAGCAGGCTCTGATCGTCACCCCCGGCGTCCGTCCCGCCTGGGCGGAGATCGGGGATCAGGCTCGAACGGGCACTCCTGGCGAGGCGATAGCCGCGGGCGCCTCGCACATCGTGATCGGCCGGCCGATCACGGGCGCACAGGACCCGATGCTCGCGTTCGAACGCATCGTCGCGGAAGGGTAGGCAAACATGGCATCGATGTCCGAAGCAGAGGTTCTGTGCGCACTCAAGGAGGCGGACGCGGTTCTGTCGGGTCACTTCCAGCTCACGAGCGGACGGCACTCGGACACGTACGTCCAGTGCGCGCGGGTGCTTGAGGACCCCGCTCTCACCACGCGGCTCGCCGCCGCCATGGTCGAGCGCCTTCCCTCCAAACAGTTCGACGTCGTGGCAGCGCCCGCGATCGGCGGCATCATCATCGGCTTCGCGGTCGCGCAGGCGCTCGGAGCCAGGTTCGTCTTCAGCGAGCGCGAGTCGGGGGTCATGCGGTTCAGGCGGGCGTTCTTTGTGCCCGAGGGCGCCCGGGTGCTCGTCGTGGAGGACGTGGTGACAACCGGCGGGTCCGTCGCGGAAGTGGTGGATCTGGTGCGACAAGCGGGCGGCGATCCTGTGGCGGTGACCAGCATCATCGACCGCGGCGGACCGAAGGCGTTCGATATCCCCCTGTACCCTCTACTTCGACTCGAGGTGGAGTCATGGGAGCCCGCAACGTGTGGCCAATGCGCCTCGGGAGAGGCGATCACGTCCCCAGGCAGCCGCAGAAGCGGCAAATAGTGCTATGCATTGCCGCAGGTCAGGGGTAACATCACGGACAGATTCAGCACGGTCGGGCCCGGGGTGCTCGGCAGTTCATCAGGGCCAGAAGGCCCGTCCGGAAGGTTACGAGGAGGAAACATGGCACTACCGATCCTTTCCGCCGCCGATCGTCAGGCCGCTCTCAAGAAGGCGGCTGATGCCAGGCAGAAGCGCGCGGCTCTGCGAGCCGACATCAAGTCCGGCAAGATGACGTTCCAGGGCGTGATGAAGAACGCGGAGGACCCGATCGTCGCGCGGATGCGGGTCGTCACTCTCCTTGAGAGCCTGCCCGGCTTCGGCAAGGCCAAGGCGGCCAAAGTCATGGCCGACCTTGAGATCTCCGAGAGCCGTCGCGTCCAGGGACTCGGCGCCCGGCAGCGCGAGATGCTCATGGACCGGCTGGGATAGACGTCCGCGCCCGGGGGCCGTACGTGGCCGGGGCGCGTCAGACCCACATGGGCGATAGCCATCTGTTCATAATCTCCGGCCCGTCCGGAGCGGGAAAAGGGACCTTGGTGAGCGAACTCGTTCGCCGGGTCCCTGACGTATGGGTTTCGGTGTCCGCCACGACCCGCGCACCTCGGCCGGGCGAGAAGGAGGGCATCGACTACTTCTTCCTGACCCCCGCGGAGTTCGACGTGCGCGTGCGCCATGGCGAGTTCCTGGAGCACGCCATGGTGCACGGCAACCGCTACGGGACACTGAGGGCGCCTGTCGAGCGGCGCTTGGGCGGTGGCGTCGACGTGATCTTGGAGATCGACCCTCAGGGAGCGGAGCAGGTCCACAAGCTGATCGATCGTTCCAAGCTGATCTTCGTGAAGGCACCATCCACAGACGAGCTGGAACGCAGGATCCGCAGCCGGGGGGCCGAGTCCGACGACCAGGTCAGGACTCGACTCAAGACGGCCGAACGGGAGCTGCGGGTTGAGGGGATGTATGATTTCGTGGTATTGAATGACGACATCAAGCGAGCCACTGACGAGCTCGTCGACTACATCCGCTCGTTCTCCGCGGAGAAGACGCCTGAGTAGGTGCGTCCCCGCGCCCCGGTGAATGGAAGAGGGAAGCGCCCGTATGGTCATCAAGCCAGAGATCGACACGCTGCTGTCGAAGGTCGACTCGAAGTACACGCTCTGCATCGTCTCGGCCAAGCGTGCCCGTCAGATCAACGACATGCTGCACGGTGTCCGCGACCAAGCGCTGCTGACGATGTCGGCGCCTCAGATCGCGCAGATCACCTCGACGAAGCCGCTCACGCTGGCGCTCGAGGAGATCGCAGTCGGCGACGTCAGCTATGAGCGGGTGAAGGACGGCATCAAGTAGGCCACGCGTCGTGATCGAGCGGCATCGACGGCGCCTGCTGGTCCTCGAGCCGTATCATGGCGGCTCCCATCGAGCGGTGCTCGACGTTCTCCTGCCCGCGATCTCAACCCTGGGCTGGGAAGCCGACGTGCTTACCCTGCCGGCGCGCAAGTGGAAGTGGCGCATGCGGGGGGCCGCCATCACCATGGCCGCCGAGACGCGTCGCCTCCACGAGGCTTGGTCGGATGGCCGAGCGGCGTCCGATCCCGGGAGCGCGGCGACTCTGTCCAGGGGGGCTGCCGACCGTGGCCCCTGGGATCTCATCCTGGCCTCGACGTTTCTCAATCTGGCGGAGTTTCTGGGGCTCGCCGGCGACGCGGTCGCGGGGGTGCCGAAGGCCGTCTACTTCCACGAGAACCAGCTGGTCTACCCCAATCGTCACACGGCCGAGTGGGACCTGCAGTTCCCGCTCACCAATATCACCAGCGCCTTGGCGGCGGACCTTTGCCTGTTCAACACGGCATGGAACCTCGATTCCTTCGTGAGCGCGATCCCCCCGTTCATCGACCAGTTCCCCGACCACCATCCCCGGGGTATCGCCGAACAGATCAGCGCCAAGTCCGCTGTCCTGCACCCGCCGTTCGACCCCGCGCCGTTCGACGCGGCGACGCGCCAGCGCGGCCCCCGATGCCGGATCGTGTGGCCCCATCGATGGGAACACGACAAAGCGCCCGAGGCGTTCTTCGCTGCAGTCGGCGTGCTTGCCGCGGAGGGTCTCGACTTCGAGGTCGCCGTGGCCGGCCAGCCGTTCGCCGAGACCCGGGAGCAGTTCGAAGCGGCGGCCCCCGGACTCGCCGGCCGGCTGGTCCACATGGGTGCGCCCGCCAGCCGCGAGGACTATGCGGCGCTGCTGGCCAGTTGCGACGTCGCCGTCTCCACGGCCGTGAACGAATTCTTCGGCCTGGCGATGGTGGAGGCGGCCTACGCGGGCTGCCATCCCCTGGTGCCCGACCGGCTTGCCTATCCCGAGATCTACCCCGAGCCCATGCGGTACTCAGATGAAGAGGACCTCGTGTCGAGGCTGAGAGCGGCCATCCTCGACCGCCCTCCGGCGGGGCAGGGGAGGAGCCTGGCGGAACCGTACACGGTCGGTCGCCTCGCGCCCGAGTACGCCGCCACGTTCGATCGCCTAGCCGAGGCCGGCGGCGCCAGGTAGCGGTCGTCGGCATCGGGAAAGGCCTCGACGGGGCCGCCGTCCAGCGATCCATCCGACCTCTTGCACGGTCCGGTATCTTGCACTACCATCTAGCGTGTGATACAAGGAAGCGTGTCTGACACGCAAGAACCGGAGAAGCAGGGCGGATCATGACTACAGAGGCGGATGGCCGCATCTCGCAGTTCCGCAAGGGGGTCGTCGAACTGGCGATCCTCGGGATGCTGCATCGCGACGAGGCGTACGGCGGCGAGATCGTCGAGGCTCTGTCGGCGCATCCGGGGCTGGCGATCAGCGCGGGCACGGTGTACCCGCTGCTGTCGCGCCTCAAGAAGTCGGGGGTCATCGGCTCGGTGTGGCGCGAGTCGCCGGTCGGTCCCCCGCGCAAGTACTACAGATTGACACCGGCGGGCGAGACGGAGTTCGGCGAGATGATCCGCGCGTGGGATGGGGTCACGGGAGCGATGAAGTCACTACTGGGAAGGGGGGTCTCGCGATGATCGAGCCGCTGCGGATGTCGAGCCGGGCGCTCACTCCCGAGTCCGCCCACCTCATCGAGACCTACTTGGACCGCGTGCAGGGCGCCATGCTGCTGACGGCAGGCGACGAGGCGGCCGACGCCGTCGAGGACCTGCGGGCGCACGTACTGTCCGAGCTCGCCGAGACCGATGGATCTCCGGCGGCCGTGTCGCGGGTCCTCGGAGCGCTCGGCACGCCGGAATCCCTGGCCGCGGAGTACGCCGATGACGACGCCGGGCGGGAATCCCGCGGCTCCGACCACCACAGCCCGGGCCACGGCACGTTCCTGGGAATGCCGTTCGACGTCCGCATGCCCACGACCGAGCGCATCGCGAGCCGCTTGTGGAACCCGCTCGATCCGAGCGTGTTCGTGCCTCGAGTGTTCGGTATCGGCTGGGACATCAACTTCGGCGCGGTCGCGGTGAAGCTCGGTATCGTGCGCCCCGACGATGAGGACGAGCCGTTCGCGACGGTGCCCGAAGGCTGGCTGCTTGTGGCGCTCGCCGTGCCGATCGCGGTCTGCGCCGTTCTCGTCGCGATGCTCGTGACCCGGTATGCGGGCATGCCCGCGTTCGCGCCTTCCCAGTGGGATGTGGCCGGCCGACCGAGCGCGTACTGGCGCAAGGAGGCCCTCGCCGCGTTCCTGCTCGCGATGTCCGTCGTTCCGACCATGTTGGCGGCTCGCGTGTTCGCGCGCCGTCGCCCCGCCTTGAACCGCGTCGCGGCCGCGGCTGCCGCCACGCTGCTGTCCACCGCCGCGCTCACGCAGTTCGTTCAGACCGTACGCACACTGGACGGAGTACATGGCGCCTGGCTCACATGGGTCGGTGTGGGCCTCACCCTGCTTCTGCCCTTCGCACTGCTCACCGTGCTGTCCCGTATCGGGCGCGCCGCCGAACAGCGTCGCGATCTCGCCGACCGTCCACGTTAAGGAGAAAGACCATGCAGACGAACATCCCGCTCGAATCCATGCCGGTATGGCTGCTGATCGTGGGCGGAGTGGTGGCCGTGGCCCAACTGTCCTTCGAGATATTGGCGCTGGTCGACATGCTGCGGCGCCCTTCGGAGCGGCTCACGCTGGGCGGCCGCAAGTGGCTGTGGGCGATACTCATCCTAGGTGTCAGCTGGATCGGAGCGATCGTCTACTTCGCGGCCGGGGGCAAGCCCGCACTCGCGGTCGACGCGGCGTCGGCCTCGCCCGTCTCGGACCGCGCCGGTGCCGCGGTGAGCGCGCTCTACGGCCCGAAGAAGGATGGCGACGCGCGGTGAGCCACGCGATCGAGATCCGCGGGCTCACGAAGGTCTACGGCGCCAAGCACGCCCTGCGGCGGGTGGACCTGACGGTGCCGGAGGGCTCCGTGTTCGGGTTCCTCGGGCCGAACGGGGCCGGCAAGACGACCACGTTGCGTATGCTCACCGGACTGGGCCGGCCCACTTCGGGAACGGTCCGCGTCCTCGGGCACGACGTCGCCATGGCCGACAACGCCGTGCGTGCGAGCATCGGCTATCTTCCGGACGTGCCGGGATTCTACGAGTGGATGACCGCGCCCGAGTTCCTGCGCTTCGCCGGCGGGCTGTTCGGGTTGCGGGGTAGGACGCTCGACGATCGGGTGACGGTCCTGCTCGATCTCGCGGGCCTGACGGGGGTGCGTACCCGGCTGGGCGGGTTCTCCCGGGGGATGAAGCAGCGCCTTGGAGTCGCTCAGGCTCTCGTCAACGCACCCCGGCTGCTCATGCTCGACGAGCCGACGAGCGCGCTGGACCCCATGGGGCGCAAGGACGTCCTGGACATGCTCGCGTCCCTGCGAGGGCGTACGACGGTCTTCTTCTCGACGCACATCCTCTCGGATGTGGAGCGCATCTGCGACACCGTCGCCGTGCTCGATCGCGGTCGCGTCGTCGCCCAGGCTCCCATCGAGGAGCTCAAGGCGCGCCACTCGTCGCGCAAGGTCGTCATCGAGGTCGCTTCCGGAGCCGACGAGCTCGCCGCGGCCCTGGTGGGCGAACCGTGGGTGTCGGCCACCACGCGGACGCCCGAGGGCGGCATAGAGGTGACCGTACGCGACATGGAGGCCGCCGAGCGCGCGGTCCCGGCTCTCATCGCGGCGCGAGGGCTCGGGCTGCACCGCATGGAAGCGGGAGAGGTCGGCCTCGAGGAAGTCTTCGTGGAACTCGTCGGAGGTGGCTCGCAATGAGGGGTTTCGCTGCGTTCGTGCGCAAGGAGATCACGGAGATCGTGCGCACGTGGCGCATCCTCGTCCTGCCGGGCATGGCCCTGCTGTTCGCCCTGACGGGTCCCGCGTTGGCGAAGTACACGCCCGAGATCCTGCGCGCCGTCGCGGGCGATCAGCTGGGCAATCTGAAGCTTTTGCCCCCGACGTATCTCGACGCCTACGGGCAGTGGATCAAGAACCTCTCGCAGATCGTCCTGTTCGCGCTGGTGATCATCTACGGAGGGCTCGTGTCGTCGGAGCGCAAGAGCGGGACCGCGATCCTCGTTCTGACGAAGCCGGTGTCGCGGTCGGCTTTCGTGATCGCGAAGGCGGTCGTGCACATGGCGTTCGTGGCGCTCACGATAGCGGTCGGGACCGCGCTCACATGGGGGATGACCGCCGCGATGTTCCCATCCGCTCCCGGGTCGGCGCTCTGGAAGTCGACGGGGGCGTGGCTCGCGTTCGCCGTGCTGTTCGTCGGGATCATGGCCCTGTTGTCGGTGCTGGTACCGTCGCAGGCCGGCGCCGCCGGCATCGGGCTCGGGGTCTACGTGGTCCTCGGCCTGGCCTCGCTGTGGAAGCCTCTGGGCACGTACTCGCCGGCGGGACTGTCGGGAGCGCCCGCCTCCATAGCGGCGGGACACGACGTCGCCGTGCTCTGGCCGATCCTCTCAGCCATCGCGCTGGCCGCGGTGTGCGTGGGCGCCGCCGCGGCGCTGTTCCGCCGCGGCGAGTTGTAAGGGCGAGCCGCCGGGAAGGGAGTCGCCGGGAAGGGAGCCGCCGCGCTAGATGTAGCCTCGCGCGACCCCGTCGAGCGCGATGTGGTCCGCTTCCACGGCGCTGACCGCCGGCCACACCTCGAGCAGGCGCGGCGACGTCGCTCGCGCGGCGAACTCCACGTACAGAGCGGAGGCACGGGTCTCGCGCACGACGGATTCGTCGATGTCGGCGCCCCACGATCCGAGTTCTGTACCCGGCTCGAGGAGGTCGGCGGGCTTGGGCGACCCGGCCAACTTGGAGAAGAGGGAGCAGTGCTCGGCCTCCACCTTCGCCAGACGCTTGTAGGCCGAAGCCAGCGCCGGGTTGTCCTTGCGCCCGGCCATCGCCAGGTAGAAGCGCGTGTTCGCGGTCTCCAGCTCGATCGCCGTCTCGAGGTCTGCGCGCTCCACCTCGGTCAGGGTCACGTGGTTGATGTCCTCGGGGTACTGCTCGGTCGGCACCAGCAGGTCGCCGTGGGCGCCGCAGAACGGGCAATCGCTCGGCCGCTCGTGGCCGAGGTAGGTCTCGCCGCAGATCCTGCACCGGTACATCTTCATTAGTGCCTCCATGTCGAAGCGGCCTTCGCGCGTGGCCGGACCCTGGCGCCCGACACGCTCGGCGAAACAGTCATGAGTATACCGCCGCGATGCCGTATCCTAATCGGTCTGCGGCCCCGTCGTCGCTCGCGGGCGCCTTGTTCGCGCCTCGCATGCCCGCCCATGTCGGCAAGGTGGTTGCTCGCATGTCCATGAGATCCTCTCGCATCATCGACGTCGCCACGTCCCGGCTTGTGGTCCGGGGAGGGTTCCTCCTGTTCTTCGTCTGGATCTGCGTCCGCTTGCTCGGCTTCGCGGCATGGGCGAGGGGCGTGGGCGGCTACGTGCCGCGCCCGGAGGCCGTGGCCGGGATCCTTCCGGTGGGCCACTACACGAGCTTCTTCGCCTGGCTTCGAGGGGGAGGGTGGGACGCCTTGTTGCCCGCGGGGCTCGTCATCATCCTCGGGGCGCTGGCTCTATCGTTGCTGTTCAAGCGCGGCTTCTGCGGCTGGATATGCCCCCTTGGGAGCATCTGGGAATTCGCCGGTGTCCTGGGGCGCAAGCTGCTCGGACGGAACCTGCGCCCGCCGCACTGGCTCGACATCACCGCACGCACCCTGCGCTACCTCATGGCCGGTTCGATCGTGTTCTGGTTGGCCAGCGTTCCCATCGATTCTGCGATCGCGTTCCGCACGCTCCCGTACATGTGGGTCGCGGACATCAAGATCATCGAGGGATTCATGACCCCGGTGTTCCTCGGCGCATGGCTGCTGGGATTCGTCCTCTCGATGTTGTTCGGCTCGGTCTGGTGTCGCTATGCGTGCCCGCTCGGCGGTTGGTACGGCGCCATCGGGACGATGTCCGTGTGCGCCGTCGAGCGCGACGAGGCGACTTGCATCCACTGCTCGAAGTGCACGAAGGCGTGTCACGCGTTCGTCGACGTCGAGCGCGTCAAGCGCCGTGTGGCCGCTCCAGAATGCGACGGGTGCATGGACTGTGTCCGCGTCTGCCCGGTCCCCACCGCATTGCAGGCCAAGGCGCTCGGCAGGATCCGTGTGCCGTACCAGGTGTGGCCGCTCCTGGTCGTCGGGCTATGGCTCGTGCTCTACGCAGGCGCCAAGATGACCGGTCACTGGGACACGACCATCCCGGACGCCACGTTCAAGCAGGTCATCTCGTCGGGGGTGCTCGAGCAGAGGACCCCCGGCGGGCTCTAGCCCCCCGCGATGCGGGCCGGCGCGGCTAGCCCCCCGCGATGCGGGCCGGCGCGGGGAAGGTCGACCGCGGCTTTGAGGGTCCGGCCGTGTCGTGAGGCTGTCGGGAAGCTGTCGTGAGGCTGTCGCCTGTCGCACTTGGCTGTGCTAGTCTTGTGTACACATCTGTGTACACACACTGCGGGCGGCCGGGCGCCGTCCGCGAGTCATGACGAGCCGGAGGGGGATCACCAGCATGGCGATCGGGCAGGACACCGCAATCCACGACGGGATCTCCGCACGGCTGGAGGAGTTCGCCGAGCGCCGGGCGGCCATGAAGGGCGCGGACCGGTACTTCTATCTGCAGCCGACGACCGGTGTGACGAACCATCGGGTCACGATGGCGGATGGTCGCGACATGGTGATGCTCGCCTCGTACAGCTACCTGGGCCTCATCGGGCACCCGAGGATCGACGCCGCCGCCAAGGAGGCCATCGACACCTACGGGTCGGGTGCCGGCGGAGTGCGTCTGCTGACTGGCACGACCGACCTGCACCAGCGGCTCGAGTCGCGCATCGCCTCGTTCACCAAGCGTGACGACGCGTGCGTGTACTCCTCCGGATACGTCACCAATGTCGCCATCGTCACCGCGCTGACCGGTCCGGGTGACCTGGTCCTCATGGACAAGCTCGACCACGCGTCGATAGTCGACGGAGCCCTCCTGTCCGGTGCCAAGTGGAAGACCTATCGCCACAACGACATGACGCATCTGGAGAAGCTGCTGGCGGAGGCAGCGGGTGCGTACGCGACCGTTCTGGTCATCGCTGACTCGGTGTTCTCCATGGACGGCGACATCATGGACCTGCCGATGACGCGCGAGCTCTGCGACCGATATGGGGCGCGGCTCATGGTCGACGAGGCGCACTCGATCGGGGCGCTGGGCGCCACCGGACATGGGATCGAGGAGCACTTCGACATGTACGGTTCCATCGACGTGAAGATGGGGACGCTGTCCAAGTCGATCCCATCGGTGGGCGGCTACTGCGCCGGCGACGAGTTGCTCGTCGATTTCCTCCGCCACTTTTCGCGCCCGTTCATCTTCTCGGCGGCGCTGCCACCGGCGTCGACGGCCGCCGCGTTGGTCGCGTTCGACGTGATCGAGGACGAACCGTGGCGGGTCACATCGCTCCACGAGCAGCAGGCGAAGTACTCGCGGGGCTTGGCAGCTCAGGGCTGGGACACGATGCGCTCGACGACATGCGTGGTGCCGGTGATGGTCGGCGACGAGTCGAAGACCATGGACCTGACCCGGATGCTGTTCGACCGTGGGATCTTCGTCTGCCCGATCGTGCATCCCGCCGTGCCGCGGGGGACGGATCGTCTGCGGACGTGTCTCATGGCCACACACACCGACGAGGACATCGCGCAGGCGCTAGCGGCGTTTCAGGAGTCGGGAAGAGCGCTGGGACTGATCTGATCGGTGCGAGGGTGCGAGGTTCTGTTCCGCTGTGGCGGATCGCCCGCCGGCGATGATAGGCTGGTGGTGCTGTCGAGTGGCGCTCGCCGCCACGAGCCGAACCTCTGGAGTGTGTAGGTGCCCTCGACCGAGCGCGACCCGTCCGACGAGCCCGACACTCCCGCGTTCCCGGTCGATGAACCGGCGGCGCGAAGGACTGGAGCTTCGCTCCTCTCGGGCCGTGTGAGGCGCATCGCATGGATGAGCCCTCTCTTCGTCGCAGCTATCGCCCTCTCGGGCATGCGTGATGTCGCGTGGGCCTACACTCTGGGCGAATCGGTGCTCACGCTGGTCGTCTTGGCGTCGTCCGCGATGGCGCTGCTCGCGTGGCGGTCGACGTTCGGGGGGGAGCGGCGGTTCTGGCTGGGCGTGTTCGTGTCCGGCGTCCTCATCGCGGTTTCCCAGCTCTACTACGCGTACTACGTGATCGTCGTGGATGCGCGCGGACCAGTGGTCCCGTCGCCGGCGACATGGCTCGATCTCGCCGGCGCGATCGTGTTCGTTCTGGTCCTGATGTCGTTCACGCGATTCCGCCATGCCTCGGTCGCCGCTCGCATCCGATACTCTCTCGACGTGGTAGCGCTGTCGTTCGTGACCGCCGTCGTGACGTACATGGTGCTGATCGATCCGTGGTATGAGGCGCTCGGCCTTGATGCGCGAGCACCGCGGGTGCTTGCCGCCTGCTACCCGGTGATCGCGGGTCTCATCGTGAACGGCGTCGTTTGCAACCTCCTGGGCGCCCATCCCTCGAAGTGGGAGTCCTGGGAGCGGCTGCTCGCCGGGGGGCTGGGATGTCTCGCGGCCGGCCTCCTGCTCTGGCCGCTGTGGTACGCATCGACGGCAGCCGGCTTCGGGGGCCGAGCGGGCATCGTGGCGCCCGAGGCACTCACGGGTGCCGGGATGCTGCTCATCCTGTGGGCGACGGTGGACAGGCGGGCGAATCGCGCTGTCAGTTGGTTCGCCGGCCACACGGGCGGGGTCGAGACGACATCGGGGTGGAGCCCGACGCTCGTCATCCCCGGGATCGAGATCGCGGCGATCCCTCTGTTCGGAGTCCTCTCCTACCGCTGGAGGGGATACGGCGCTCCCGGTCGGTTGTACGCGCTGGCAATGACCGCCGCAGTGGGTCTGGTCGTGGCGCGCACGGTCCTGACGGTCGTGGACAACGCACACCTGCTGGATCGCGCGGTGACCGATCCGCTCACCGGGCTCTTCAATCATCGGTCCATGCACTCGCGATTGCCAAGCGCCCTTGAGGGCGCTGTGCGTTTCCACGAGCCCGTGTCGCTGGTCGTCATGGACGTGGACGATCTTCGCGCCGTCAACGTCGCGGGGGGGCACTCGGCGGGCGACGCGGTGTTGGTCGGCGTCGCCAAGGCGGTGCGTGGCGCCGTCCGGCGCGGCGACTGGGTGTTTCGGCTCGGTGGCGATGAGCTCGCGATCCTGCTCCCGGAAACCGGCATCGGCGACGCCTTGGCCGTCGCGCGCAAGGCGTTGGCAGCCATACGCCGGGTTCGGCTGCCCGACGGGCGGGCAGCCACCGCATCGTTGGGGCTGGCGACGTTCCCGGTGCATGCGACGACCGTGGAAGACCTCCTGCACCGCGCGAACGGTGCGCGGTACTGGGCGAAGTACCACGGCAAGGACCAAGCGGTGGTGTACGACAGCGCGGTCGTGACCGCGCTCGACGCGGAGGAGCGCATCCGGACCCTCCAGGAGGGCATGCACCTGGACGCCGTCCGCGCTCTTGCGGTTGCGGTCGACGCCCGCAGTCCTGGCATGGAGCACCACTCGCGCAACGTCGGGGCTCTTGCGGTCCTGTTCGTGCGTCACCTCCGGATGGACGAGCGAACGGCGAACTTGATCGAGGTCGCCGCGCTCGTGCACGACGTCGGCAAGATCGGCATCTCCGATCGCATCCTCGGCAAGCCCGGCCCGTTGTCGGCCGACGAGATGCTTCTGGTCCGCGAGCACAGCGCACTCGGCGAGCGCATACTCGCGTCGACTCGATTCACGGAGGTTCTGCCGTGGGTCCGGCACCATCACGAGCGATGGGACGGCAGGGGATACCCCGACGGGATCGCCGGCGAGGACATCCCCGCTGAGGCGCGGATCATCGCGCTGTGCGACTCGTACGACGCGATGACCTCCGACCGGGCGTACCGCAAAGCCATGTCCAAGGCGGCCGCGCTGCAAGAGATCGATCTCAACCTCGGAACGCAGTTCGATCCGCACCTCGGCGAGGAGTTCATACGTGCGGCTGTGGCGCTCGATGAGATCTAGCGACCAGGCCCTGAACCGGGAGACGGGTTTCAGCCACGATGTGCACGCCAGGGGAACCCTGTTGGGCGGGCCTGTCGGCAACGCCGTAGCGGTCGCGGGATTCCTGCTGTTCGGGGCAGCCTACCTCAGCGCGAATTCATTGATGCCCACGCCCATGGCAGGGTTCGTCGTGGGCGAGATCGCCTTCGTCGTGCCGATGCTCGTCGCGATCGCGGCGGGTTGGGCCGTGCATCGCCGCTCCCAGGGCCCCGAGTCGCGGTTCTGGACGGCACTGGTGGGCGCGAACGTCGTGCTGCTGACCAGCGAGGCGTACTGGGCATGGTGGATCGTGGCGGTCGACGTCACCGGTCCCCCTCCTGTGTACGCGTCCTTCCAGATCCTTCACGCCTTCGCCGGCGCTTTCGTGTTCTTCGCCCTGGTCAGCATGACTCGCCTGCAGAACGCGACGAGGATCACGAGGCTGCGGTTCGCCCTGGACGTGATCGCCGGGCTCACACTGGTGTTCGTGGCGATCTTCGGCGCGGTGGTCCAACCCCTCTTCGCCAGTATCCCTGGGATACTCGACGCCGAGCGCATAGCCGGTGCCGCATACCCGACGGCCGCGATACTGATGTTGGGGTCGACGCTCGCCGCCATCCTGGGGCTGAAGATGACACGCTGGCGTCCGTGGGAGGGGCTGGTCGCCGGGTCCCTGTGCATCTACGCGGCCGGCATCGCCGCGTGGCCCCTGTGGCTCACTACCGCCCATGCGCACGCGGTGTCCCTCGAACGCGGCTTGCTGGAACTCGTCCCGCTGCTGGGTCACTACATGCTCGCGGTGGCGGCGATCTCTCGACTCATCATGCGGCATCAGCAGTGGCCGCTTCGACCCATGCCTCTGTTCCAGCCGTCTCGCAATCGCGTACGGGTATTGATCCTTCCCGCCATATGGCTGTCATCTGTGCCCGTCCTTTCGGTGCTCGCCATGCGCACTCCTTCGGGGACGCTCGACTACCGGGTGTATGTGGGTGCGACGACACTCATGGCGCTTGTTGTCGTCGCTAGGGCCGCGTTGTCGGCCGCCGAGAGCGGCAGTCTCTTCCACAATGCCGTGACGGATCCCGTCACGGGGCTGTTCAACCTCCGATTCCTTCACGAGCGCCTCGCGGTTGAGGTCGATGTGGCGCGGCGCTACTCGGAGGAGCTGAGCGTGATCGTCATCGATGTCGACGACTTCGAGATGGTCAACGAGTTGCACGGCCACCCCGCGGGCGATGATGTCCTGCGCGCACTCGCCGCCGTTCTCGACGAGTGCTCGCGCGAGCACGACACCGTCAGCAGGTCGGGGGATGATGAGTTTGCCGTCGTCATGCCGGACGCCGGCGCGATAGAGGCGCTCAAAGTCGGGCTGTGCGTCCAGCAGCGCCTTCAGGGCGTGAGGTTCGATTGGGGCGCCACGATCACCGTCTCGATGGGCATCGCCACATTCCCCGACAGCGCAACAGAGCCCGAGGAGTTGTTGCGCCTCGCTGAGGGCGCCCGGTACTGGGTGAAGCGGCATGGCAAGGCGCAAGCGCTGGTCTACGATCCCGACGTCGTGCGCGAACTGGACGTCGACGACCGAATCCATGCTCTGGAGGAGCAGTCTCATCTGGGGGCGGTACGAGCGCTTGCCGCGGCCGTGGACGCCCGCGACCCCGCCACGCGGGACCATTCGCGCCAAGTGTCGCGACTGTCGGTCGGCGTGGCGCGCCATCTGGGTCTGGACGAGCAGCGCGTCAGGCTCATCGAATCAGCCGCCACCGTGTATGACGTCGGGAAGATAGGAGTCCCTGACGACATCCTGCACAAGCCGGGTCCGCTGACGCAGGAGGAGTGGACGGTGGTGCGCGAGCACACGATCCTCGGCGAGCGCATCATGGGATTCACGGCCCGCCAGATGATCCTCCCGTGGGTGCGGCACCATCACGAGCGGTGGGACGGAAACGGCTATCCTGACGGGCTCCGGGCCGTCGCCATCCCCCTCGAGGCGCGGATCCTCGCCGTCTGCGATGCGTACCAGGCGATGCGGTCCGAGCGCCCGTATCGCCACGCCATGTCCGCGGAGACGGCTGAGACGGAACTGGTGGCCGGAATGGGCTCACAGTTCGATCCGGCGGTGGTCGAAGTGTTCCTGCGCGCGCTGGAGGGTCGGGGCGAAGAGGCCTGAGGTCCAAGACGCCCGCCGCGTCATCCGAGTCGGCCCATTGCCGCGGAGACGTCGCGAGGCCGCAGCGCCTGCCGCCACAACGGTCCCGTGAGCTGCGGCAGACCGTCGCCGTACGTGGCGCGGCCCTCCTCCTGGTAGATGACACCGATCGGCAGGCGGCATTCGTCCGGAGAACACGAGAGGTCGTGGTACGTCGAGAGCGAGAGCGCGAACGCGGCGTTCTTGTCGTAGGGGTCGTGGCCCGTCTCGTCCACCTTGTATACGCGATCTCGGAACCATGTCGCCGTGTTGAGCTTGTTCCAGGTGACGCACGGCTGGAAGACGTCGACCACCGCGAACCCACGGTGTCGCATGGCGGCAACCATGAGCGCCGTCAGGTGCGCCGGGTCGGCGGAAAAGCCGCGGGCCACGAACGTCGCGCCCTCGGCAATGGCCAGCCCGAGCGTGTTGACAGGCTCCTCCAGCACGCCGTCGGGGGTCGAGATGGTCTTCATGAACTGCTCGGTCGTGGGGGAGGCCTGCCCGGTCGTCAGCCCGTAGATCTGGTTGTCGTGGACGATCACGGTCACGTCGATGTTGCGGCGGCATGCGTGCGCGAAGTGGCCCAGTCCGATGCCATATCCGTCGCCGTCGCCCATCTCCACGACGACGTGGAGGTCGGGGTTCGAGAGCGCAAGGCCGGTGGCGACCGGCAGGGCGCGCCCATGGAGCGCGTGGAAGCCCTGGCAGCGCGTGAAGTCGGCGCCGTTTCCGTGGCATCCGATGCCCCACACGACCGCGAGTTCCTCGAAGGACCAGCCGACCTCCTGGTAGGCCTGCTTGAGCGCCTGCCACATGCCGAAGTTGCCGCACCCCGGGCACCATGTGGGGCGGTTCGCCGTTTCGAATTCCTTCACATCAGGCACGACGGGACACCTCCAGGAGCTTGTCGTAGATCTGCTCGGGGTTGAATGGGCGGCCGTCCCAGCGCCGCAGGTGGTCGCGTGGCGCGATGAGGCATTCCTGGCGGATGAGGCCTTCGAGCTGGCCCGTGAAGTTGCCCTCGATCACCAGTGAGCGCTTGGTGCCATCCAAGAAGGCGGCGACTTCGCCCGTGGGGAAGGGCCACATGGTGACGATCTGCATAAGAGCCACCCGCGCGCCGTCGCGCTCGAGCCATTCGATGGCCTGCAGCGCGGGTTGCTTGGTCGTGCCGAAGACGATCACCGAGACGTCCGCGGTGTCCGGAGAGGCACCGTAGTACTTGGGAGGCGGGACCAGGGTGCGCGCCAGTTCCAGCTTGCCCATCCGCTTCTCGTTCTGAGCGTTGCGGACCGAGGCGATCTCGCCCTGCGCGCCGAAGCCGTACTCGTCGTGCTCGTAGGAGTTGACGACCTGCGTGGCGCCCGTGACCCCGGGGAGGGCTCGCACGCTCACGCCGTCGCCGCCGACCTTATAGCGCAGGTAGGCGCCGTCGGCGCCCAGCGCCTCGGGATGCGTGCGGATGTCGCCATCGGCGACCAGCTTGCCGCGGTCGATCGTCACGGCCGCGAGGTCGAAGGGCGGGGCGGAGCGCCGGTTGTCGCACAGGTACGTGTCGCCCAGCAGCACCACCGGCGTCTGGAGCTGGTCGGCGAGGTTGAACGCCATCCACGTGAGCTCGAACGCCTCGGTCGTGTCCCCCGGCGCGAGGACGACCCGGGGGAACTCACCCTGCGCGGCATGGAGGACGAATCGCAGGTCGGACTGCTCGGTCCACGTCGGCAGGCCGGTTGCCGGCCCCGCACGCGTGAATACGCCGACCACCACGGCGGACTCGGATATCCCCGCGAGTCCGAACGCCTCGACCATGAGCGAGAAGCCGCCGCCGGCCGTGGCGCACATCGCGCGGGCGCCCCCGAAAGCCGCGCCGATGACCATGTTCATCGCCGCGATCTCGTCCTCGGTGTGCTTGACCACGACGCCGTACTCCCGGTCGTGGGCCGCCATGAAGTGCAGCAGGGAGGAGGCGGGCGTCATCGGGTAGGCGCAGTACATGCCGATGCCCGCCGCCAGCGCCCCGAGCCCGACCGCCTCGTTCCCGTCGGCGAGCACGGCGCGGGGCGGGTCGGGGAGGGGGTCGAGCCGGAAGGGGAACGCGCAGGTGGTCGAGGAGCCATGCTCGTATCCCTTTGTGGCGACCGCCACGTTCTGTTCGGCGACTTCGGGGGGCTTCTTGGCGAACTGGGCGCGCAGAGAGTCGGTGAGGTACGACAGCGGGTAGTGAGCGAGCCCGAGCACGGCGCCCAGGGCCGCGACGTTACGCATGATCGGCAGCCCGCCGGCCTCCTTCACGATGTCGTCGAACGGAACTGGGACCGCGCACACTCTGGCCTGGTCCGGCAGTCCGTCCAGCTTGGCGGTCTTCGGGTCGAACACCAGCGCGCCGCCGTCGACGAGCTCGGTGTGATGGAGGTCGATGGTCTCCTGATTGAGGGCGACGAGGATGTCGATCGCGAGCACGTGCGACACGACGGGCTCAGGCGAGACTCGCACCTGGTATGCGTTGTGCCCGCCACGAATCAGGGACGGGTACTCGGTGAGGTCGAACGTGTGCAGCCCGCCCTGCACGAAGCACCGGGCCAGCGTCTGGCCCGCGGCCTTGATGCCGAACCCGGCGGCGCCGCCGATCTTGATCTGGAGGTCCGGCCTGCTGGCGGGTCTCGGGTCGGTCGGCATGGGCGTCATCCCTCTCGCGGCCAACGGTATCGATGGTCTATGTTCCCGTTCGGCTGGGGGCGGCCCGTTGCGGCGCGGTATCATGCCTGCATGGAACCATCGACAACACCAGTGGTCGTCTTGGGTGTGACCGGCGGCATCGCCGTGTACAAGGCGTGCGACCTGGCGCGCGAGCTGATGCGCCGTGGCTGCCGCGTGAAGGTCGTGATGACCGCCGCGGCGCAGCGCTTCGTCACCCCGCTGACCTTCCGCACGCTCACCGGCGAGCCCGTGGGGGTGTCGCTGTGGGACGACCCGGCGTCCAGAGTCCATCACATCTCGCTGGCCGATGAGGCCGACGTCCTCGCCATCGCCCCGTGCACCGCGAACGTCATCGTCAAGCTGGCTCAAGGGCGGGCCGACGACCTGCTCACGACGACGGCACTGGCGACCGAGGCCCGGCTCGTGATCGCTCCGGCGATGAACACGCACATGTGGCGCAAGGACGCGGTCGCCGGGGCGGTCGCGACCCTGCGCGGATGCGGGGCGCGCTTCGTCGAGCCCGCAACGGGCGAACTCGCGTGCGGCGACGTGGGGGAGGGGCGGCTCGCCGAGGTCGGCGTCATCGCCGACGCGGTGATGGCCGAGGTCACGTGCTCCCGCTCGCTCGCGGGCGTGCGCGTGCTCGTGACCGCGGGTCCGACCCGCGAGCCGATCGACGCGGTGCGCTTCATAGGGAACCGCTCCTCGGGGCGCCAGGGGTACGCGGTGGCCGACGAGGCCGCCCGTCGCGGGGCGGACGTCACGCTCGTGAGCGGGCCGACCGCTCTGCCCGACCCGTTCGGGGTGCGCGTGGTGCGCGTCGAGACCGCGTCGGAGATGCACGGGGCAGTCGAGGCGGCCTACTCGGACTGCGACCTCGTGGTGATGGCCGCCGCGGTGGCCGACATGCGTCCCGCCGCGCCGGCATCGGGCAAGCTGAAGAAGGACGCGGCTCCCGAGACGCTCCAGCTCGAGCGCACGGAGGACATCCTCGCCGCACTCGGACGGCGCAAGGGTACTCGGGTTCTGGTGGGATTCGCCGCCGAGACCGAGCACGTGCTCGAGCATGCGCGCGAGAAGCTCACCGCGAAGAACCTCGACCTGGTCGTCGCCAATGACGTGTCGGCCCCTGGGGCGGGATTCGACGGTCCGACCAACGTCGTGGTGTTCGTCACGCCCGAGGGCGAGGAGTCTCTCCCGCTCATGGGGAAGGAGGCCGTGGCACGCGCGCTTCTGGACAGGCTCGATCCGATGGTGAAGGGGCGCGAGTCATGCTGAACGAGGGACCGGCCAAGAAACTGTCGGCCTACATCGGCGAGAACGACCACTACGACGGCAAGCCGCTGTACTCCGCGCTCGTCGCCGCGGCGAGGACCGCGGGCTGTGCCGGAGCGACCGTCCTGCGCGGCATCGAGGGGTTCGGCGCCACGAGCCGCATCCACACGGAGCACATGCTGCGGTTCTCCAGCGACCTGCCCGTCGTGGTGCAGGTCATCGACGCGGACTACCGCATCACCGCGCTGACCGAGGTGTTCCGGGCGATGGTGGGGGATGGGCTGATCACCATCGAGGACATCGTCGTGGTGCAGTACCAGGGCGGGGCAACGGGGGGACCGGGCAAGTAGGCGTGGGGCGCTGGTCGCTCGCCGTGGCTCGAGCGTCGGTGCCGGCGCGTGAAGCGCCGCGTCCTTCACCCACGAAGACAGCGCTTGAATCGGCACCGGAGGCCGTCTACAGTAGTCGGGCCGCGCGAGCGGCAGGAACGGGCTGTGGCGCAGCTTGGTAGCGCACTTGACTGGGGGTCAAGGGGTCGCAGGTTCAAATCCTGTCAGCCCGACCATAAAAGAGCAGGTCAGGGGCCTATTCCGAGGAATCGGAAGGGCCCCTGACTTCTCTCTAAAATGGCTCCGTGGTAAATAGCGTCGTAATAGCTCCACGAAACCGAGCGTAGAAGCGTCTTTCCGGGCAATCGATCGTTGCGCTTTCCGCGATCCAGCGGAGCACGGATGCGCACGCAAAATGCCTGCCCAGAGCCGGTGGCGACGACTCGCACGGCTCGTGGGTTACCACAGAGAGATCGACGCGGGAGAATCGGTGGCGCGGTGTCCTCTTGCGAATAGTCAAAGGGTCATGCGTTCGCCGACGTTCGGTCAGCGCGGGACCCATGAGCCGCGTCTGGCTGTCGGGGAGGGCTCCCGGCGCGCGCTGCTGAGCTTCACTCTGGTCTCGGATACTTCCGCGCGTGGTTCAGCTGTGAGTTTGAAAGCCAAGCCAGCGGCAAGTAGATACTCTGATCAGGGACTTCAGCCGATAGGGTCGTGGGCCTAGTTGCGGTCAGGGACGGGTCATCCAGGGTCGTGTCCGAAAAGTTCTGTAAGTAGCGTGGCCGCCTGAAGTGACGAAGGTGGCCACCGCCCTCCAAGATGGTTGGTGTTCGAGGCCGACTACCAAGGAGAAGGCGATGACCAAGAGAAACGCTACGACCCAGCCGA
>JANYAK010000003.1 GCA_025361335.1 Coriobacteriia bacterium
CAGTAGCTGCCCGACCGGGTGGCGCGCGAAAGGGCTCCGTCGTGAGGCTGGCCCGAGTACCGCTCCTTCGGGGAGGCGTGAAACGGGAAGTCGGTGACTAGACACTCCGCAGGCGAGGTTTCTTGGGACACCTCTATGTAGTGGCAGGCCCGGCCCATTCGGACCGGGCCTTTCCGTGTCTCTCAGGGCCGGTAGACGAGGCGCGCCACGGGCGATTCCCATACCGCGACCTCCACGACCTTCACGCCGGGATCGACCGCGGCCGCCAGCCGCTCGTAGACGACGCGCGCCAGGTTCTCCGCCGTGGCGTTCATCTCGTCGAACGGCGGCACATCGTTGAGCATGACGTGGTCGTATGGCGCCAACACCGTCTCAAGGTCGTCCTTCAGCCGCTTGAAGTCGTAGACGATCCCGATCTCGTCGAGTGCGGACCCCGCCACCGTGGCCTCGACGTCCCACGTGTGACCGTGGAGTCCCCGGCACTCCCCCGGATATCCTCGCAGGGCGTGCGCGGCGTCGAAATGTCCCTTGACCGTGAGTTCATACATCGAGGCTCCTAACCGAACAGAGGCGGCTGCCCGCCGCTGTCGCCCACGCCGTCACCCACCGTGCACCGCCGGTCCATCGCAACGTTGCACAGTTCGTCGGCCATCTGGTTCTCAGCCCGCCGGACGTGGACGACCTTGAAGCGCTCGAAGCGCGTCAGAAGCGCGACTGCGCGGGCATGCAGTGGGATCAGCCCCGCGTTGCGGACGCGGTACTGGCCGTTGACCTGCTTGACCATGAGCTCGGAGTCGGCGCGCACCTCGATGTGCGACACGCCCTGGTCGACCGCCGTGGCCAGCCCCCAGATGAGCGCCTCGTACTCGGCCACGTTGTTGGTGGCCTCCCCGAGGTAGCGGCCCCCGCTGCGGACGACCTCCCCGGCGCAGTCCTCGAGGACGAACCCGGCGCCCGCCGGACCCGGGTTGCCCCGGGCTCCCCCGTCGGTGCGGAGAACATGCGGCGCGGGCATCTACCGCTGCCTCACGATGAGCATCCGGTGGCACATGGGGCATTCTCCGACATCGGGACCGGACAGCAGGCGGTCGAGCAGCCCCGCGGGCATGCCCACACGGCACACGCTGCACGTGTGGCCCTCCAGGACTCCCAGAGCGATCCCATGTCGCGCCTCACGCAGGGTCTCGTACTTCGATCGGAGTGCGGGAGACAGGCGTTCGGACAGCGCGGCGCGCTCCGCGGCCAAGACGTCGAGATCGTGGATGAGCGACCCGCCCCTGACCTTGAACGCGCTCACGAGCTCGGCTTCCTTCGCCTTGCCCGCGGTCACGGCGGCCGCGATACGCGCGACTTGCGCCGTCGCCGCGTCGCGCTTGGCCATCCCGGCCAGCACGTCGTTCTCGAGCGCATCCAGCCGGCGTTTCAGGGCGCTGAGCTCCAGCGAGATGGCCTGCAGCTCCTTCGGGTGCGTGACAGATCCCGACAGCAGCTTCGCCTGCTCGGTCTCGATCTTGCCGGAAAACACCGCCGCCTCATCCTCGAGCCTCTTGATCCCCGCGTCGATGGCGCGCGCGGCGACCTCGCTGCGGCGCAGCAGCGTCTCGATCTCGGCGATCTTGGCCCGAGCGACGAGGATCGCGCGCTTCTCGGGTATCTCGTCGAGCTGCTTGCTCACGCGCAGCGCGCGGAGGTCGTGGTCCTGCAGTTCGGCCAGGATTCGCGTCTCTTGCATCTAAGACCCCTCCGACGTCCACCAATGAGTACGTGCGGCGTCTACGACCACGTTGCCCGAGCCGATCCCGGGAGTACGTGCCGCGGCCGCGGCCAGGAAGGGCACCATGGGCCATTCGGTGGCGTCGTGACCTGCCTCGATGACCGTCAGCCCCATCGTCACCGCGTCGAGCGCCTCATGATAGCGCAGCTCGCCGGTCACGATGACGTCCGCGCCCGCGGCGCGAGCATCCGGGAGCAGGGACCCCCCGGAGCCCGGGGCGATGGCGATCCTGGCGATCCGCCGGGACCGCGGGCCCCACACCGTCGGACGGACGTCGAGCGCGCGTGCCACCGACGCCGCCACCCTCTCCAAGGTGGATGCCGGCGGAGCGTCGCACAGGCGCCCGAGTCGTGCCGCGCCGCGGGATATCCCCGCCTCTCCGACGACGATGAGCGGCTCCTCGTACGGGTGCGCCGCTCTCAGCGCGTCGATGACGGCGGCAGCGCGGTCCCGTGCGCAGACCGCCTCGATGCGCGTCTCCGGAGCCACGACCGCTCCCGACGCTGCCTTCCCTACCGGCGTCGAGTCGGGCAGCGGGGTGTAGCGACCCTCTCCCCCGCCCACGAACGAACATGCGTCGTACGATCCGACGCGTCCGGCGCCCGCGTCGGCGAGCGCCCCCAGCAGCCTCTCAACGGCACCGGGTGGAGCATACGTCGTGATGGTGGCGACCTGCTGGTCGGACCGCTCCAGCGGCTCACCCGCGGACAGGCCCAGTGCGATCGGCAGCGCCGACGCCCCCGCGGGCGATCGGTCCAGGTTGGTGTGGGCGGCGACGAGCGCGATCCCCGCGCGCGTCGCCGCGAACGGGACGCCGGCCATCCCCGCGGCCGCCCGCAGCCCGGCGGGCGCTTCCAGGAACGCGGGGTGGTGCGTGAGCAGGACGCCCGCGCCGGCGTCGATCGCACCGGCGAGCGCCTCGGGAGTCGGGTCCAAGGACACGAACACCCGGCGCAGCGGCGCCTCCGCGTCCCCCGTGAGAAGCCCGACCCGGTCCCACGGCTCCGCCCACTGCGACGGCATCTCCCGCTGCAGCGTATCGAGCAGATCGGCAACGCGCGCTCCCGTCACAGCCCTACCTCCTCAGCCACTCGTCCTCGGAATACCATTATCGAGTCGTACCCCGCCTCACGCAGGAGGTGCCGGGCAGCGGACAGGTCGCGGCCGACGTCCGCGGGGGTGTGCGCGTCGGAGCCGGTCGTCGCGGGTACGCCCGCGGCGCGACAGGCGCGCAGCAACCCCAGAGCCGGGTAGATCTCGGCGCAGGGCTTGCGCAGCCCGGCACTGTTGACCTCGACAGCCACGCCCGCGGACGCGAAGGCGTCGGCGGTCGCCTCGTACCAGACGCGCAGTCCGTGCGCGGGGCGGTCGCCGAACTTCTTCACCAGATCCGGATGCGCCATCACGTCGAACAGGCCGCTCGCGCACGCCCGCGAGAGATCGTCGAAGTAGCGCTTCCACAGGCGATCGGGTGTCCACTCCGCATAGCGCGCTCGCAAGTCGGGGTCGTCGAAGGCCCAGTCGTCGATGAAATGCACCGAGCCGAGCACGATATCGAAGGGGTAGGCATCCAGCGCCTCCGCCACCATGCCCTCGTGCCGCGGTATCCAGTCAGCCTCGACGCCGAGCAGCACCTCGGGTCCGCCGCTGGTGACGCACTCGGCGGCAAGGGCGCGGACCTCGGAGACGTAGTCGGGTAGCTCCCGCCATGCCATCGCGTAGCCGGAAGGATACCCGGCCGGCAGCGGCAGATGGTCGCAGAACGCCATGGTGCGCACACCTGCCGCCGCAGCGGCTGCGGCATACTCCGCCACGGCCCCCTCGGCATGTCCGCACCGGGACGTGTGCACGTGCAGATCGATCATCTCGCCTCCCCCACTTCGCCGCCACCCAGCACGATGTCCCCGTCGCGGCACACCACGGCCTGTCCTGGCGCCACGGCCTCCACGAAGGAATCGAAGCGTACGACGAGGCGCCCCGCCTCGACACCCGCGATCGCCCGGTGCTCCTGGCCGCGGTAGCGGACCTGCCCACTCACGCGGCGCGGGGCATCACCGCCACGCCACGCGAGATGGTCGGCCCATACCGTGGAGACCCGAAGGTCCGCGCGGTCGCCGACCACGACCCTGCGCTCGCCGGGCAGGACCTGCGTGACGTACGCGGGCGTTCCGCGCTGCACGCCGGTCCCCTTGCGCTGGCCTATCGTGAACCCCACCGCCCCGTCGTGGTGCCCGACGACGTCACCGGAACCGTCCACCAGCTCCCCGGGCTCGAACGCCTCGGGCCGACGGCCACGGACGAACGCCCGCACGTCTCCGTCGGGGACGAAACACGTCTCCTGACTCTCGGCGTGCATCGCGGTGGGAAGTCCCCGCGCGAGTGCCTGCGCCCTCACGTCGGGCTTGGTGAGGTCTCCGACCGGGAACGCCGCGTGCGCGAGCTGCTCGGGTGTCATCCGATACAGGAAGTAGGCCTGATCCTTCGCGCGGTCGGCCGCCCTCGCGAGCCACGCGACCCCGTCTGCGTCGACGGAGATCCTGGCGTAGTGACCCGTCGCCAGCAGGTCCACGTCCTGGAGCCTCGCCCGCCGCAGCAGCTCGCCGTACTTCACAGAATCGTTGCAGGCGATGCAGGGATTCGGCGTGCGCCCGGCCGCGTACTCCTCGCAGAACATCTCCACGACGGCGCTGTCGAACACGTCGCGCATGTCCAGGGTGTAGTGCGGGATGCCGAGAAGGTCGCACACGCGCTTCGCGTCACGGACCGAGCCCGAGGGGCAGCATCCTCCCGGGGCGTCCTCCCCCTGCAGCCTCATCGTGACCCCTGTGACGTCGTGCCCCGCTTCGACCAGGAGCGCGGCGGCGACCGATGAGTCGACGCCTCCGCTCATCGCGGCCCAGACGCGCGCCATGGCCCGATCACCGCCCCCCGTGTCGGGAGGTCGCGATCACAGGTCGCACGCCTCCGGTGTGGTCGGGATGGCCTCGGCGTGCGGGTCGAAGTTCGGATCCTCCGACAGGATCGGGCCGGCGATGGGCGGTCGGCCGTTCTTGACGAGGTAGTCGTCGACGGCGGCCTTCAGGCCATCCGTGGCGAGTACCGAGCAATGCATCTTCGCCGGCGGCAGTCCGCCGAGCTCCTCGGCGACGTGCTTCTTGGTGATCGATACCGCTTCTTCGAGCGACATGCCCCGCGCCATCTCCGTGACGATGGACGACGTCGCGATGGCCGCCCCGCAGCCGAGCGTCTGGAACTTGATGTCGTCGATATGGTCGTTCTCGACCGAGATCGTGATCTTCATGACATCGCCGCATACCGGGTTGCCGACCTCGCCCACGCCGTCGGCGTCGGGGATCACGCCCACGTTGCGCGGGTTGTTGAAGTGATCCATCACCTTGTCCGAGTAGAGCATCATCCCTCGCTTCTCTTCATCGTCCGCCTCCGCGCCCGGCCGACGGACCGTGATCCTCCCTACGATCCATTCCCGAACATGCGCGCATACACCGGGGACATGGCTCTCAAGCGCTCGATGATCGGCGGGAGCACGTCCAGGAAGTAGTCGATGTCCTCCGTCGTCGTGAAGCGTCCTATCGTCAGCCGGAGCGAGCCGTGCGCGATCTCGGGAGGACAGCCGATGGCGAGCAGGACGTGGCTCGGCTCGAGCGACCCCGACGAGCATGCCGAGCCCGTCGAGACGGCGATGCCGCGGTTGTCGAGCTGGAGGAGCATGGCCTCACCCTCGACCCCCTTGATGACGAGGTTCGCCGTGCCGGGGAGGTGAGCGTCGAGCGTGCCGTTCAGTGCCGTGTTCGGCATGGCGAGGATGCCTTGGATGGCGCGATCGCGCAGGGCCGTCTCGCGCGGGTTCTCGGTCTCGCGCTCCTCCTCCATCAACTCGAGCGCGCGCGCGAACCCCACGGCGCCGGCGACATTCTGGGTGCCCGAGCGGCGCTTACCTTCCTGGCCGCCTCCCATGATGAGCGCCTCGTAAGGAGTGCCCCTTTTCAGGTACATCACGCCGACACCCTTGGGTCCGTAGATCTTGTGACCGGTGAACGTCGCGGCGTCCACGCCGAGGTCCTTCGCGTCCCAGGCCACCTTGCCGAGCACCTGCACGGCGTCTGTGTGGAAGTACGCTCCCGACTCATGGGCGACCGCGGCCAGTTCTTTGATCGGCATGACCGTGCCCAGCTCGTTGTTCGCGTGCATCACCGAGACGAGAGCCGTGTCGGGCCTCATGACCGCGCGCAGGTCGTCGGCGTACACGACGCCATCAGGCCTCGGCATCACGATGCTGACTTCGAACCCGTGCTTGCCGAGGTACTCGGCCGGCTCGAGGACCGCCTTGTGCTCGAAGCCCGACACGACGATGTGTGCGCCCCGGCCACGCGTCACCGCGGCACGCGAGATGCCGAGCACCGCGGCGTTGTCGCCCTCGCTGCCTCCGCCCGTGAACACGACCTCCGGCACGTTGGCGCCGATGAGCGCCGCGACGCGCTCGCGTGCGTCCTCCAGCCCCCGGTAGGCGTCGCGGCCGAGCGCATAGAGGCTGTTGGCGTTGCCGTATCGTTCGCTCATGAACGGCAGCATGGCCTCGAGCACCCGCGCGTCGACCGGAGTGGTCGCCGCGTAGTCGAGGTATATGGTCCTGCTCTCTTCCTGTGCCATGACTCTGAAGCGCCTCCTCATCAGGCGGTCCGGTGCGGACCGCGTTCTCCCGAATCGATGGCGGTCTGCGAGCCCGCCAGAGTGCCGAGACTGGTGGTGGCGAAGACGTCTCTGAGAGCCTCCGTCGCACGCGTCCACACAGTTCCGGCCGCGCACACCGGGCTGCGTTCGCAACCGCCGCCTCCTCCGCACTGCGTCGGCTGCAGCGGTCCCTCGAGCGCCTCGACAACGTCCAGAACGGTGATCGCCATGGGGTCGCGGCTCAACTCGAACCCTCCGCGCGCCCCCCGGACGGCGGTGACGAGGCCCGCCTGCCGCATGGAGACGAACAGCTGCTCGAGGAACTTCGGTGGGATCTTCTGACGCTCGGCCACGCCTCGCGCGCTGACAGGCCCGCCGCCGTAGCGGCAGGCCAAGTCGATGAGGGCGAGTAGCCCGTACTCGCTGCGCGCTGTCAGACGCATGCCATGCTCCGCCCTGTCCGTCAATCCCTACCTATAAGGTATGGAATGGACGATAGGCTCGCGAACAGCGGCTGTCAACGGTCCGTGACGGGCGGTCTGTCCGCCGGTCTCTCCGCGGTCTCTCCGCGGTCTCTCCGCGACGAAGTCAGTCCTCCACGTTAGCCGAGCGGATCACCGACAGGACCTCGCCCACGTCGATGTTGGCCACCGGCGCTAGGAGGATCACCGCCTTGGCGTGGTCGACCGCACCCGACGTCTGGAGCCGCACTATCTCCTCGAGATGGTCGAGCCAGATGACCCTCATGACGTGATACAGGTGCCCCTGGCGGATCGCAACCTTGAAGACGTCGGCCGACTGCTGGCCGTCCACGATGAACAGGACGGCGGCATCCGGGCCCGCGAGCTGCTCCCTGTGAGTCGAGATCTCGGACACGTAGTGGCTCGCCGCAGCCATGGAGACGGGCCGGTCGACGGCGCGCGTGAGGATGGTCACCCCGGTCGGGGAATCCCACACACCGTCGGGACGCGCGTCGAAGCCGAGCGTCGCACCCGCGGCCGAGGCGCGCGCCCGGAACTGCCGGCGCAACGCGGCGTCCTGGTCGTCCTTGGCCGTCGACGGGGTGAGTACCACGCCGGGCAGGGCCTCCTGAGCCTCCTCGCGAAGTTCCCGCACCGCCTTGGGCGTGCCAAGGTCGCGGACGTCGCGCGTCAACGCGTCCTTCGCGTCCATCGTGAGCAGCTCCGCGAACCGCGGGTTGCTGACCTCCAACTTGAGCCCGAAGACCTCAAGCACCGCGAATCGGCAGTTCTCGTCGGACTCTCGGTCGTCCTTGGACATCGGATGGGCTCCTCTCGAGCGGTCGGGTTCGGCGAGCGTGGGGCATCCTTCCGGTTCCACAATATACGTATCGTCGCTCTCAAGCGACCGCCGAACTGAACCCGTCCGCGCGTCGTCGCCGGATCGGCGCCGCTCGGAGCCTATGAGCTCGCGGTCACGCTCCCCTGGAGCCCACACGGCGGATGTGGACCCGAGGTGCGTTGCGAGGCCGGTGCGTGCGTGTTACAGTCTGCTCCCGCGTCTCCGGGGGGAGGTCCCGGTCTCGCAGGACGGAGATCCGCGGTCGACAGCGACAGGGTCGCGAGGGCCCGCCGGATTCCACAAGAGGAAGCCCCGCTCACGGCGTCTCGCCGGGCGGGGCTTTCGGCATCTTCGACCCGATCCGCGCGTCGCGCGCCGTCGGCGGCGGGATCGTCGCGCTACATGCCTTTGAGCAGGTTCGCCATCTCGATGGCCGCGGACGCCGCGTCCCAGCCCTTGTTGCCGTGCTTGGTTCCCGCGCGCTCCACGGCCTGCTCGATGGAGTCGGCGGTCACGACGCCGAACGATATCGGCACCCCTGAGTCCAGCGAGGCCTTCGCGACGCCCTTGGACACCTCGGCGGCGACATACTCGAAGTGAGGCGTCGCACCGCGGATCACGACCCCCAGCGCTATGACCGCCGAATACTTGCCCGAGTCGGCCATCTTCTTGGCCAGCAGCGGTATCTCGAAGGCTCCCGGCACCCATGCCACATCCACATCGGCCTCCGCCACCCCGTGACGCTGCAGCGCGTCTTCGGCGCCGCCCAGCAGCCGGCTGGACAGCAGCTCGTTGAATCGGCTCACGACGATCCCGATCTTGAGCCCAGAACCGATCAGATCACCCTCGAAGACGGTCATCTTGCTGTTCCGCCCCCTTCCCTTGTCCGGCCACTCCCCGACCCTACAGGTCGAGACGGTGGCTCATCTTCTCCTTCTTGGTGCGCAGATACTCGATGTTCTCCGGACACGACGGGATCTGGAGCGGCACCTGCTCGGTGACGGTCAGTCCGTACCCTTCGATGCCCACGATCTTGGTGGGGTTGTTGGTCAGCAGACGCATCGACGTGAGTCCCAGGTCCGCGAGGATCTGCGCGCCGATGCCGTAGTCCCGCAGGTCCGCCGGGAAGCCGAGCGACTCGTTGGCTTCCACGGTGTCCTGACCATGCTCCTGCAGTTCGTAGGCCTTCAGCTTGTTCGAAAGTCCGATGCCGCGACCTTCGTGACCGACGATGTAGAGCACGACGCCGGCCCCCTCCTCGTGGACGAGGCGCATCGCCTCCTCCAGCTGGGCGCCGCAGTCGCATCGCAGGGAGTGGAACACGTCCCCCGTGAGGCACTCCGAATGCACCCGGACGAGCACGTCGCTCTTTCCGACCACATCCCCCGCCACGAGGGCCACATGGGTCATGCCGTCGATGGCGCTAGTGTAGCCGTGGGCCACGAACTCGCCCCACCTGGTCGGCATCTTCACGGTGGACGTGCGCTCGACCAGACGCTCGGTGCGGCGCCGGTAGCGGATGAGGCCCGCGACCGTGACCATCTTCAGCCCGTGCTCGCGCGCGACCTCTTCGAGTTGCGGTCGACGCGCCATGGTGCCGTCGGCGTTCATGATCTCGCAGATGACGCCGGCGGGTGTGAGACCCGCGAGGCGCGCCAGGTCGACAGCGGCTTCGGTGTGACCAGCGCGCTCCAGGACGCCGCCCGGCTTCGCCCGCAGGGGGAACACGTGCCCCGGCATCGCGATGTCTTCCGGGCGGGTGGCCGGATCGATGGCCACGATCACCGTCTCGCAGCGATCCGCCGCCGATATGCCCGTCGTGATCCTGCCCTTGGCGCCGATGGACACGTGGAACGCGGTCCCCTGGGCGGAGGTGTTCTGGTTCGTCATCGGGGGGATCCGGAGCGCGTCGAGCCGCTCGCCGGTGAGAGGCATGCATATGAGGCCGCGGCCGTGGGTCGCCATGAAGTTGACGGCCTCGGGGGTGACTTTCTCGGCGGCCATGACGAAGTCGCCCTCGTTCTCGCGGTCCTCGTCGTCGACGACGATCAGCATGCGCCCCGCCGCGATGTCGGCGACCGCCTCGTCGATTGTGGCGAACAGACGCCCGCCGACGATGGTGTCCTTGTGCGTCACGAGCCCTCCGTCAGGTCCTTGAGCAGGTCGCCGAGACCACGTCTCGCCGCCGGCCGCGCCTTGCTGGCTCCCATGTACCCCTCGACGTAGCGCCGGATGTACTTCGCGAACATGTCGGTCTCGAGGTTGACCTCCGCGCCTATCGGCTTGGCCTTCAGCGTGGTGGACTCCTCGGTGTGCGGGACGACTGCCGCCGAGAACCCGTCCTCGTGGAGCCGCGCGACCGTGAGCGAGATGCCGTCGACCGCGATGGAGCCCTTCTCGACGAGGTAGTCGGCGACCCCAGCCGGGGCTTTGAAGCGATAGATGACGGCGTTGCCGGTGCCCTGGCGCATCGCCAGCGTGCCCACCGCGTCGACATGGCCGGACACGATGTGCCCGCCGAGGCGGTCAGACAGCCGCAGGGCGCGCTCCAGGTTCACGTGGCCCCCTTGGGCGAGCCTGCCCAGCGTGGTCCGCTGGAGGGTCTCGTCGCTCACGTCCACCAGGAACGCGCCGCGGATGAACTTCACGATGGTGAGGCACACGCCCTCGACCGCGACCGAGTCGCCGATGGCCATGTCCCGGCCGAAGTCGGGGGCGTAGACCTCGAGCCGCATGCCACCCGGCACCCTCTCGGTCCGAGTGATGATGCCCGTGGTCTCGATGAGTCCGGTGAACATCTCTGTTGTCGTCCCCTTTCGGCCGCGGCGCCCCGCGCCGCGATCATGCGCCCTAAGGTGCGTTGTCCCGCCTTCGCCACACCGTGATCGCGTCGCCATCGGCCACGCCGGCCTCCATGGCCCGCATCGGTCGCCGCAGCGACGTGGCATCCTCCTGCGATTCTCCCACAAACAAGGCGGGCGCCTGCTCGCCCGCCACGCCGCCCGCGTGGTACAGCACGAGCTCGTCCACCAGGCTCTCGTCCCACAGGGCGGAGAGAAGGCGCGGACCCGCCTCGACCAGCAGGCTGACGACGCCTCGGGCCGCCACCGCGCGCAGGGCTCCGCGCAGTCCGTCGGCGATCGGATACGTCACGACGTCCGCGAGGACCTCCAGCTCAGGGTCCGCGTCCGCCTCCTCGGGCATCAGGATGACCACGCGCCCCGCACCATCGTGGAACATCCTCGCGTCGGCGGAGGGCGCCTCGGTACGAGCCAGCACGACCCGGAGCGGCTGTCGTTGCGCGGGTGATTCGTCGGCTGCACGCACGCAGAGGGAGGGGTCGTCGATCGCCACGGTGGAGGCTCCGACCATGACGGCGTCAGATCGCGCGCGGAGGAGCATCGTGATCGCCCGTGCTCCCTGCCCGGTCAGCGACGCACGCACGCCACGCGCTAGGGCCGGCCTCCCGTCGAGCGTGACCGCGGTCTTGACCTGCACGAACGGCAGCCCCGAGGTCACGAACTTCGTCCATTCCAGGAGTGATTCCTGAAACGGAGCGGGATCGGCCGCCATCTCCACGGCGACACCAACGGCACGCAGCAGCTCCACGCCCCCGCCTGAGACCGAGGGGTTTGGATCCCTCGTGCCGACGACGACCCGCTCGACCCCCGCGTGCGCGAGGGCCGGCGCGCACGGTCCGGTGCGCCCGTGATGCGTGCACGGCTCGAGCGTCACGTACGCCGTGGCTCCCCTCGCCCGCGTGCCCGCGGCGGTCAGCGCGACCACCTCGGCGTGAGGACCTCCGGCGCGCTCGTGGAACCCCTCCCCGACGACCGCGCCGTCGCGCACCAGCACGCAGCCGACCGGCGGATTGGGCGACGCGGTGCCTCTGCCCGCCTCAGCCAGCTCGAGGGCACGACGAAGCCACGGGTCGGACACGGATGCGGAGGCGTCGGAGAACAGACGCGCCATGCGAGGCGACCATCCTTCTTCCATCCGGACTGTGACCGTCGGCTCCGGAGTCCCACCGGATCGGCCCCCCGTGGCCGGAGGGTTCGCGGGCTCTCACCGCCGGTGGGGACTTACACCCCGCCCTGAAGAACTGTGTCGGATTCTAGCAGGTACGCACCCTCGGGAGTCAATCCTCCCCCCGCTCAGGCCCGCGCTCGCCTCACCGGCCTGAAGTGTGTACCCCTCGAGGTCGCTACGCTCCGTGCCCGGCCGCCAGGTCCGCGGCCGTTCGAATCGCGTGGAGCGCCGCCGTGGGGTCCGGACGGCCGAAGACCGCGTTGCCGGCGACGAGCATGCGCGCGCCTGATGCGACGACAAGCGGGGCCGTTGTCTCGTCGATCCCGCCGTCGACCTCTATGACGACTTCGTGGCGGGCGCGCCGGGCCATCGCGTCCACGTCGGCCACCTTGCCCACGGCGTCGGGGATGAACGACTGCCCCCCGAACCCCGGGTTCACGCTCATCACAAGCACCACGTCCACCGCGCCGACCAAGCCCTCGAGCGCGGACACGGGCGTCGGCGGATTGAGGGAGATCCCCGCCTTGGCTCCGTGCTCGTGGATGCGCGCGAACACCGCGCGCGGATCGGCGCAGCTCTCGACGTGCACGGTCACGAGGTCGGCCCCCGCGTCGAGGTACCACTCGACCGTCTCATCCGGATTGTCGACCATGAGGTGCACGTCCAGCGGCACCTTCGTGATGCGCTTGAGAGCGCGAAGAACCGGCGGGCCGATCGTGAGGTTCGGCACGAAATGGCCATCCATGACGTCCACGTGCACCCAGTCGGCCCCGGCGCGCTCGGCCACGGCCACGGCCTCGGCCAGCCGGGTGAAGTCGGCGGAGAGTATCGACGGGGCGATCATCACGCGGTCGAGTGTCACGTCGGCAGTCTCCTCAGTCGTCGACGAGCCCGAGGCCGTGCAGCTCGTCTCGCGCCGCGCGGCCGAGCAAGGCGTCCTCACCCACGGACACCGGCACTCCTTCGTAGAGCACGGCGCGCACCTGTCGCGTGATGGGCAGCTCGACGCCCTTGCGCGCTCCGAGCTCCTCCACGGCGATGCATGCGTAGGCGCCCTCCGCGACCATGTTCGTCTGCGCTCGCCACCCGTCCAGCGTACCGCCGCGGCCCACGAACTCCCCGAGCGCCCTGTTGCGCGAGTTGAGGGACGTGCAGGTGGCGATGAGGTCCCCGACGCCGGCCAGCCCCATGTAGGTGAGCGGGTTGGCACCCATGGCATGCCCGAGACGGCTCATCTCGGCCAGCCCTCTCGTCATGAGAGTCGCCTTCGTGTTGTCGCCGTACCCGACGCCGTCGGACATGCCCGCGCCCACCGCGATCACGTTCTTGCTCGCGCCGCACAACTCGACCCCGACGACATCGGGGTTGGTGTACACGCGGAAGGCTCGCGTCATGAACAGGTCCTGGAAGGATCGGCCGATGGCGTCGTCGTAGGCCGCGACGACGGTGGCCGACGGGACGCCACGGCCGACCTCCTCCGCGTGGTTCGGACCCGAGAGGCCGGCGATGCGCGACCGGTTGCCGAGCACGTCCTCCAGCACCTCGGTCATGAGCAGCAGCGACCCGTTCTCCACCCCTTTGCTGAGGATGATGACGGGTGTGCCGGCGTCCAAGTACGGTCCCATGGAGGCGGCCGTCTCGCGCACGCCGACGCTGGGGGTGACCATCACGACGGCCTCGGCCCCACGCAGCGCGAACTCGATATCGGGGGTGGCGATCACGCTGCTTGGCACGACGACATCGCGCATGTAGAACGGGTTGTGCCGGGTGGCGTTGATCCCGTCCGCGATCTCGGTCTCGCGACACCACAACGCGACCTCGACGCCCTTGCCCCCAAGGAGCCACGACACCGATGTGCCCCACGAGCCCGCTCCGATGACCGCGACGCGCGTCAACTCAGCCGTCCTCCTCGTCCGTCGTGGCCCTCGACTTCAGGGCGAGACCTCCTCCGCCTATTCTAGGCTCTTCCCCACGCAGCAGTCTTCCGATGTTGGACCGGTGACGCCATAGGACGAGCACGCTCGCGACCAGCGACATGACCAGCAGCGGCGTACGGCCCGGGTAGAGGACGAAGGTGATGACGGGGAATACCAGCGCCGACAGTACCGACGCCAGGGATACGATACGGGTGATGGCCACCACGAGGACGAAGAACGGCATGAGCAGTGCGGCGGCAAGCGGCATCAGGACCACCATGATGCCGGCCGCGCTCGACACGGCCTTACCGCCGCGAAGCCGGAAATAGGGCGAGTAGCTGTGACCCGCCGCGGCCGCCAGACCCGCGGCGATGGCCAGCCATTCCGCGGCGTCGGGCCCCCACGCCTTCGAGGCCGCGAGCAGACCTACCGCCGTGGGGATCGCCGCCTTCGCGACGTCCAGGCTCGCCACCGCGAGTCCGGCCTTCCAGCCGAAGTTGCGGAAGACGTTCGTGCCCCCCGTGTTGCCGCTGCCGAGCGTCGTGATGTCGGAGTGGTACCCGACGCGTGAGACGATCACCCCGAAAGGGATCCCGCCGAGAAGGTATCCCAGCACGATCGGGCCGACGATGCGCAGGACCGTGAGCATCTTGCTCCCGTCAGTCCTTCTGCCTGAACTGCAGGATGATGGGTGTGCCGATGAGGTCGAACGTCTCGCGCATCCGATTCTCCATGTAGCGATGGAAGTTCTCGTCGGCGAGCCGCGGGTGGTTCGCGAAGAAGGTGAACCCGGGAGGCGCGGTCCTCGTCTGGGTGCCGTAGCGCACCTTGAGCGAAGCCCCGTGTTTCGAGACCGTGTGTCCGGTCTCGCGCAGGGCGGTGAGCAGCTTGTTGATCTGGGGCGTGGGTATCTCGCGCGTGTACGCCGCGAACACGGAGTCCACGGCGGTGAACAGCTTGTGGATCCCGCGTCCCGTGAGCGCGCTGATGCGCAGGACCGGCGCGTAACCGACGAATCCGAGCTTCTCCGTCACTTGATAGATGAGCTCCTCGCGTTCGTCCTCGTCCTCTACGAGGTCGAACTTGTTGAGCAGTATCACCATCGCGCAGCCGCGCTCCTCCGCGAACCGCGCGACGCGCTGGTCCCCGTCGGTGACCCCCTCCGAGGCGTCGATCACGAGCAGCGCGACCTGCGCGCGATCGATGGCCCTCATCGCGCGCACGAACGAGTAGTACTCGACGGACTCGTCGATCTGGCTCTTGCGACGCAGGCCCGCGGTGTCGACGAGGCGGTAGTGCGTGCCCTCGCGTTCGAACACGGTGTCGATCGAATCGCGCGTCGTGCCGGCGACCTCCGACACGATGGCGCGCTCCACGCCGAGCAGGCGGTTGTACACCGACGACTTGCCGGCGTTGGGCTTGCCTATGATGGCAACGCCGATCTCGGGCGCCTGCTCCTCGGGCTCGGTATCGGGCAGAACGGACACCAGCTCGTCGAGCAGGTCGCCCGTGCCGTGCCCGTGCGTTGCCGACACGGGCCAAGGTGTGCCGAGGCCGAGGCTCCAGAACTCATGCATCGCGGCGTCGTCGTTGGGCGTGTCCATCTTGTTCACGACGAGGTAGACCGGCTTGCCGGAGCGCTGCAGGATGCGCGCGACGTCCTCGTCGCCAGCAGCGACACCCGACTTGCCGTCCACGAGGAACACCACGACGTCGGCCTCCTCGGCCGCCATGATCGCCTGTGTGCGGATGGACGCGCCGAACGCGTCCTCGCTCACGAGCTCGATCCCGCCCGTGTCGATAAGCATGAACTCGCGGCCGTTCCAGTCCGTGCGATGGTAGCTGCGGTCGCGCGTGACCCCGCGCATCTCATGCACGATGGCGTCTTGAGTCTGCACGAGCCTGTTCACCAGCGTCGACTTGCCGACGTTCGGGCGTCCGACCACGGCTATGACGGGGAGCGACATCGGCGTGTCCTTGACTGCTAGGGTGATCCGAGCGCGGTCAGCAGCGAACGTGCCAGAACCGCGGCGTCGCAGGATACCACACGGACGTCTGTGCCCGTCAGCGCCGCGAGCTCGACGGCTGGGACGTCATCCAAGGTCACCATGTCGTCATTGAGCACGGAATCGGGCACCAGATACGGCCCGGGGCCGCCGTCGGCACGCACCGCGGCCACGATGTCGCGGCCAGTCAGCAGGCCGGCCACGTCGACGTTGCCGCCGAAGAACGTGTTGGCGACGGGCAGGACCCGGCACGTCACCGAGTGGCGCCGTGCCATCTCAGCCAGCCCGGCCAAGACCGGCGCGAACAGCTCCCCCGTCACCAGAGTGACGTCCACCGGCTCGCGGCACCGATCGACCGGCGCTTTCAGGAGGACCTCACGCCAGGTGTCGACGAACGTCCTGACCATGCCGATCCCGTTCTCGTACTGCGGGAAGTCGTCGTAGTCGCCAGCCGGCGGAACATCCCTTCCCGCCGACAGGTACAGCTCGTCCGCCGCATGCACCCAGCGCAGGCCCCGTTCGTCCAGCATCCGCTGGCGCCAGGGCTCGATCGCGTCCAGGACGCCCGCCGCGTCGTTGGCGTCGCCGTACGATGCGCCGACGCGCGACTGGAAGCGGGTGAAGCCGACCGGCACGATGCCCACCGACTCGACGCCCGGTCGCTCGGCGAGCCACTCCAGCGAACCCTGCAGGACCGCGCCGTCGTTCACCCCCGGCACCAAGACGATCTGCACGTGGGTCTCGATCCCGCCCGCGGCCAGCTCGTCGAATCGCTCGAGAGCCCCGTCCTCGGCGGTCGGGCACACGAGGCGGCGGCGCACCGCGCGATCGACCGCGTGCAGCGACACGTGGAGCGGGGACAGCCTCTGCGTGAGGATGCGCTCGACATCGTCGTCCTCGAGGTTGGTCAGGGTGATGAACGTGCCCGACAGGAAGGACAGGCGGAAATCGTCGTCCCGCACATACAGACTGGGACGCAGCCCGTCGGGCATCTGAGCCACGAAGCAGAAGGAGCATGCGTTGTCGCATTCGCGCACGCCGTCGAACACGAGCCCCCGAAACTCCACCCCTATCGGCTCGTCCCAGCCGCGCTCGACCACGACGTCGCGGGCGTCAGTGTCGGCGGGCGACGCCACGGTCAGTGCGAAGGAAGCCTCCGCGGTCAGCCAGAGCCAGTCGATCACGTCGCGCAGAGGCTCGTCGTCGACAGAGAGGACGCGGTCGCCAGGGCGCACTCCCGCGCGCTCGGCGGGGCTCCCGGGATCCACGCCGGACACGACGCCGCCATGGGCGCCTGCGACCACAGCGTGCTCGTACGATCCGGGCGTCACGCGTCCATCGCCTCGATGGCGGCGATGACGCCCTGCATCTGCTCGTCGGGTGTGGACGCCCCCGCGGTCACGCCGACGCTCTCGGCCCCCGCGAACCACGTGGCGTCCAACTCGTCGGCCGTCTCCACGTGATGCGTGCGGGAGTTGACCGCGGTGCAGATCTCCGCGAGGCGATTCGTGTTGCCCGAGTTGTGGCCGCCGACCACCACCATGACGTCAACCGTGCGCGCCAGCTCCTCTGCCGAGCGTTGCCGCTGGCCGGTGGCGCTGCAGATGGTGTTGTGGACCCTCAGCTCGCTCGCGCGCGGAAGGAGCGCGTCGACCACGGCGGTCAAGCGCGAGAGCGACTGGGTGGTCTGCACGACGACGCCCACACGCCGCGACGCGAGCTTCTCGGGCAGATCGGCCACCTCCTCGACTACCACGGCGTCACCCCCGGAGTGCGCGAGTATGCCCTCCACCTCGGGGTGTGCGGCCTCGCCGACGATCACGACCGCGTAGCCCTCGGCCGCGAGACGCTCGGCGACCTGGTGCGCCGTGCTCACGAACGGGCACGTGGCGTCGACGACGTCGAGACCCTTGTCCCGCGCCGCCGCGATGATGGCGGGGTCGACGCCGTGTGTGCGGATCACGAGCGTGCCGTCGTCGACCTCCTCGAGACAGCCGGCGACCTCGACGCCTCGCGCCCGCAGGGACTCGACCGCCTGCGGGTTGTGGATGAGGGGACCGAGAGTGCGCACCGGCCGACCGCTGCGGGCCGCCTCCAGTGCGAGGTTGAGCGCCCGCTCGACCCCGTAGCACACGCCCGCGTACCGGGCGACCTCGACTCGCATGCCTCTCACGCCTCCTTCGCGGCGCGGACCGCGTCGCCTATGCTGTCCATCACCGCGGAGGTCATGGTCGCGACGCGCTCCTTGCGGCTTCCCTCAGCGAAGCCCGAAGGGTCCACAGGGGTTCCGAACACCATGGTGACACGGGGGAACCGCAACAGGCGCGATCCCTTCGGGAGGATCCGATCCGTGCCGGCGATGCCCACGGGCACGATGGGCACCCCGTTCCGGATCGCGAGGAACGCCGCGCCGCCGTACGCCTCACCCTCGCCACCCTGCGTACGCGTCCCTTCAGGGAAGATCCCGACCAGCTCACCCGCCTTGAGCAGGTCGCTGGCATGCCCGAGCGCCTCGCGATCCGCCTCGTGACGCCTTATGGGGAACGCCCACACCCGCGGCAGGCCCCATCGCGGCAACCAGTGCTCCCACAGTTCGGCCTTCGCCATGAAGTGCGTGTGCCGAGGGGAGACGCACCACAGCAGAACCGGATCCGCGTACGACACGTGGTTGCCGGACAATATCGCCCCGCCGGCCGGCACGTTGCCGACCCCGACGACCCTCGTCCGGAACAGCCTGGGCAGGACCTTCCCCACCGTCGGGCGAAGTACGGTCCCGAGGAGCGGCTCGCCCATCAGCGGCGCTCCGCCATGGCCGCGAGGGCATCCACCACGTGCTCGATGGTCATGCCGGTCGTGTCAAGCCCGACCGCGTCGTCGGCCGGCCGCAGAGGGCTCGCCGTGCGCGAGGAATCGTATTGGTCCCGCGTTTCGATGCGACGCCGCATCTCATCGACATCCACGCTCGCGCCCAGGCGGGCCATGTCCACGACGCGACGCCGCGCCCGCTCATCTGCCGAAGCGGTGAGGAACACCTTCACCGCGGCGTCGGGAAAGACGACGGTGCCGATGTCCCTGCCCTCGACCACCCAGTCGCCCGTCGCGCCGATCTCGCGCTGGACGCGCACCATGGCCGCACGGACACCCGGGACCGCGGAGACCGGGCTCACCGCCGTGTCCACCTCCGGCGTCCGGATCTCGCCGGTCACGTCCCGTCCGTCGAGAAGCACTCTGGAGGGAAGAGATGACCCGGCCTCGCGCTCGATCGCGATACGTGCCGAGCCCGCAAGCCGCGCCAGCGCATCGGCGTCATCGAGGGGAACGCCGCGCATGAGAGCCTCCGCGGCGATCGCCCGATACATCGCGCCGGTATCGAGGTAGCCCGCTCCCAAGCGCTTCGCCAGCGCGCGCGCGACGGTCGACTTCCCCGATGCGGCTGGTCCATCGATCGCGATGATCACGGCGCCCTTCCCGGTATCCGTTGCGCGTCCGCCGTCGTCGAAGCCGGTCGCCGGCTAGCAGGATAGCATGCGTGGGAAACCCGACTGTGGGTCGGTCCCAGCGCGCCTCACTCAGCCGACGCGCGAACCGTCCTGCAGTTGCGCCAAGTCGTGTGCGAAGCGCGGGTACGAGACGTCCACGGCGTCCCACCGCTCCACGGTCACGGGCCCGCGCGCGACCAGGCCCGCCACGGCCCACGTCATCGCGAGACGATGGTCGCCCAGGCTGTCCGATCGACCTCCGTGCAGGCGCACCGGACCCTCGACCTCGAGCCAATCCTGCCCCGATCTGACG
The DNA here is from genome assembly GCA_025361335.1 of Coriobacteriia bacterium. Lineage (GTDB taxonomy): Bacteria > Actinomycetota > Coriobacteriia > Anaerosomatales > PALSA-660 > JANYAK01. The sequence continues at coordinate 19,509 of JANYAK010000003.1, forward strand.
GTCGCACCAAGAGCGCTCAACCCCTCCTGGACAGCCTGGAGACGGTCGGACTCCTTCACGCGCAGTTCCCCGACCCCCTCGAAGCGCGTGATCCCCGTCGCCGCCGTGGCGGCGAGTGCGAGGATCACTACCTCGTCGACGAGCCCCGCGATCCTGTCGGCGGCGACCGTCACGCCATGCAGCGAAGACGAGTACGTAGCGGATATGGAGCCGACAGGCTCCGCGCCGCTGGCACGATCCACAGACGTCGTCAGGCGCGCGCCCATCTCTTGAAGGACGGCGACGAAGCCGGTGCGAGTCGGGTTGAGAGCGACACCGTCCAAGACGATCGCGCTGCCCGGGACCATCAGGGCCGCGACGGCCAGGAACGCCGCCGAGGACGGGTCTCCTGGAACGGAGAGATCGGAGGGAAGGATGCGGGCCGGGCCGTCGACCCAGCACGCTCGTTCCCCGGCATCACGGCCGACACCGACACCGAACCCGGGCAGCAGGCGCTCGGTGTGGTCCCGGCTGGGCGCCGGCTCGATGACCACGGTGCGTCCGGCCGCCCGCAATCCCGCGAGCAGGATGGCTGACTTGACCTGCGCGCTCGCGACCGGCATCTCGTATCGGATCGCGCGCAGCCGTCCGCCACAGACCCGCAGAGGCAAAGTCCCCCCCGCTGCCGGAGAGAACGACGCCCCCATCCGGGCAAGGGGCTCCATGACACGGGACATGGGACGCCTGCTCAGCGACTCGTCACCGATCAGCGAGACCTCCACGTCCCAGCCCGCCAAGATGCCCATGAGAAGGCGGGCCGTCGTTCCGCTGTTGCCGCAGTCGATCGGTCCGGACGGCCGCACGGGGCCCGTGGCGCCCCAGCCCGTCACCTCGAGATCCAGACCTCCGTCGCGGCGACCGGTCGCGAGCACCACAGCCCCGAGCGCGCGAACAGCCTCTATCGTGGAACGAACATCCGCGGAGTCGAGCACGCCCGTCAAGCGGCACGAGCCGGCCGACATCGCCGCGAACAGCACACCCCGATGCGAGATCGACTTGTCTCCCGGCACGCTGACGCGCCCGCTCAGGGGGCCGCCCGCTGGAGAGGCCAGCAGACTCGTCACCCCGCGCTCCCCTTCCCCGCCGTGGAGGCACCGTCCTCCAGCGGACGCAAGTCGGGCTCGAAACCCTGTCGTCCGAGGTCCGCCACGAGCGACGCGACGTCCCCCTCATCCGTGAGCACGAGACGCAGGACCGCGCTGTCTTCCGACGTGTGATCGATCTCTATGTCCTCGATGTTGCATCCCGCTCGCGCCGCGGCCTGCGTGACCGAGCTGACCATTCCAGGCCTGTCGACGACCGACACCGACAGCACGCTGAGTCGCTCGGAGGCGGGCACCCACCGCGCCGGCAAGCCTCGCCGCACCTCGGCCGCCCTTCCCAGCCAATCGTTGATCCCGACCACATCCCCCGCGGACACCAGACCCGCGAACCCGGCGATCAGGTCGCCGTATTCCCTCAGTCCGCGCACGACGGCATCCCTGTTGTCCAGGCAGATGCCGGTCCACATCTCGGGAGACCCCGCGGCGATGCGCGTCATGTCCTTGAAGCCGCCCGCCGCGAGGCGCAGGACATCCTCGCCCGCGTCGGCCCGGGCCGCGGCAAGGTTGGTCAGCGCCGCGGCCGCCACATGGGGGACGTGGCTCACCGCCGCCACTGCCTCGTCGTGGACCTCCGGTCTCACGGCGATGACGCGGGCGCCGATCGACGTCAGGAGTGTGTGCAGGCGGCGGTACGCCTCGGGGTCGGTGCGGCGCGAAGGCGTCAGGACGTAGTACGCGCCGCGGAACAGTTCCGCCGAGGCCGCTTCCACGCCGCTGCGTTCGGAGCCGGCCATCGGATGACCGCCGATGAACACGACTTCGTCCCCGAAGGACATGTCCGCAAGTGCGAAGATCGCCGACTTCGTCGAGGCGACGTCGGTCACCACGCCGCGATACCCGGAAGCGCCGAGCGAGATCACCCATTTGACCGCCGCGGATACGGGGCAGGCCAGAACCACCAGGTCGGACGGGACGTCGCCCGACAGCAGCCGCACCGCCGACGGGTCATCGGGTGCGTACGCCTCGTCCACCACCCGATTGGCCACCGCCCAGTCGCGGGTGGCGCGGTCGGGGTCGACTCCCACGACGCGAGGAGCGTCGTCCAACGCCTTGAGCGCGAGGGCCATCGATCCGCCGATGAGGCCGACGCCGACGATCGTCACGGTCCCGAACGGCCTGCTCACAGCGACTTCCCTTCGAGTGCCGCGAGGGGGCGCAACGCCTCCATCATGGCGGCGAACGCCGGGATGTCCAGCGACTGCGGACCGTCGCATCGCGCGCGCTCCGGGTCGGGATGCACCTCGACCATGATGCCGTCCGCCCCGGTGGCGATCGCCGCGCGGCACATGGGAGCTATCAAGTCGCGGCGACCGGTCGCGTGCGACGGATCGACGATCACCGGCAGGTGAGTCAGCGACTTCAGTGCCGCGACTCCAGCGAGGTCGAGCGTGTTGCGCGTGTACGTCTCGAACGTGCGGATCCCGCGTTCGCACAGGATGACGTCGCGGTTGCCGCCCTTCAGGATGTACTCCGCCGCGGCGAGCACCTCCTCGAGCTTCGCGGACATCCCGCGCTTCAAAAGGACCGGCCGCTTCATCCGACCCAGCTCCTGAAGCATCATGAAGTTCTGCATGTTGCGCGCCCCGACCTGCAAGACGTCGGCCCACTCGGCGACCCTGTCCGCGTCACGGACATCGAGCAGCTCCGTGACCACCGGAAGCCCGGCTTCGTCACCCGCTTCGCGCAACAACTTCAGCCCCTCGAGACCCATGCCCTGGAACTCGTAAGGGCTCGTGCGCGGCTTGTAGGCGCCGCCGCGTAGGAACGTGCCTCCGGCGGCCTTCACGGCGCGGGCCACCGTGTGCATCTGCTCGCCGGACTCGATCGAGCAGGGTCCCGCCATCACGGCCAGGACTCCGCCGCCCACCTGGGATCCGCCCACGCGGATCACCGAATCCTCCGCCTGGAACTCGCGGCTCACGAGCTTGTACGCCTTCAGTACGCGTATGACCTCGGAGACGCCAGGGAAGCCCTCGAGCTCGAGCGAGTAGATGAGCTCGCGCTCACCGATGACCCCTATCACCGTCTTGACCTCGCCCTGAGACAGATGCGCCTCCGCGCCGGCCTCGTGCAGACGGTCGACGACGTGCGCGATCTCTTCAGGTGTCGCGTGGTCCCTCATCACCACGAGCATGGTCGTCTCACCTCTCGTCGTTCGTCTCAGTCGAACATTCGTCGCTCCGGCGGCCGCTCCATCCCGCCGGAGAACACCGACGTCAGATCGAGCCGAGCCGGGCCGCGACCTTCTCGAACGCCGCGATCGTGAGCGCGGTGTCCTCGGGCGTGCCCACTCCGAGGCGCAAAGCCGGGGCGTTCCCGAAGTCTCGGGCTATCACGCCTTCGGCGAGCAGCGCCTCGAACACCTCGACCGGCCTCTCCGTCATGAAGTAGACGAAGTTCGCATGAGACTCCACGTAGCGGACTCCCAGCCGGTCGAAGCACGCATAGAGGTAGGTCTTCTGCTCCTGGTTCTCCTCGCGGCGCCGCAGCACCTCGTCCTGGTCGTCAAGGGAGTAGGCGGCGGCGATCTGCGCCACGGAGTTGACGTTGAACGGCTCGCGCAGCTTGTCGACCGCCAACGCCAGCGGCGCCGGCATGAACGCGTACCCGACCCGCAGCCCCGCGAGCGAGTAGATCTTCGAGAAGGTGCGCGCCACGGCCAGCGGGCGCTCGCCGTCGAAATAGTCGGCGGCGTTGGCGTAGTCTTCATCGGTCACGAACTCGAAGTACGCCTCATCCGCGACGACGAGGACGTGATCGGGGACGGCGGCCATGAATCGCTCGAACGCCTTCTGCCCGTAGATGGTGCCCGTCGGGTTGTTGGGATTGCACAGGAACAGCAGGCGCGTACGATCCGTGACCGCGGCGAGCATGGCGTCGAGGTCGTGGGCCTGACAGGCATTCAGCGGCACGGGCACCGGCGTCGCGCCGAACATGGCCGCGACCATGGGGTAGACGACGAAGCTCGGCCACGCGTACACGACCTCATCCCCCGACCTCAGGACCGCCTGCCCCATCAGCCTGAGAAGCTCGTTGCTGCCGTTGCCGACCGAGATGAACCTCTCATCCACGCCCCAGTGACACTTCAGCCGCCGCCTCAGCTCGCGGCACGACCCGTCCGGATACCTGTTCAGATGTGGCGCGACCTCGCGGATCGCGGCCAGCGCGGTCGGGACGGGCCCCGCCGGGTACTCGTTGCTCGACAGCTTGAGAACGCGCTCCATGCCGGACCGCTCGCGCACCTCCGACCCGCGCAGCCCCGGCTGGTAGACCCTCATGGGCTCCAGGTCGGGTCGTATGAGCGTGTCCCAGGACACGTAAGCCTCCGCACACGTCGGCGATGTACGTGCGATTGTGCCCTCAGCCTCCGGCGCTGGCAAGCAGTGTCCATTCCTCCGGCGGGAGTCGCGCTATTCTCCCGCTTCCCACGGGCAGCGGCCGGCTTCGACCCCGAACGTGCGCAGGGTGCCTTGGCCGTCCGCGATCGTGAGCGTGCTCAGGGTCGCGTTCCCGACGGCGAAGCGCCACGCCGAGGTGTGGGACAGACCGAGCCAATGCGTCACCAGCCCACGTACGACACCGCCGTGCGTGACTATCGCCACACGTTCGCCGCACCCCTCGACCCGGGCCGCCGCGAGTGCCACGCGATCCATGAAGGCGCGCCACGTCTCACCATCGCGGAAGGGGGTGCTCTCCGGGGGACCTCCGAGCAGGTCGATCGCCACGCCCGCCCTCTGTGCCTCGTCGAAGGTCATCCCCTCCGCCGCGCCGAAGTCGATCTCGGCCAGGTCGTCGTCCACATGCAGGGGAACCCCGGCCAGATGGGCGGCTTTCTCGGCGACGGAGCACGCACGCAGGCGCGGGCTCGCGTGGACCGAGACAGGCTTCCATCGGACGATGGAGACCTCCAGCGCGATGGCCTGCGCCCTCCCGATATCCGTGAAGGGTGACTCGGTGCGGCCGACGAACGTGCCGCGCAGGTTCGCGTCGACCTGCGGGTGCCTCGCGATGAGAACCTCCATCGACCGCCCACTCACGCGAACACCGCCGCGACGACGAGGACCACGGACTCCACGATCAGCACTGTCGCGCCGAACAGATCGCCCGTCATGCCGCCGACCGGCTTGGCGAGTGCGCCGGGTACCGTCAACGCCGCGAACACACCGGCAGCGCTGACGATGAGCAGCTCGCGCGTCGACACCCCCAGCGGGACGAACGCCAGCAGCGCGAGAAGCGCCAGCGCGCCCACAAGACGCTCGTAGGTCCGGCCGGTACCCACCGCCGTGAGCCCGAGGCCGTCCGTCCGCGCGGCGGGCATCGACCAGGCGGCCGCCGCGACGGCCAGGCGCCCCAGCACGGGTGCGGCGACAAGGGGCCACAAGGACCCCGCATGGAGAAGGTCCGCGACCGCGCCGACCTGCACGAGCGCGACCATGAGCATCGCGGCCGCGCCGAACGAGCCGATGCGGCTGTCGCGCATGATATCGAGCCGACGCTGCGGCGTGTCGCCGCCCCAGATGCCGTCGAAGGTGTCGGCGAGACCGTCCCAGTGCAGGAACCGCGTGAGTACGGCCCATGCGGCCACTATCAACGCCCCTCCCAGCACAGCGCCACCCTGAGGCGGATGCCCCTTCCAAGACATCACCCCGGTCGCCGCCACGGCCGCCGAGCCCCCCAGCATCCACCCGACCCATGGGTACCAGCCAGTCGAGCGGGGCATCACGCCGTCGCGCCACGTCCGGCCCACAGGCAGCAGGGTCAGAAAGCCGATCGCGGCCGCGAAGTCGTGGATGGGGTCGGGACGCTGTGGTCGCTCGGACATCGCGCTCACTCCTCGGGGCCGCTCACGCCCGCTTCCTGAAACGTCGCCATCCCCGACATCATGACGCATGCCGCGTCGATGATCTCCATCGCGAGACAGGCGCCCGTTCCCTCCCCAAGCCTCATGTCGAGCTCGAGGACCGGACGCAACCCCGCCGCCTGAAGCATGATCCGGTGTCCGGGCTCCACACTGAGGTGCGACGCGAACACCCACGGCGCCGCGGCCGGCGCGATGCGGAGCGCCGCGAGCGTCGCCGCGCCGGCGATGAAACCGTCCGAGACCACGGGCACGCCGGCCGCCGCGCACCCGATGACGACGCCCGCCAAGCCGGCCAATTCGTAGCCGCCGACTTTGGCGAGCACGTCGAGGCCGTCGGTCGCATCGGGAGCGTTCACCTTCAGCGCCCGCGCAACGACCTCGGCCTTGTGTCGCACGCCTGCTTCGTCCAGCCCGGTCCCTCGGCCCACCACGTCGCGTGGGAGCGCACCCGTGAGCGCGGACACGACGGCGGCCGCGGCGGTCGAGTTCCCGATCCCCATCTCTCCGGTGCCGACAAGGTCGACGCCGTCGTCGAGCAGCTTCTCGACGACCTCGATCCCGACGCGGACCGCCGCCGCCGCCTGCGCCCGCGACATCGCCGGGCCCAGCGCCATGTTCGCGGTGCCGTCGGAGATGCGCGCGTCGACGACGGCCTCCGACGGCGGCAGCGCCGACGCCACGCCGACGTCGACCAGCACGAGCTTCGCCCCCGCGTGTCGCGCCAGCTGGTTGATCGCCGCCCCCCCGGCGACGAAGTTCGCGACCATCTGCGCGGTCACCTCCGCCGGATACGGAGCGACACCCTCGGCCACGACGCCGTGATCTCCGGCCATGAGCACTATCGCCTTGCGCGAGACCGACGGCCTGTCCACGCCCTGCAGCACAGCCACGCGCTGGGCGAGCTCCTCGAGGCGGCCGAGTGAGCGCGGGGGCTTCGTCAGCGAGTCGAGGCGCTCCCACGCCCGCACCTCCCACTCGGGATCCGGCTCGCCGATCCTCGCGATGGTGCCGAGCAGGCGATCTTCGTCGGTCATGTGAGCCTCCTTGCGTTCGCTGTCTTGGGCCATGCCGGCGCGCCGTCGAGGGTCTTGAGGTCCATGAATCGTCCCGCCACGACCAGATATGCGGCATCCGCGGCCTTCACCAGGTCCCGGTTACTGCGGCCGAGCACGTCGCGGAACAGGCGTCCGGCGGCGGTCGCGGGAACGACACCCCATCCCGCTTCGTTGGACACGACGACCGTGTCGCCCTCTCGCGCCGCGAACGCCGCTACGAGGTCCGAAGCCCGCGAGTGCGCTCGGCCCTCCTGCTCGCCATCCGCCATATCAGCGTCACCCGCCTCCTCCCACGCGATGGCCCCGACCAGGGTCGAGAGGCAGTCGACAAGCAAGACGGAGTCGATGGGCACCTTGGTCACCCATGCGGGATCGATCCCCGCCTCGCACACCGACCAGGAGTCGGGGCGCACGCCGCGGTGAGCCGCGATGCGGCGGGCCATCTCCGGGTCGCCCTCCCAGCCCGCCGCGGCCACCACGACAGGGCGCCCAAGAGACGCCGCGAGACGCTCCGCGGCGGCGGATTTGCCACTGCGGACCGCTCCGGTCAAGACCACCAAGCTCATCTCCGCACCGCCTCCTCGACGCACCGGTCGATACCCCGCGGGTCTGTGCACGTCGCGGCGCCGCCGGCCTTCAGCGCGGCCCACAGGCGGGCCGCGTCGCCCTGGGTGAAGTCGTCCTCGGGCCGCGGCTCCCCCACCAGCACGACGGGCGCGCTCGAACGAGCGACGGCCGACAGGTTGCCGATGTTCGCCGGACCGAACGGTGTGGCGCACACCACGACGACGTCCGCCCTGCCCACCGCCGCATCCACGGCCGCCGTATCGGAGCTGGTCATGGCGCCGTATGGCACGAGAGGAACGAAGGCCACATCCAGAGACTCGGCCACCGCCGCGTCCGTGTCGCCTCGAGCGAGCGCCCCCGCCTCGACCTCGAATCCCGCGATCGCGAGCCTCCGCATGACGGCGGCTCCGCTGCCCGAACCCGACACCAGCGCCACACGGATGCCGCGCGGTGCGCGGCGCTCGCGCATGCGCACGACCGGCATCACTTGAACGGCCCCGGTCACCGGATCGGCGCCGATGACGGCGCGCACGCCGAAGACGTCGGACAGCATCGTGGCAGTGAGGATCTCCTCGGGGGTCGCCGCGACACCGACCGCTCCGTCGCTCACCACGGCAAGTCGATCCGAGTACCGGGCGGCCATGTCGAGATCGTGGAACACCGCGAGGACCGCCATGCCCTCGTCCGCCATCTCCCGCACGACGTCGAGCACTTGCAGGCGGTGGTTGAGATCCAGGTGGCTGGTCGGCTCGTCGAGCAGCAACACGCTCGGCTCCTGGGCCAGTGCCTGCGCCAGGGTGAGGCGCTGGACGTCTCCGCCGGAGAGGGTGTCGACAGGCTCGTGGGCCAGACCGCCTGTATCGGTGAGCGCCATGCAGCGCTCCACCACCGCCCGGTCGGCAGCCCCGAGCCCGCCGAACCGGGACAGACGCGCGTGTCGCCCCATCTCCACGAACTGCCGCGCCGTGAACGCGAACGTGGCCGGCACCGCCTGCGGCAGGACCCCCACCAGACGCGCCAGCTCCGTCCTCCGGTACGAATCGGCCGCTCGTCCGGCCACCGAGACGCTTCCCGCGAGGAGCCGCGCCTCACCCGTGACCGCGCGCACCAGCGTCGTCTTGCCCGCGCCGTTCGGACCTATGAGGCCGACCACCTCGCCGGGCGCGACCTCCAGCGTCGCGTCGCGCACGACGGCTCTCTCGTAGCCGACGGTGGCCCCGTCATATCGAAGCGCCGGACTCATAGACGCCCCCTGCGCGCGCGCACCAGCAGCCACACGAAGACGGGTCCGCCCGCCAGGGCGGTGATGATGCCGACCGGGATCTCCACCGGCGCCAGGGCCACCCGGGCCACCAGGTCCGCCAGCACCATCACGATAGCGCCCGACAGCACGGACGCCGGCAGGAGCAGCCGGTGGTCGGGGCCGAGGACGAGCCGGGCCATGTGCGGTGTCATCAGACCAACGAAGCCGATGAGCCCCGACACGGAGACGGCCGCGCTCACCATCAGCGAAGCGGCGACCAGGATGACGCGCTTGAACCGCTCGACGTCCACGCCCAGTTCGCCGGCACGCGAATCCCCGAGCAGGACGATGTTCAACTCCCGCGAGAACAGCGCGGGCACGCACAGCCCCACGGCCAGCATCCCCCCGACCATCGCGGCCTGCCCCCACGACGATGTCTGCAGACCGCCCATCATCCAAAAGACGATGCGCGACATCTGCTCCCGCCTGACGACCAGGACGAACGACGTCACCGCCGACAGGCTGTAGCTGACAGCCACGCCGGCAAGGAGAAGGGACAGTGTGTCCATCACGCCTCGGCGGGTCGCTATGGCCGCGACGACCACGATAGTGATCGTCGCGCCGGCGAACGCCGCGGCCGGAACGATCACGAGCGAGATGACACCCATCCCGGTGAACACCAAGGCGAGCGACGCTCCGAGGCCTGCCCCGGATGAGACGCCGAGGATGTACGGATCGGCGAGCGCATTTCGGAACAGCGCCTGATAGAGGACGCCCGCGCCGGCGAGGCACGCGCCGACGAGAGCCGCGACCACGACGCGAGGCATGCGAAGGTCGACGACCACGGCCTGGTCGGCTGTCAGCGTCAGCCCGCGCAGGGCACGCGATATCGCTTTGACGACCTCGCCGGGAGCGACCTGGACTGCTCCGAAAGACGTCGCCACGATGCACGCCACCCCAAGAGCGGCGATCAGACCGGCAAGGACCGCGATCGTCCGGCCTCGTCGTGTATCCGTCACGGCTCTCCCGGCCGCCTAGAACCTGTCGGGATGCAGCGCGACCGCCAACTTGCGCACGCCCAGAACGATGCGCGGGCCGGGCCGCGACACCACATCGTCATCGAGCGGCACGACGCGGCCGGACTCGACCGCCCCCAGACGCTTGTAGCCGGTCCGGGCAGCGACAGTGCCCCCGTCGCCGAGGGAGGACTTGGTACCGAAGTAGACGGTGGGCTGATCGACGAGCAGGCGCTCGACCGAGTAGTGGAGGTACCCTCCCGCCTTGACCACGTTCTTCCCGCCGGCCTCCTTGATCATGTCGTCCATCAGGGTGCCCGGTCCCGCTGTGTACAGAGGGTTCCAGCCGATCTCGATGAAGCACGAAACCGGCGCCTCCGACCCGATCTTGTCGCGTATCGCCTTCAGGTCCTTCTTCATGCCCGCGACGACCGACGATGCCTTCGCGGGCGCTCCGACGACGTCCCCGACCATGACGATGGACGCATACAGACCTTCCAGGTTCTTCGGATCGACCACGATCACTTTGGCGCCGAGCCCGGTGAGCTTCGCGACGGTCTCGGCCTGAACTCCTCCGGTGACGAAGATGACGTCAGGTCTGGCCGCTGTGATCGCTTCCATGTTCGGCGTGACGAAGTCCCCGACCTTCGGTATCTTCCTCACCCGCGCAGGGTAGTCGTCGTACGTGGTGAGCCCCACGACCGAATCGAGCTTGCCCAGTGCGTACAGGATCTCCGTGTTGGCCGGCGCGAGACTGATGAGCCTCTTCGGCTGCGAGTCGATGGTGATCGGACGCTGCAAGTCGTCGCTCACGGTGACCGGGAATACGCCGACAGCGGGGGCCGGCGCTCCGCTCGAGTCGCTCGAGGCTCCGGAAGTGCTCGCCGTCCCGGACGGAGAACAGCCCGCCAGCAGCGCGCCCATCGCCAATCCCACGGCCGCCAAAGTCGCCATCCGTATGTGTCGCGTGTTCTTCATCGCTCGCCCCTTCTCGTTCCGGCATGGTGCGGCCACCGCGTGCGCGACGGTCGCGTCGATCTGGCCTCGAAACGGAGAAAGACCCCCAAGCTGGGGGTCTTCTCGGAAGGGTCCGTGTCCGCTTCGCGCCCATCGTGCCGGCGCGCGACGCGGGCCTCGTCCTCGAAGGCCGTTTCTAGAGTGCGGTCGCTCCCGGCGGGCAGGTCTCCTGGCTTAGGAGCGCGGACTTCGGCTCCATCACAGTTGCGGGACAGCGCCGGACTCTCACCGGCTTCCCTATTCTCCCGGAGTCGCGCGAATGGTGTCGCGCGTTCCCGGGCACCCGTCGGGGGTGCGTGATGCGGTTGTGAACGCGGTCAGTGTAGCAGACACCTGGCCCCCGCGGGGAGGTCTTCGCGGCTTGTGCCGGGCTGCCGGGCAGAGGCTGGCCCAAGCGGAACCGCACCGAGCCTCTCCCTCGCTTGCAGGGTCCCAGCTCCGGCGCGCCGCGCCGGCACACCTACCGTCCCACCCACCTCAGCGCCTCGATCTCGTTGGGCTCCAACGGCCTGACGTGCCCCATGGGCAGATTCCCGAGCTGCACCGGCCCGAACCCCACGCGGACCAGCCGCGTCACGGGGTGACCCACCGCCTTGAGCATCCGGCGGACCTGCCGCTTGCGCCCCTCGCTGATCCGCAGTTCGACGATCGCGCGGCCTCCCGTGCGCGAGACCATCGCGGCCCCTGCGGGAGCGGTCATCCCGTCGTCCAGCTCGATCCCCTTGCGCAGCTGTGCGAGCGTCGCGGGGGTCGGTACGCCCTGGACCGTTGCGAGGTACGTCTTGGTCACGTGGTGCTTCGGGTGCAGCAGGACGTGCGACAGGTCGCCGTCCGTCATCAGCAGCAGCAGGCCCTCGGAGTCGTAGTCGAGCCTCCCCACGGGGAACAGACCGGCTGGTGCATCCGCCGGGAAGAACTCCGCCACGGTGCGGCGGCCCTGCGGGTCGCTCATCGTCGTCATGACGTCGGGAGGCTTGTGGAACGCGTAGTAGGCCGGCCCCTCGGCCAGGAGTACCGTCCGACCGTCGACCGTCACCTCGTCAACCGCGGGATCGACCTTCGACCCGAGCTCCGTCACCACCACACCGTTGACCCTCACGCGTCCTGCCGACATGAGGTCCTCGCTGCCACGCCGCGACGCGGCGCCCGCGCGGGCCAGGAACTTCTGGAGGCGCATGGGGAAGATCCGCCCGCCAACGTCGGCCGGCCCGTCGCCCGCGACGCCGCTCGACTCAGTCAACGCCGAGTTCTCCGCCGTCGTCGCCGAACTCCGGCCCCTCGATCGCCGTCAGCCGGTCGCGTATCGCGGATTCGGTAGCCGGGTCGGGTGCGAACTCCTCGAGCGGAGGCAGCTCAGAGAGGTCCTTCAGACCGAACTTCTCGAGAAACGTGCGCGTCGTCGCGTACAGCACGGCGTTTCCCTGGTTGCGATCGCGGCCCGACTCACGGACGAGCCCCTTATCGAGCAGGGACGCCATCACCGCCTCGGAGTTGACCCCTCGCACGGCGTTGACACCTTGGCGCGTGACCGGCTGATGGTATGCGACCACGGCCAGCGTCTCCAGCGCCGCCTGCGACAACTTCCTGGTGTCCCACGACAGCACGAGCTGCTCCACCTGCGGGTGGAACGCGGGATGCGTGTACAGCCGCCACCCGCCCGCAACCTCGCGTAGCTGGAACCCGCGCTCGTCACTCGCGTACTCGGCGGCCAGAGCCATCAGGCCCTCAGTGACATCATCCTCGGACATCTCGAGAAGCTTGGCCGCGCGGGTAGCCGCCAACGGCTCGTCACTCACGAACAGAAGGGCCTCGAGAACGCCCCGCAGGCCCGACACTTCACTCATCGTCGTCGTCCTTCCCGTCAAGCTGCTCGATCTCGATCTCGCCGAAGAGGGCGTCCTGGCGCACCGTCAGCCGCCCCCGCTTGTACAGTTCCAGGATGGCCAGGAACGTCACGACGACCACTTCCGGGCTTGCTCCCGCCTCGAGAAGCTCAGAGAAGGTCATCCGCTTCCGTGTGCCCAGCGTGCGCCGGACACTCTCCATGTGCAGCTCGAGGCTCACGGGCATCGAGGCGACGTGCTCGGCCTGCAGGAGGAACACGTCCCGACGGCGCTCCAAGTCGGCGCACAACACCGCGAGGCCTCGCAGGGTGATGCCCTCCAAGTAGTCCGGCATCAGACCGAGGAACGGCTCCTCCAAGCCCGCCGCGCGCGAATGCATGCGCGCCTCCGATTCCATGCGCGCCGACAGCTCCGCGGCAGCGTTCTTGAACTTCTTGTACGCGAGCAGGCGCTCGACGAGCAGGGCGCGCGCCTCCTCGGGCGACATGTCCTCGAACTCGTCGAGGTCCGCATCGCAGTCCCCGGGGAACAGCGATGCCGCCTTGATCTCGAGCAGCGTGGCGGCCACCAGGAGGAAGTCGCTCGCCACGTCGAGGTCCAGGTCCTGCATGCGCTCGATGTGGTCGATGAACTCGTCGGCGATCTCGGACACGGTGATGTCTCGGATATCGAGCTTCTGACGCCCAACCAGGTGCAAGAGCAGGTCGAACGGCCCCTCGAAGATGTCGGTCTTGACCCTGAAGGCTGGCACGTGCGCCCTCAGACCTCGTCGAGCTTCACGAGGCGGCGCACGGTCTCGAGGACCTGGTTGACGACGGGCCGGACGCGGGCGGCTCCCCCGTCCAGCACCTCCCATGCGTATCCCGGGCGGGTGGCCAGTTCGCTCCGGCGCTCTCTGAAGGGCGCGAGATACGCCGTCAGGTCCGCCACCAGCTTCTGCTTGTGGGACACACATCCGCAGCCGGCGACACGGCAGCACGAGTCGAACTCAGCGATCACGCCGGGCTCGCCGATCAGCTTGTGTATCTGGTGCAGGGGGCAGATGTCGGGGTCGCCAGGGTCGGTCTTCAGCTTGCGCGCGGGGTCGGTGAGCATGCTCATGACCTTCGCTGAGATCTCGTCGGGCGAGTCGGAGATGAAGATCGCGTTCCCGTACGACTTGCTCATCTTGCGCCCGTCGGTGCCGGGGACCCGCGCGCCCTCCTTCGGGATCAACGCCGCGGGCTCCTTGAGGAACTCGCCGTAGGTGTTCGTGAATCGGCGCACGATCTCTCGCGTAAGCTCGAGATGCGGGAGCTGATCCTCGCCGACGGGCACGAGGTCGGCGTTCACGATGGTGATGTCGGCCGCCTGCAGGAGCGGATAGAGGAAGAACCCCACGTTGCCGAGGTCCTTATCCGATATCTGCTCGCGCTGCTCCTTGTAGGACGGCACGCGCTCGAGCCACGACATGGGGGTCACCATCGTGAAGTACATGGCGAGCTCGGCCACCTCGGGCACGTCGCTCTGCCGGTAGATGGTGCACTTCGCGGGGTCGAGACCCGCGGCGATCCAGTCGAGGACCTGCTCCTCGGTGTAGAGGCGGATATCGCCCGTGTCCGCCCACATCGACGTCATCGCGTGCCAGTCGGCGACGAAGTAGAACGCGTCGTACTCCTCCTGGAGCGCGAGCATGTTCTGCAGGTTGCCGAACCAGTGTCCCAGGTGCAGTTTGCCGGTCGGGCGGTAGCCGGTGAGGATGCGCTTTCGTGCCATGCGATGGCGGCCCTTCTGGCGGTCGCGGGTGCTGTCGCCCGATTCTACCGTACCCGATGGGTAAAACCCGTATGTGACACGTGCCCAACGACCTCGGAGGTCCGCCCAATGGACGCCATCGACCGCAACACCATCCTCGGACTCGCGGAGAACGTGCAGTGGCCATCGGTCACGATCCTCATGCCCGTGGACCGCCTGGGGATCCACACCGATGCCGATCGGGTCAGGCTACGCAACCTCATCCGCGGCGCTCGCGAGGCGTTGGTGTCCGACATCGTGCGTCCGCCGGACGCGGACGCCCTGCTCGCCGGCGTGCAGCGCGTCGCCGAAGATGACTCTGTGTGGGCGGGAGGTCCGAGCGGGCTTGCGCTGTTCGTCGCGGGTGAGGACACCAAAGCGTTCTGGGTCGACCATCCCCTGCCGGAAACGGTGCTGGTCGGCAACCGCTTCTACCTGCGACCCCTCTACGCAGGGCTCACCGACGACACCCGCGTGTGGGCGCTCGCCATCGACTCGAACCGCAGCCGGCTGTTCCACATAGACCGGGTCGGCGTCCAGGAGGTCGACCTCCCCGCGGGCACTCCGGTGTCGATGGCCGACGAGACCCTCCTGGACGAACGAGAGGAATCCCTTCAGTTCCACACCGTGCCGGGCGCGACGCCACAGGGAGCGCAAGGCGTGCCTTCCGCGATGTTCCACGGACACGGCGGCGCCAAAGACGCCGACAAGATCCAGCGCAAGCACTTCATGCTGGAACTGGCTCGAGGCGTGGTCTGGGCGATCGGCTCGGAAAGCGCCGAGCCGCTCGTGCTTCTGGGGGTCGACTACCTTGTCGAGGACTTCCTGGCGGTATGCGACTACGCGCACATCGCGCCGAAGCATGTCATGGGCGCGACGGACTATCTCCTGCCGGCTCAAGTCCAGCGCGAGGCGCTCGAGGCGATCGCGCCCCTCGTCGAGACCGCACTGACCGCCGACGTGGACGAGTACCGCGCGCTGACGGGAACGGGGCACACGTCGTCAGACGCCCCGGAGATCCTCATGGCCGCCGCGTCCGGACGGGTCAGGACGCTGCTGATGGACGATTCCGAGGGGCCGTGGGGCTATTTCAATCGTGCGGACTTCACCGTCGACAGCCTCTGCCCGTCGAAGCCGCGGATGCTGCGCGACGCCATGCCGGTTCCGGAGACCACCGACCTGATCGAGTGCGGCTGGGACCTCGTCGACCTGGCCGCAGCCGAAACCCTCCTGCACGGAGGCACGGTGCGCGCCTTCACGAGCGAGGCCTCACCGGTGAAAGGTGCCGCCGCGGTGTTCCGATACTGACGTCGGGCCCTACCCCCCGAACGTCGAGAGGATCTGGAAGAGGCGCGGACCGCCGAACAGGTCGGCGATCGGGTAGACCGTCGCGCCGAAGTAGATCTGGATCACGTTCGGCACGAGGAACACCAGTGCGAGCACGATCATGAAGCCGTACCGCTCGAGCGAGCCGTAGGCGCGCAGAGCGTCCCCGGTCAGGAAGCGCTGGACCACGCGGCTGCCGTCGAGCGGCGGGATCGGGATCAGGTTGAAGAACGCCAGCACGAGGTTGATCAGCGTCGAGAACGCGAAGATGTAGAGCACGACGTCCGGTGCACCGAATGCGGCGACCAGACGGAAGCCGATGCCCGCGAGCACGGCGAGCACCACGTTGCACATTGGACCGGCCGCTCCTGTGAGCAGCATGCCGTTCTGGTATGACACGCGCGTCATGCGCCGCGGGTCGATGGGAACCGGCTTGGCGTATCCCAAGGCGAATGTCCCGCCCGAAAGCAGCAGCATGATCGCGGGCATCAGGACGGTGCCCCACAAGTCGACGTGCGCGACCGGGTTCAGGGTCAGGCGCCCACTGTCTCGCGCCGTCGGATCTCCCAGGGTGAGCGCCATGTACCCATGCGACACCTCGTGCAGGATGATCGCCGGGATGATGAGCGCGAATCGCAGCAGGCTCAGCACGACATTCGACATCGGCCGGTCTCCGTCCTAGTCCTTGGTGAGTCCCGCACGCGACGCTATCCGGCGCAGGTTGGCGAGTTCGGCCTCGCGCCCAACGGCACGACCATCGAGCCGGTCGGCCAAGGCAGCCGTCAGGATACCAGAGAAGGCCGGCGACGGCGCGTAGCCCATACCGACCAGGTCGTCGCCGCTCACGGCCGCGCGGACCCTCGACAGCGACGTCAGGTATCGATCGACGCGCTCCCGCACCACACCCTCGCCGAGGGCCCGCACGACCAACGTCGTTTCGGGCGCCAGCGAGGCCAGCAAGGAGTGAAGCCGGGCGTCTCCCATCGGCCGCTTGGAGTCCAGGGCCCGGATGGTGGCGGCTCCCCGCTGCGCCGTCTCGATGGCGGCAGCGCCCTGTTCGCGACCCAGCCGCAGCCAGCGGACCCACCGTTCCACGTCGCGCCGGCTGCCCGCGAACGCGAGCGCGGCGAGCAGAGCCGCCCGGTGCTTCGGCTGGCGCCCGCCGCCCGTCGGCGCCTCCGTCATGCCGGCCTCCAGCCGTTCCACGCGCTCAAGTGCCGCCGCGGGCTCGACTCCGGCCGGCAGCAACCCCCGAAGTGCCCCCAACTGGTCCAGACGGCGCAGTGCCAAGACGGCCGACTCCTCTTCGAGGATGGCGAACAGCTCAGCGCGGATGCGCGCCCCCGAGACGTCGTCCAGCAGGCCCATCTCGACCGCATGCTTCGCCAACGCGTACGTCGTCGGCTCCATGTTGAACCCGTAGCGGGTCTCGAACCGCGCAGCCCTCAGCACTCGCGTGGGGTCCTCCACGAACGACAGCGAGTGAAGCGCGCGGATCGCCCCCTTCTGCAGGTCGCGCAGGCCGCCGAAAGGGTCCGCCAGCGCACCGAAGCACTCGGGGTCCACACAGGCAGCCATGGCGTTGATGGAGAAGTCGCGCCGGAGGAGGTCCTGCCGCAAAGAGGAACGCTCGACGGTCGGCAGGGCGCCCGGGCGGGTGTAGTACTCGGTGCGAGCGCTGGTGACGTCCATGTGCAGCGTGTGCGATAGCACGAGAACGGCGGTCCCGAACCGGCGGTGCACCTTCACGTAGCCCCCGAGACGCCGTGCCGCCTCCTCGGCGAACGCGATGCCATCTCCTTCGACGACCACATCGATGTCCAGGTTCGGCCGGCCCAGAAGCATGTCGCGGACGAAGCCTCCCACGACATGCGCGCGCAGCCCGCGCTCCTGAGCGAGCGCGCCGACGTGGTGGAGCGCCTCCCGCGCGTCTTCGGGGAGGAGCGCGTCGACCGTGCGCAGGAAGGCGCCGGAGGCCTCGCCCCGCGCCTGGGGCAGACCACGGTCGAGGTACGAGTCTCCGTGCTCCGCCCGCAGGACGTCCTTGCGCGTGACGATGCCCACGAGCCGCCCCCTCTCGATCACCGGCACGCGGCCGATGCTCTCGCGCGTCAGCAGGCTCTCCAACTCTCCCAGGCCGGTGCGCGGACCGACCGTGAATATGTCGCGAGCCATGAACCCCTTCACGGGCGCGTGAGACAGCCCGTGCCGCACGGCCTTGTCGATGTCCTTGCGCGTGACCAGGCCCACGACGGTGTCGCCGTCCACGACCGGCAGGGCGCCGTGCCCCCAGCGGAGCATGAGCTCCCCCGCCTCCCTCATCGTGGCTTCGGGCGCGATCGTGCGCACTGGTCTGGAAGCGATGTCACCGGCGGTGAGCGGCGCACGGATCTCGGACTCGAGCGCCACACGCAGCCGCGCGATGGTCTCGTCCAGGTCGGCGCCGCGCAGCGCGGCCGAAGCGGCCTGAGCGTGTCCCCCGCCTCCCAGATGAGCCAGCACCGCGCCGATGTGCACCTCGGCCAGCCTGCTGCGCCCGACCACGTGCACGCGGTCGGGCATGGACACGACCGCGACGGCGACTCGATACCCCATGTCCTCCACGATGTGGTGCGTCACGACGCTCGCGGAGTCCACATACACGTCGGACGAAGCGCGCCCGACGGCCACCTTCTGCCCGTGGATCTCCCACACTTCGAGGTCCCGCGCCATGGCATCGAGAAGTGCTCTCTGTTCCTGCGTGAGCGGACGTGAGAGGAACTGGTTCACGACCTCCATGTCGGCGCCCGCCGCCATGAGGAAGGCGACGGCATCGGCGTCCGCCGGCGTCGAACCCGGGTAGGTGAGCGATCCCGTGTCCTCGTGGATGCCCAGCAGGATCGCCGACGCCTCGAGCGGCGTGAGGGTGATACCGCGATCGCGCAGTTCGCGCGCCAGGATCGTCGTCGTCGCTCCCGTGATCTCGGAGCGATCCTCGGCGCGCTGCAGGTCGTCCGGCGTGCGCGGGTGATGGTCGTAGACGATCACCTCGACGGCGGGATCGCGCGCCAGCCGACCCAGCTCCCCGATCCGGTCGGCGTCCCGTGTGTCCACCATGACGAGCCGCTCCACGGCGCCGAAGTCCAACCCTTTGAGGTCGGTGAACTCGAGCAGCCCCTCGTGCAGGTTGTGGAACTCCCGAACGTTGGCGTTCTGAGTCCCCAGAAAGACACCCTTGGCCCCGGGGAACAGCCTGGTCGCGGCGACGGTCGCGCCGTACGCGTCGAAGTCGGGGTTCGCGTGCCCGACGACGATCGTCACTGCGGCGGCTCGGTGCACGAAGGGGCTCCCTACAGGTCGTGGAACAGCGGCCGGGGTGCCACGACGGCGCTCGCGACGCGTACCGCCCGCATGAGCCGGGCCTCTCCCGCGGCCAGCAGGTCCGCATCGGCGGCGTGGAGCGTGGCAAGCGGCGTCCCCGACTCGATCCGGTCCCCGACCTTCGCATGAAGGACGATGCCCGCGGCGGGGTCGATGGCGTCCTCCTTGCGCGCCCGGCCGGCGCCCATCACCATCGCCGCGCGACCGATGCCCTCGGCGTTCCACGACTGTACCCAGCCAGCCGCCGGCGCCCCGATCGTCCTGGTCACCGCGGACAACGGAAGCACGTCGGGGTCGTCCGCGACCCGCGGATCCCCGCCCTGCGACGCCACCCAGCTTTTGAACTTCTCCAGCGCGCGCCCGGTGCGGATCGACTCTCTCAGCAGCTCGCGCGCGCCATCCTCCTCGGTCGACCGACCCCCGAGCACCAGCATCTTGGCGCCCAGCGCCACGCACAGGTCGGTGAGGTCCTTCGGCCCATCTCCGCGTAACGTCGAGATGGCCTCACGCACCTCCAGCGCATTGCCAACGGCGTGCCCGAGGGGCTGGTCCATGTCCGTCATGACGCACACGATCCGGCGACCAAGCGAGGCGCCGACGCGGGCGAGCTCACGCGCCAGGATGCGCGCATCGGCCTCCGTCTTCATGAAGGCGCCGCTCCCGACTTTGACGTCGAGCACGATCGCGTCCGCACCGCCCGCGATCTTCTTGCTGATGATCGACCCGACGATGAGCGGGACCGACGGCACCGTCCCCGTCACGTCCCGGAGCGCGTACATCTTCTTGTCCGCCGGGTCGATGTCGGGCGTCTGCGCGATGACCGCGACCCCGACCGTCCCGACCATCCGCACGAACGAATCGACGTCCCATTCCACCCGGAAGCCCGGGATCGACTCCAGCTTGTCGAGCGTGCCGCCCGTGTGACCGAGGCCGCGGCCGCTCATCTTGGCGATCGGCACGCCGCAGCTGGCCACAAGGGGCGCCAGCACCAGGGTCGTCTTGTCCCCCACCCCGCCCGTCGAGTGCTTGTCGACCTTCACGCCGGGGATGGACGACAAGTCGATGACGCGGCCCGAGCGCGCCATGGCGTCGGTCAGCGACACCGACTCGTCGTCGTCGAGCCCGTTGATGAACGCCGCCATCAGCCAGGCGGCCATCTGGTAGTCGGGCATCTCGCCGGACACGAACGCCGACGTCAACCGCTGGAAATCCGCCAGGGTATGCGCGCCGCCGTCGCGCTTGATCTCGATCAGTTCCTCGAGCGAGCGTCCCGCCTCATCGTCCGTTGCCGGCATCGCGCACCTCCTTCAGGAAGGAGGTTCCCCTCCCGCAGGTTCCAGCGACACCGTAGAAGTCCAGCACCGTCTCGCCGATGTCGGCGAACGTGGCGCGGGTCCCGAGATCGACGCCCCGGTCCACGCCCTTCATCTTGGCGATGAGCGGCGTGTACTCGCGGCTGTGGTCGGTCGACGCCATCGTCGGGTCGCACCCGTGGTCGGCCGTGACGATGAGCAGATCGCCCTCAATCATCGCGGCGAGCAGGTCCGGCATGCGCGCGTCGACAGCCTCGAGCCCCGCCGCATATCCGGCGACGTCGTTGCGATGCCCCCACACCATGTCGAAGTCCACCAGGTTGGCGAACACGAAGCCCACCGAGTCGGACGCCACGCGCGCGACGAGATGGTCGAACCCGTCCATGTTGTCGGTGGAGTGCGGCGACTCACAGATGCCCCTCCACGCGAAGATCTCGCCGATCTTGCCGATGCCGTAGCACGGGGTACCGGCCGCGGTCAGGATGTCCAGGACCGTTGGTTCCGACGGTTCGAGGGCGAAGTCGCGCCGACGATGAGTCCGTGTGTATTCGCCGTCGACGGGACCGATGAACGGCCGCGCGATCACCCGCCCGACGGCGTGCTCGCCCACGCACACCCGCGTTCGAGCGATCGAGCACAGCCGGTAGAGCTCCTCGATGGGGATGACGTTCTCGTGGGCGGCGATCTGGAAGACCGAGTCCGCGGACGTGTACACGATGGGCCATCCGGTCCGCACGTGCTCGTCGCCCAGGTCCTGGATGATCGCGGTGCCCGAGGCTGCGTGGTTTCCCAGCCAGCGGAGGCCGGTCTCCCGGACGAACGCGTCCATGACCTCGTCGGGGAAGCCCGCAGGGTACGTCGGGAAGGGATGCGTGAGACGCATCCCCATCATCTCCCAGTGCCCGGTGGTGGTGTCCTTGCCCGCGGACGCCTCGGCGTTGCGACCGAATGACGCGGTGGGCGCTGGGTCGGGCTCCACCCCCATGACCTCCGTCACGTGTCCGAGCCCCATCGACCCGAGGTTCGGCATGCGAAGTCCACCGGCGGCCCGCGCCGTGTTCCCCAGTGTGTTGGAACCGACGTCACCGTACTCGGCGGCATCAGGCAACTCGCCGCACCCGACACTGTCGAGCACGAGAACGACCGCCCGGGGAGCGCGGGAACCGTCCATCAAGAGTCCTCCCGTCAGCGGCGCCACAGCGACGCCGCGGCGGGCGCATCGAATGGTCAGATGACTACCCGAACGACTTCTTCGATGCTGGTGAGTCCGCTCGCGACCTTCTCCATGGCATCCTGCCGCAGCGTACGCATGCCGTGTTCGACCGCAAGAGCCCGCAGCTGATCGGCCGGCGCCTCACGCAGGAACGCCTTGCGCAGGTCGTCGTCCATGACCATCACCTCGAACAGCCCCACTCGTCCGCGATAGCCGGTGTTCAAACACGACTCGCACCCGCCCGGGCCGTATACGGTGGTCCGCGCCGCCTCCTCGGGATCCACACCCAGCCCGACCCACGCCTCCGAGGGCACGTCCACGACCTGCCGGCACTCGGGGCACAGCCTGCGCACGATCCGCTGACCGATGACCGCAAGCACGGCGGACGACGTCACGAACGGCGCCACCTTCATATCCGCGAGGCGGCTCAGCGCCGATGGCGCATCGCTGGTGTGGATGGACGAGAGAACGAGATGCCCGGTCAGCGCTCCGTGCATCGCGATCTCCGCCGTCTCGGGATCGCGCAGCTCGCTCACCATCACGACGTCGGGGTCGGATCGCATGGCATGTCGCAGGCCCGAGGCCATGCTGAGTCCCAGCTTCGGGTTCACGCTGATCTGGGTGACCCCGGCCAACTGGTACTGGATCGGGTCCTCGACCGTGATGAGCTTGCGGCTCGTCTCGTTCAGGATCCTGAGGGCCGCATACTGCGTCATGGACTTGCCCGAGCCGGTCGGTCCGGCGAACAGGATCGCGCCGTAGGGCCGCGCGAGCAGGGACCGTACCTGCACCAGATGGTCCTCGCGCAAGCCCAGGTTCTCCAACTCCAGGGGGGTCAGCCCCTGGTTGAGCACCCGGATCACGATGGACTCGCCGTGCACCGCGGGCAGAGAGGTCACGCGGAAGTCGACCCCGCGCCCGTCCACCACCGTGCGGATGCAGCCCTCCTGGGGGCGGCGGCGCTCGGTGATGTTCATGTCCGCCATGATCTTGATGCGCGATGCGATCTCGGCGCTCGCGCTTCGCGGCAGGCGGGTCGCCTCGTGGAGCACGCCGTCGACCCGGAATCGCACGACCACCTCGGTCGCGCCGGGCTCGATGTGGATGTCGCTTGCGCGGCCCGATATCGCGTCGCGGATCAGCTGGTTCACGAGCCGGACCATGGGCGCGTCCGGCCCGGCCGCGATCGCGTGACCGGCGTCCCGTGCCGGCTCCTCGGACCCCGGCCCGGAGACGGCCTCGAGCGCGTCTTGGATGGCGCCGTTCGAGGACATGTACTTCTCGATGGCGCTGCGGAGATCGCGCTCGGTGGACACAACGACGCGTGCCTTGAGTCCCGAGCGTAGCTCGATCTCGTCGATCGCCCCGAGGTCCAGGGGGTCCGCCATGGCCACCACGACGGCCCCGTCCTCGCGACCGATCGGGATGATGAGCCTGCGCCGGGCCACTCGCTCCGGGAGAAGTGCGACGACGTCGCGATCGATCGGGCACGTCGCCAGATCCACGCGCTCGAGCCCCTTCTGCTGTGCCAGCACGTCGGCCAGCCGCTCCTCGCTCAGCATGCGCTGCTCCACCAAGATGGTCCCGAGCCGTCCGCCGTTCCTGAGCTGGAGACCGAGGGCCTGGTCGAGTTGATCGCGGCTGATGGCGCCGGCACCGACGAGGAGCTCCCCCAGCCGCCTCCGCATGTACCCCATGAGCTACGCGCTCCTTCTGGCGAGCCCGAGCGCCCACTCCCCGCACAGCAGAAGCGCGACGGTCGCGGCGGCGTCGAAGAGGAACACACCTCCATACGGCGTTCGCACGGAGGCGATGCCGAATGGGATGATGGCGAACTTGCTCAGCGCGAGAAGGCCCCGGCCCCATTCTGAGGCGGACCACGATCCGAAGTACAACGTGACGAGATGCGCCAGGGCCACGACCACGGCTACCGCGATCAGGTCCGCCAGCAGCGTGATGATCCACCGTGCCGGTGACGAGGACTTGGGAGAAGGCATCGTGTTCCTTCGCGTGGCGCGGTGATCGACGGGGCCATTATCCTCGAACGGACTCGACAGGGGAAACGACCCCGCCGGCCCCGCCTCTGGCGACTGACCTGCCCGCGTGCGCGCGAGAAGCCCCTGTCAGCGGATGGAGTCCGAGATGATCCGTCCGATCATCTTGGCGGCGACCTCGTCCCCCGTGACCCCCGCGCTCTCGAGCAACGCGCGCCCCGTTGCAACGCGATCGTCACGCGTCGCCGGCGAGTCCTCGAGCTGCCGCCGAACCCGAGCGACGAACTCGTCCGAGATCCCTTCGGCAGAAGTGAACCTCTGACCCGCGCCATTGCTCGTTCTGGGCTGTGTATGCAGGTATTCCAGCGCGAGCCGGACCTGCTGTTCGGAGATGATCATGGGCTGTGTATCGGCACCGCTCGCACCGGACTTGACCCATCAGAGACTGCCGGAAGGGCCCCACCAATAGGCGAGCCCCAAGGCCGGCACCTTGAGGCTCAGGGGTAAGGGTGTTGCCGTAGCAACGCTCCCGAGTGCATAGTACCCAATCCGGCGGATCGACCGCAATACTCTCCCGCGTCCGTCGGAACAGCGCGCGCACAGCCGTCACCGGGCGAACAGCGACAGTGCCGCCAGCCCCCCGACGAAGAGGGGCGCCATCCCCGCGATCACGACGGCTATGGCCGTGAGCAGCGTCGCCGCCTCGGCAGCACCCGATCGCACCTTGGACCCAGCGATCCCGTCCCCGGTGAGGTACGCGGCCCCAAGGACTCGGCCGTAGTAGCCGAACGAGACGACCGACCCGACGACACCCAGCACCGCGAGCCACGTCCAGCCCGTGTCGACCGCGGCCGAGAACACAGCCAGCTTGCCGACGAAGCCGGCCAGCAGCGGGATGCCCGTCATGGACAGCATCAGAGCCGCGATCGCGGCCGCCAGGCGTGGGCGACGCGACCCCAACCCCGCAAGCGTGTCGATGCGGCCGTCCCACGACGGGTCGCCATCCCCGACGGCCTCGACCGAGAGGAATGCGCCGGCTGCGGCCAGGCCGTACAGCGTGATGCACAGCATGGCCGCGACCGGGGCACGCGACACGACCCCCACCAGGGCGTAACCCACCTGCGCGATGCCCGAGTACGCGAGCATCCGGCGCATCGAGCGCTGTCGAAGCGCGGCCAGATTCCCAAAGACGATCGACCCCGCCGCCAGCGCGGCGATCAGCGCCACCGGGGTCGCGAAGGTGAGCATCGTGCTCGAGAGCCCACGCTGCACGAACAGTTGCGCGGTGGCGACGACGACGGCGATCTTGGGAACGGACGCCAGAAGCGCGGCGGCGGGCGGCGACGAATGCTCGTAGACGTCGGGCGCCCACCAGTGGAACGGGAACGCGCCGCACTTGAACGCCAGGACGCAGGCCAGGAGCGCCCATGCCAGAGCGATCGCCGATCGCGGGAACGGTGACGCTCCCGTCGCGGTGACGACCTGAGCGTAGCCCCCGCTTCCGCCCGACGCGACGAACAGCACCGAGACCCCGATGATCAGCAGGCCCGTGGCCACCGCTCCCTGGATGACGTACTTCATGGTCGCCTCGCGTGCTTCAGCCGTGCCCCCGAGCGCCGTCAGCCCGTAGGCCGCCAGCCCCATCGCCTCGAGGCCCACGAGCAGAAGCACCATGTCGTGAGTGATCATCACCAGCAACGAGGCCGAAAGCACCAGTCCCCCCAGCGCGGCCGACATGGGCCCCGAAGACGACGTGGTGGATCGTCGCCACCCGCCCACGAGGGTGACGGCGGTGATGAGAGCTACCGCCGCCTCGAGCACCGGGATCACCCAGGCGACCGAGACGCTCGACGGCAGCAGAGCCAAGGGCACCGCGCCCGCCGCGACGGCACCCGCCACGGCGGCGCCCGATGCCGACCTGCGCATTCCGAACGCGTCGAACGCGAGCGCGCACACCGCACCCGCCGCGGCAAGCAGGGTCGGCGCGATGATCGTCCACGTCATCCCGCGGTCACCTCCCCATCCGGGCGACCAGCGCCGCCACGACCGGCGACGCCGCGCTGGTCACGAGCGAGGGCCACACGCCGAGGGCGACAATCGGCAGCGCGAGAAGGCCGACAGCGAGCCGCTCTCGCCAGTCGAGGTCCGCCAGACCCTTCCACGCAGGGACCTCGGGCCCGTGCGCGACGCGACGCACGGCCCTCAAGTTGTAGACGCCGGCCAGCACGACACCGACCGCCACGGCCACCATCCACCAGCCATAGGCCTCGAAGCCCTCCAGAAAGGTCAGCAGCTCGCCGGGGAACCCCGCGAGACCGGGCAGTCCGAGACTCGCCAGGCACCCGAAGAGGAACGCGGTCCCCCATGCGGGGATCGTCCGTTGCAGGCCGCCCAGGCGGGCCACCTCGAGCGTCCGCGTCCTGTCGTACAGAGCGCCCGCCAGTAGGAACAGCAGAGCCGACGTGACACCGTGCGCCACCATGACGAGCACGGCCGCCGTCAAAGCCGCCGGCGTCCCGACTGCCAGCGCCAGGACGACGAAGCCCATGTGCGAGACCGATGAGTAGGCGATCAGACGCTTGAGGTCCGTCTGCGCCAGCGCCATCACGGCCCCGTAGACGATGCCGATGACGCCGAGCGTGGCGAGCAGCGGGCCGGCGGCGGTGGCGGCCTCGGGGGCGAGCGGCAAGGCCACGCGGATGAACCCGTAGCCGCCCATCTTGAGCAGGATGCCCGCGAGCATGATCGAGCCCGCCGTGGGCGCCTCCACGTGAGCGTCGGGAAGCCACGTGTGCAGAGGCCACACCGGGATCTTGACCGCGAGGCCCGCCAGCAACAGCCAGAACACCGCGGGCTGGGCGGTCGAGGCGACGGCAAAGGCGCTCGCGCCCAATGACGCCGACGCGCCGTTGCGCAGCGCGACGAGGATCCCGACCAGCATGAGGGCACTGCCCGCGAACGTGTACACGAAGAACTTCATCGCCGCGTGGCGCCTGCCCTCGTGGCCCCACACGCCGATCAGGAACCACATGGGGATGAGCACCGCTTCCCACGCCACGTACAGCGCCAGGATGTTCGCCGCCAGGAACACGGCGGTGACTGCAGCCTGCAGCCACAGAAGAAGGCCGAAGTAGGCGCCCGGGCCGCGTCGCGTGCTCCACGACGCGAGCACGCACACGATCCCGAGCAGAGCAGTGAGCGAGACCAGCGGACCGGAGAGGCCGTCGAGGGCCACCAGGCCGTTCCCCCCGCTCCCGGCGGGGCCGGCGACGGTGGCGGTCGACATGGCCATCACAGTGAGCGCGCCTTGGACGGTCGTCGTCGCCAGAGCCACCCATCGCGCGGACCCCTCGTGCATGCGCTCACCCACCCATGCGACGACCGCGCCCGCCAGGGGCACCGCGACGAGCACAAGGAGTATGGTCACGGCGGTCACCGCCCCAGCCAGACGGTCACGGCCACGGCCGCGATGGCCCCGACGGCGATCCACGCCGCATATCGCTGCGGATCGCCGTTCTGCAGTTCCGCCGCCCCGTGGCCCAACCGCCTAGTCGCTCGCCCGATCCCCTCGACGATGCCGTCGATGATGACCCGCTCGACGAGAACGTAGGAGATGGCCGCAACTCCGATGACGGGCCTGACCACCACGCGCCTGTAGAGGTCGTCGATCCCATATCCGGACCTCGCGGCCATCCACCATCGCTCGAGCCAACGCGGAAGAGCGTTCTCGACGCCGGCGTCTCGACCCCAGACGCCCGAGCCGATCAGGCATCCGATAAGGGCCGCCACGACCGACATGACTGCGATCGGGATGGAGAGGGGCTCCGCCTCCGCTCCAAGCAGCCTGCTCACGGGTCCGGCGGCCGCGCCGGACGCCGCGGCCGCCACCGCAAGGGCCAGCAGCGGGGCCGTCATCACCGCGGGGGACTCCGCCACATCCTGGACGTCTCCACGCCAGCGGCCGAAGAAGGCGAGTTGCGTGGCGCGGAATGCGTACAGGCCGGTGAGCAGGCTGGCGGCCACCAGCGCGGCACCCGCGGGCACGGAGCGCTGCATGACAGCCCCGATGACCGCGTCCTTGCTGAAGAAGCCGGCCAGTGGAGGGATCCCCGCAAGCGCCAGCACACCCACCATCCACGTGCCGGCGGTGAGGGGCATCTTGCGCCACAGTCCGCCCATATCACGCAGATCCTGCGTACCCGAGCCGTGGATGACGCTGCCCGACGCGAGGAACAGCAGGGACTTGAACGCGGCGTGTGTCACGAGGTGGAACACGGCGGCGACCCATGCGCCTGATCCAAGGGCCGCGAACATGAAGCCGAGCTGGCTGATCGTCGAGTAGGCCAGCACCTTCTTGATGTCTGTCTGGGTCACGGCGATGGTCGCCGCCCCCAGCGCCGTCACGCATCCGATGACCAGTACGACTTGCAGCGCCGCGGGCGAGGCCGCGAACAGCGGCCACATCCTCGCGACGAGGAACACGCCGGCGGCCACCATCGTCGCGGCGTGGATGAGCGCCGAGACGGGGGTCGGGCCCTCCATCGCGTCGGGCAGCCAGACATGGAGCGGGAACTGGGCGGACTTCCCCGCCGCGCCGGCGAAGAGCAGCAGCGCGGCAACGGTGGCGGTGGAGGCCGGCAGCGCCGCGACGCGGCCGAGGACCTCTGGGATCGCCAACGTCCCCGTGGCGCCCCACAGGACCGCGAGCCCGAGCATGAAGCCGGCGTCCCCGACGCGCGTCACGATGAACGCCTTGCGAGCGGCGTCCGCGGCGCTGGGCTTGTCGTACCAGAAGCCGATGAGCAGGTACGAACAGGCCCCCACCAGCTCCCATCCCACGAACAGGGTCACGAGCGAATCCGCGAGCACGAGGGCACTCATCGACGCCGTGAACAGTGCGATGAGTGCGAAGTAGCGGCCGGGGTCCGGGTCGCGGCGCATGTAGCCCAGTGAGAACACCACGACCGCCGAGGCGACGACTCCCACCACGACGAGCATGATCGCGGCGAGCCCGTCGGCGTGCCAGCCGATCGTCAGCTCGCCCGAGGATGAGGCGAGCCACCCCAGGGACACCGAGCGGCGCCCGGCGGGTTCGAGCACACACGCGACGCCGACGGCCAAGACCGAGACGCTCCCCGCCAGCGCCCCCCAGCACGACAGCTGCATGGAGCGACGCCCGAAGACCCCCACGGCGGCAGATGCCAGCAGCGGGACGAGCACCGCAAGGTATGCGTTCGCGGTCAGGACGCCCATCATCCGCGCACCCGCTGGATGTCGTCGACACCGGTCTTGCCGTGGCGCACGAGCGATACGAGCACGGCGAGCCCGACGGCCGCCTCGGCGGCGACCACCGCCAACAGAAGGAGCGCCACTGCCTGCCCCGACGCCGCCGTGTTCGCCCCCGCCGCCGTCCCGGCCCCCGTCCCGTACGTCGACGAGAGGACGACCAGCAGCAGTGTCGCTCCACCCAGCATGACCTCGATCGAGGCGAGGACCGCCACGATCTCGCGGCGCGTCAGCACGCCGTAAAGGCCCAAGGAGAACAGCAGGCAGGCGACGACGATACCGCTCATCGCCGGTCCTCCCCCGCCGAGATGGCAAGAACTGCCACGAGGGCAACGAACAGGAGACCTCCGACCAGCTCGAACGCCGGAAGGAACCGGCCGAGCAGCAGGGCGCCGACGGCGTCGACGGCGTCTTGGCCGGCGGTCACATCGACGGACGCGGCTCCGACGTCGCGCAACGCCGTGACGAGCACCGCGAAGATCCCCGCGGCCACCGACGCGTGCACGACCGAGAAACGGACAGCCGGGCCCGCTCTGTCCTCGTCCCGCCGCAGCGCCATGATCGCGAACAAGAACAGTGCGAGGACTCCGCCGACGTACAGGAAGACCTGCGACGCCGCCAGCAGTGGCATGGCGAAGCGCAGGTAGAGCCCCGCGATCCCGAGCAGGAACGTGCCCAGCCCGGCGATCAGACGAATGGTCTCGCGTGCGACCAGCACGGTCCACGCGCCTGCGATGGCGACGAGTGCGATCAGCCAGAACGACACCGCGCTCACGAGCGGCCATCCTTCCGGCGAGTGGGACACGCGGGCGATTCGATCCCGTCCCGCCCGGTCGCCCGGGTCCCGCCCGCGTCCCGCAACATCTCGCCCTTGTCCCAAACGGCCAGGTCGCGGTGGTAGAACGACAGCTCGTACTGGCCTGTGTGCTCGAGGGTGTTGGTGGGGCACTGCTCGGCGCACAGCCCGCAGAAGCAGCACTTCGTCAGGTCCAGTTCGTAGCGTGTCACGCACCGGGCGCCAGGGTCGTCCGTCCGCTCCACTCGGATGCAGTAGTCGGGGCAGGTACGGGCGCAGAACTCGCAGCCCACGCACACGCCGCTCTGGCACCGCAGGCAGCGCGCCGCCTCCACAAGCGACTCGAGACTCGTCAGGCCGAGTTCGACGGGGCGGAAGTCGATGATGCGTTCGTCCGCGGGAGCCATCGGCATCCCGATCCTGCGCCGCGCCGTCTCCACTCCCGCCAGAGTCGCCTTCTCGTACCTCTCGTACACGGGGACCGGACGCGCGATCCGTCCGTCAGCGATGCTCTCGCCGCGCAGGTGTCGGAGGATCGATGTGGCCGCCTCATGCCCCGTTGCGATGGACCCGATGCAGGACCCGGGGCCCGTGACCACCTCGCCGCATGCGAAGACCCCCGCGTGAGACGTGGTGAACATCGCGCCGTTCACCACGAGGTTGCCCCGCCCGTCCACCTCGATATCGCCGCCTGCGACCAGACCGCCCAACTGCGCGCCCTGCCCGATCGCGAACACGACGACGTCGCAGGGGAACTCGGTCTCTCTCTCCCCGAACTTCGGCGAGAACCGACCCGTCTCATCGAAGACCGAGAGGCACTCCCTCATCCGCATGCCTGTCACGACCCCGCCGGATTCCACGACCTCCTCGGGACCCACCGAGCATGTGAGCACGACACCCTCGTCCAGGGCCTCCTCGACCTCCCATGGATGCGCGGGCACCTCGTCCGTGTTCTCCAGCGACGCGAGCCGCACGGCGGTGGCGCCCAGCCGAAGCGCGCATCGCGCCACGTCCACGGCCACGTTGCCCCCGCCGACGACCAGCACGCGCTTGTCGCGCACACCGGCCTCGTGGTGGAGGTTGGCCTCCCTGAGGAATTCCAGGGCGCCTCTGACGCCTGCCGCGTCAGCCCCTGGGATGGCGAGGATGCGCGACACTTGGAGTCCCGCGGCGATCAGAACGGCGTCGTACTTGCCCATGAGGTGCTCCATCGCCACATCCGGACCGACCTCGACGCCGCACCTCAGATCGAGTCCCATCCGCACCAGGTCGTCGATCTCGCCGTGCAAGACCTCGCGTGGGAGACGGTACGCCGGCACCCCGGTGTACAGAGCGCCGCCGGGCTTCTCGTTCTTCTCGTACATGGTCACGGGGTAGCCCGCGGTCATGAGGTCGAACGCAGCGGCCAGACCCGAAGGCCCCGAGCCGACGATCGCGACGCGCTTGTCCTGCGCGAGCGGGAGCGCGTGCACTCGTTCCTCCCGCACCGCTTGGTAGAGCTCGTATGCGTGGCGGTGCAGGGGGCGGACGGCGATCGGCTCGTCGTAGTAGTTGCGCCGGCACGCGCTCTCGCAGGGGCGATGGCAGATGCGGCCCAGCACGCCCGGCAGGATGTTGCGGGAGCGCACCAGCTCGTACGCCTCCGCGCTCCGGTCGTCTGCGATCAGGTAGTTCTGGCCACGCGCGTCGACGTTCGCGGGACAGCCACCCGTGCACGGCGCCAAGCGACGCGCGCTGTAGAGTCCATCGATGACGCCGTTGTAGCTGTCGGAGGACTCCGTGAGCAGGGGGATCTCATCGCGACCGATCGTCCCGCGGAGGTGCAGTGCCCCCCGCCAACGCGGCGACAGAACGACGCGCTCGTACGGGTAGCGGACCGTGGCGGGCTTGCCGCCCGTCGCGCGCCGGGCGGTCAGACCGAGGCCCGTCAGCAGGGAACCCCACGCCGCGACGAAGGCCGCCGCTCCCCGCGGCTCGGGGTCGGTGACGGAGTACGCGGTCGCTGAGACGCGCCTGCGCGCTAGAGCCATGCCGCCACCAGCCCCACGACGGCCAATTGAACGAGCGCCATCGGCGTGAGCACCTTCCACGCGAGCGCCATCAGCTGGTCGGAGCGGAATCGCGGGAACGTCCACTTGACCCACATGACGAGCGTGACGATGGCGATCGCCTCGGTCAGAAGGATCGCGAATCCCGCGACCCCGGGGACCCCGTGCGAGCCGCCGAGGAACACAGCGGCGCCGAACAGCGAGGCGGCCAGGATCGCGCCATATTCCGACATCATGAAGATGGCCCACCGGATCCCGGAGTAGTCGGCGAAGTACCCGGCGACAAGCTCGGATTCCGCCTCCGGGATGTCGAACGGGCCACGGTTCATCTCGGCTATCGACGAGACGATGTAGACGACGAACGCCACGGCGGTCAGCGGGAGCCACCACCATCGCCATGCGGCCATCATGCCGACAGGCCGCATCGATCCCGCGAGGACCACCATGCTGAGCACCGACAGTGTGCGCGGCACCTCGTACGACACCATCTGCGCGGCCCCCCGCAGCCCCCCGATCGTGGCGTACGTGTTGCCCGAGGCCCAACCCCCGACCAGCACGCCGAGAACCGATACGGACGGCACCGCCAGGAAGAACAGGGCGCCGACCGACGTGTCCAGGGGCGCCCATCCCGCGGACAGCGGAACGGCCAGCAGAGACACCGCGATCGGCACGAACACGACGAGAGGCGCACGAAGAAACGGGCCGGGATCCGCCCTGGAGGGCAGGATGTCCTCCTTCAGGACGAGTTTCACCGTGTCCGCCAGCGTCTGCAGCAGCCCGAACGGCCCAGCCTGCTGCGGACCGAACCGCATCTGGATGCGGGCGGACACCTTGCGCTCCCACCAGACGCCGAAGAGCGCAGCCAGCGCGATGGCACTACCCGCGCCGAGCCCGCCGGCGACTCCCCAGGCCAGCCCCGCGGCCCCGCTCATCGGTCCACCTCCCCGAACACGGGGTCGAGCGAGCCGAGGATGACCACGAGGTCCGATATCGTGTGTCCCGGCGCCAGACGCCCGATCAGCGCCAGGTTGCAAAACGCGGGCGAGCGGAACTTCACCCGGTAGGGTCGTGTCGACCCGTCCGAGGCGACGAACACGCCCAGCGTGCCGCGCGCCGACTCGATGCGGTCGTAGGCGTCTCCCTGGCGCGGCGCCAGCAAGCGGGGGAATCCTTCCGCGTGCACGGGCCCCGGTTCGATCTGGTCGAGCGCCTGAGTGATGATCCGGCAGGACTCGACCGCCTCCCACAGACGGCACCGGCCTCGGTCGTACGCGTCTCCCGCGTCCCCTAGGGGGATGTCGAAGTCGAACCGCGGATAGACGGAGTAGGGGTCGTCCCTCCTCAGATCCCAGTCGACCCCCGACCCGCGGGCTGTCGGCCCCGATGCCCCCCAGGCGACCGCGTCATCAGCGGACAAGACCCCGACGCCCTTCAGCCGTCCGCGCGCGATGGTGTTTCCGAAGAAGAGCCGGTCCATCTCTTCGATCTTGGCAGGAAGTCGATCGACCACGGCGCGGCATGCGTCCGTCCAGCCATCGGGCAGATCGCGAGCCACGCCGCCGGGACGGACGTAGCTATAGGTGAGCCGGGCGCCGCACAGCTCCTCGAACAGCTCCACGACCCGCTCGCGCACGTCGAACGCCCACACGAACATGGTGAAGGCTCCCGTGTCGGCCCCCGACGAGCCGATGGCCATCATGTGCGAGGCGATGCGCTGGAGCTCGCAGGTGATGACCCTGATGTACTCGGCGCGCTCGGGGACACGGATGCTCGCGAGCCGCTCGACGGCCCGGCAGTACGCCCAGTTCGCGTACATGGAGCCGACGTAGTCGAGCCGGTCGGTCAGAGGCACGATCTGAAGGTACGTGCGGTTCTCGCACATCTTCTCGATGCCGCGGTGCAGGTAGCCGATCACCGGCTCCGCGCGGGTGACGATCTCGCCGTCGATGTGGGCGATGATGCGGCACACCCCGTGGGTGGAGGGGTGCGAAGGCCCGATGTTGACGACCAGCTCCTCGACCGTCCTGCCCTCCGCGTCCTCGACGGGCGTCCTGCTCTCGATGTCCACCGCCACCCCTGCCACCTCCTTTCGCCACATGCGACCCTGCGTCGCGCACGCCTCTCGCGTCAGATGTAGTCCGGACGCTTCACGACGCGATCGTCGACGTAGTCCTTGCGCAGGAGATGCCCCACCCAGTCATCAGGCAGCAGGATCCGCCTCAGGTCCGGGTGGCCCTCGAACTCGATGCCGAAGAGGTCGTACACCTCACGCTCCTGCCAGTCGGCCGCCGGCCACAGATCGAACAGCGAACTGATTCGCGGCTGGTCGCGGGGAACGGAGCACCGCAGCGACAGCCCGGTGCGGATCTCGGCCGACTCGAGCCGATAGACCAGCTCGAACGTCTCGCCCCGGTCGAGTGCCGTCACCACATCGAGCCGGGAGAATCCCAGCTCTTTCATGTCGCCGGCGGCCCGATGCAGGTCGTCGGGTTCCACGGTCAGCGTCCCGTCGCCGAACTCGCTCGAGAACAGCGGGCACAACAGCGGGTATCGAGAGCACAGATGCTCTCTCAGCTCTTCGATGTTCACTCGGGACCGCCACCGGGATCGGTCGGCCGGACGGGGACGTGCGGCACGGACGGCCGCTCGCGCGCATCCACGGAGCCGGCTCGCTCATCGCCCGCGCTCGGCAGGACCATCTCGCGCGGATGAGAATGCCCGGCCGCGATGGACCGGGTCTGGATCAGCTCCCGCAGCTGGAGTATCCCGTCCTGGAGCGACTCCGGCCGCGGCGGGCACCCCGCGATGTACACGTCGACAGGAAGGAACTCGTCGATACCGCGCACCACCGAATACGTGTCGTAGAAGAAGATGCCGCCCGACACGGCGCAGTTGCCCATCGCGACCACGTACTTGGGATCGGGCATCTGCTCGTACAGTCGCGCGATCGCCGGGGCCATCCTCCGCGTGACGGTGCCGGCCACCACCATGACGTCCGTGTGCCGCGGATCGGGCCGCGGGAACGTCCCCAAACGGTCGAAGTCGAACTTCGAGAACGACGCGGCGATGAGCTCCATGGCGCAGCAGGCCGTGCCCATGGGCATCGCCCACAGAGACTGCCCCCGCGACCAGTCGACGAGCGCATCCACCGAGGTCAGGAGAAGGGGCGCGCCGGTGAGGGCGCGACCGATGCGGTCTACGAGCGCCATTCGAGCGCCCCCTTGCGCCACGCGTAGGCGAGTCCGAACGCGAGGAACCCGACGAACGCACCGACCGCGCCGAGGGACAGCGCCGATCCTCTCACCCGAGCAGCCACCGCGAACAGCAGCACGCTCTCAGCGTCGAAGATCACGAACAGGACCGCGATCGTGGCATATCGCAGGCGGACAGGGACATGGGGATCGCCGGCCTGCGGCATGCCACACTCGTAGGGTTCGCGCTTCTCCACGGTGGGCAGCCGCGGCGACAGCAGCTTGTTGACCCCGAAGACGACGCCCACGAAGGCGACCGCGGCGACGGCGGCACCGATCACGAACATCAAGGACCCGACAGGACCCACCGCGACCCCCCGCCCCGGCTACAGCCGCGAGCACCGGCTCGAGCGCATCATACGCGAACGCCGAAGCGCTTGTAAACGGCAGTTACAAAGTCCCGGCACTCCCCCGGCACTCCCCCGGCGCTGCTAGTCGATTCCTTCCCCAAGCGCGTCCAATGCCTCCGTCAGGACGAGCCATTCGCGCTCCAGCTCGGCGATCCGGGCCTTCAACTCGCTGTACTCCCCCATGGCCGCATCGAACAGCTCGGGGCGCGCATAGGTCGAGCTGTCGCCGAGTGCCGCGACCAGCTCATCGTATCTCGCTTGAGCCACGGACAGTTCGGCATCGACGACGCCGAGACGCAGCTTCTCCGTCCGCCCCGCCCGATACGCCCGCTGCCGCGCCTCAGCCTCAGCCCTCTTCTGTTCCTTCGTCTTCGGCCCGCTCACCGGAGCGGTCACCACCGCCTCGGGCGCACGCTGCACCGGTGCGGCCCCGCCTGCGCCGCTGTGCTTCCTGCGAGGGGTGCCGGGGGCGCCGCCGCGAACACTCTGCGGCGCCGACTCCTTCCGCGTGGGGGTGGCCTCGGTCGCCGCAGCCTGGAGAGCAGCGGCGCCCCCGGCACCCCCGGACGAGGTCGAAGCGCCGGACCCCGCAGCGCCCGCAGCCGCATTCTTCTTCCACAGGTAGTAGTCGTAGTCCCCGTCGTAGAGCGTGACCGCGCCGTCCACCACCTCGACGATCTTGTTGGCGACGGCGCGGATGAGATGCCTGTCGTGCGTGATGAGCGCGATCGACCCGGTGAAGGCCACCAGCGCCTGCTCCAGCACGTCCCGCGCCCGGATGTCCAGGTGGTTCGTCGGCTCGTCCAGGCACAGCAGCGGCGCCGGTCGAACGAGCATCTTGGCCAATGCCAGGCGGGACCGCTCCCCACCCGACAGCACCACCACCTTCTTGTCCACGTCGTCCCTCACGAACAGGAACGCGCCCGCCAGGGATCTGACCTGCGACTGCGTCCAACCCGGCGCCACACCGTCAAGCTCGGCGAACACGGTCTTCCTCGCGTCGAGCGACTCGAGCTGGTGCTGGGCGAAGTACGCCACGGAGACATGCTCGCCCAGGGTGCGCGATCCCGCGTCGGGCTGAAGCACTCCGGCGAGCATCTTGAGCAGGGTCGACTTGCCTGCGCCGTTGGGGCCGACGAGCGCCACCTTGTCGCCGCGATACAGCGAGAAGTCGAGCGCATCGTAGACCCGCAGGTCGCCGTACGACTTCGCCACGCCCTCCAGCGCGATGACCATATCCCCAGTGCGCGGTGGCTGGGGGAACTTGAACCGGACCCTCGGGCCTTCCGGCGGCAGCTCGATACGCTCCACCTTCGCGAGCGACTTCACCCGGCTCTGGACCTGACGAGACTTGGTGTTCTTGTAGCGGAAGCGCTCGATGAACCGCTCGGTCTCCGCGATCTTGCGGTCCTGGTTCTTCTTCTCGGCGGCCAGGCGCTCCAGCGAGTCCGCTTTCTGGTCCTGATAGGCCTCGTAGTCGCCCGCGTACGACACCAGGCGTCCGCGGTCGATCTCGACCACGTGGTCGACAAGGCCGTTCATGAACGCCCGGTCGTGGCTGACGAGCACGATGGCGCCGTCGTAGGAGCGCAGGAAGTTCTCCAGCCACGTGACGGCCTCGAGATCCAGGTGGTTCGTCGGCTCGTCAAGAAGCAGCACGTCGGGTTGCGTGAGCAGCAGCTTGGCCAGCGCGATCCGCATCAGCCAGCCACCGGAGAACTCGTCCGTCATGCGCGTGAAGTCGCGTTCCTTGAAGCCGAGCCCCGTCAGCACCGCCTTGGCGTCCGCCTCGATGGTGTAGCCGCCCAGGTGCTCGAAGCGGTCCCGAAGACGACCGTACTCACTCAGCAGGCGCTCCTGCTCGACGGGATCTTCTTCGTCGGAGATGTCCTCTTCCAGCACGGTCAGCCGATGCTCGATCGACGTGATCTCCGAGGCGACGGTAAGCACTTCGGCCAGCAGCATGCGGCCGCGCATCTCGATGGCCTCCTGCTTCAGGTAGCCGATGACGGCGTCCTTGGCCGAGGTGACCACCCCGGCGTCCGGCTCCTGCTCTCGGGCGATGATCTCCATCAGCGTCGTCTTGCCCGCTCCGTTGGGCCCGACCAGCGCGACACGCGCCCTGCCCCCGATATGTAGCGACACGTCCCGGAACAGGACGCGGTCGCCGAAGGACTTCTCTATGCCGTGCAGGGTGAGGGACATGCGTGAGAGTGTAGCAGGGCGCCCCTGTGGACGCCCTGCCGGACAACATCGTAGGCGAGTTCCCGCCAGCCGGCTCAGGTGATGTCGAACACCCGTCTCACGTCGAGCGCCAGCATGGCACCGAGTCCCACCAGCGCATACCCGGCCATCCAGCCGTAGTCGACGAGCATCCCGGACTGGTACGTCTCCTTGAAGACCAGCCAGTTGAATGCCGCGTCGGACACGGCGACGAGCGTCACTCCGGCCGCGACCGCCCACCATGGCCATCCGAGCCGGCCGCCCTGCAGGTGCCTGATGGTGAGCACTATCGCCAAAGCCGGCCCCAGCAGCAGCACGAGGTCCGCCGCGGGGTATGCGATCGTGAGGACGCGCTCCGCGAGGCTGACCTCCGCGTCGGCCAGCACCGGCTGGATGAACACCCCGAAGAGGCCGATCCCCAGCGCCACGGACACCACGCCCGCGACGATCACGGGGTTGCGCAGGCTGACGAGCCCACGGTACGCCATCGCGGCGAGAATGAGGCCCACACCGAACAGCGCGTACTGCGACAGGTAGAACACATCGGGGAGACCGGGGAACGGCACCTCGCCCGACTTCGTGGCGAGCTCGTAGTACGCGAACGCTATGTCTCCGAGCGCGAACAGGCCGACGCCCCCCGCGATCAGCATCCACTGGGTCCGCAGGGGCTCTCCCCTATCGAAGCTCAGTGCAGTGCTGAGGGCGGCGATGGCGGCGGTCCCGATGACCAGGATGCCCCCGATGTCGCTGACGGCGGTCGAGACGCTGTCGCCGGTCGGCCAGAACGTCATGAAGGCGGCGATCCCGCCGATGGCGACCACCATGGCCGCCGCGTATATCAGGGTGCGTCGACTCACCGAGGCCATCATCGGGCACCACTTTCTATCCTTGTCAGCAAGTCGTCCACGGTCGAGCGGCCCGCCACCGGACTGAGCACGCGCCTGATATTGGCCTCGATAGCCGGAAGGTCGTCAAGAACCAGTTCGTCAGCGGTCTTGCCCATGGAGATCGCGCTGGCCCGGACGCACGTGTCCGCGACGATCCTCCCGGTGTACGGCTCAAGAACCTCTGTGACCACAGCGAACAAGCTCGCCATGCCCCCCCCTTTCGTCCCCCCACGATCCCGAGGGCGGTCTCGCCCTCGGCGCCACCCAGGAGGGCGCACCTCCATATTGCCAGAATCCGGACTCCTGCGCATCGCGGGTGCTCACCGCGCTGGGTCGCCACTGCCGTTCACATGCGGCGACGTGAAAGGGCGGCCCCATCGGGACCGCCCTTCCGCACTGCGATATGAGTCGCGAAGCTCGAGAACTAGAGCTTGCGGACGTTGCTCGCCTGCTGCTTGCCGTTCTGCCCCGTCGTGATGTCGAACGCCACGGCCTGGCCCTCATCGAGGGTCTTGAAGCCGTCCCCCTGGATCTCCGAGAAGTGCACGAAGACGTCGTCCCCACCGTCATGCGAGATGAAGCCATAGCCCTTGTCCGGATTGAACCACTTAACGGTACCTTCAGCCATTCCTAACCTACCTATCCGCCCCCTGGGGGCAACACAAGCGCCCCGACTACCCAGCCGCACCCCTCTTCAGGTACAGGCTTAGAAATTGCGCGGGTAGTCGAAACCGCCAACTTCAGGGCCACGTATTGGCCCGTGGGCGTAGTGTACGCGAATGTCCATCGGTTGTCGCGTACAAGTTGCGGACGAAAGGAAGACCAGCGTCCGGTGTGCTTGCGGCCCGTTCCCCTACGTGGTGTGATGTGGCCCGGAGGCACACATGGACGAGGCTGGGATCCTGGAGTCCGTCGTCAGGAACATGGGGGCTGCGTGGCGGATGATCCGCCTGTATCCCGCCTCCAGCCCCCTGCGCCTGCAGGCCGCCCAGGCGGTCTGCGACTCCATCGAGGCATACATCGAGGCGGGCCCCTCGCTGCGGCTCGTCGTGGTCCCGGAAGGATTCGTCCTTCGAGGCATCGATGGCCTCCTGACGGCCCCCGGCATCCCCGAGGTCTCGGACGCGCTGGCCTCGCACAGCACGGCCGAGGTGCGATTCGATGCCACGCCGCTCGCGGCCGAGGTCATCGCCTTCCTCACGGCGGTCCAGCTTCAGCCCCATGAGCTGGAGGGGACGAACGGCCTGGTCGGCCAGCTCGCCGCGTCCGGGGTCGGCGCGATCAAGGTCGTGCCGGTGGCCATCTCCCGTGTCGAAGCCACCCTCGAGATCCCCGAGGATGAAGCCGATTCCTTCCTGGCGGAGCTAGCCGCCGACTCCGACCGGTTCACCATGTGGCTGCGCTCTCTGCTCACGTACGATGACGAGGCTCTGATCGAAGCGCTGCTCGAGATATCCGTCGCCGCGAAGGAGCCTGGCATCCTGGCGCGGTCGATGGCCGTCGCCTTCGTCGAGCAGGACACCCGCGGAAAGGACAGGCTCCTCGAGATGTCCGTGGACTTGGCGCCGCTGCGAACCATCGCCGCCGACATGCTGGCGAACCTCTCGTCAGTCGAGCTCACAGCGGCCATTCGCGGTGGAATACATGGCGCCAATCCGATGGCGATGTCTGCCGCGCTGACCGGCCTCCCGATGGGCGCCCGCTCGCAGGAGCTCGTCGACGAGACCCTCGAGGCGCTCCACGCCGCGGACGCCGAGTCCGCCGAGATCGCGTTTTTGGAGCACATGATCGAGATCCGCCGGACGGCCCCGACGGAGCCGTCGGTCGTCGACAGCCGTCCTGTGTACCGCTCCGTCCTTGAGTCCTCGCGCCTGCCCGCGGGACCCTTGGCCGCAGTCGGCGACGAGCTGTGCTCGCGCCGGGCTCTCGACGCGGTCGGACTCGCCACGGTCACAGGGCTGCTCTCGACCGCGGCGAACATG
This sequence comes from Coriobacteriia bacterium, assembly GCA_025361335.1. Classification (GTDB taxonomy): domain Bacteria; phylum Actinomycetota; class Coriobacteriia; order Anaerosomatales; family PALSA-660; genus JANYAK01. The sequence goes on from JANYAK010000003.1 coordinate 60,056, forward strand.
GATGCATACGGCCGCGTGATCGATGCGCTGGCCCGCTCCATCCCCCACCTCCTCCAGACGGGCAACGCGGACACGGCCGTCCTCATCGTTCGGACTTTGGGTGACGCCCAGATCCGCCCTTCCCGATCGTGGCCCGACCTGGACGCGACACACGCGCACGCGGTCGACCAGGCATGCGGAGTCGCATCCATGGCGGCCCTGGTCGCCGGACCGTACGACGAGGAGACATGCGCCGCTCACGCGCGCGAGCTCGTCTCCCTTGGAGGCGAGAAGGCCGCGTGGAACTTGGCTGATGCCGCTCTGACCTCGGACGCCGATTCGGCCATGTCCTGCGCTGAGACGGTTCTGGGGCGCAGGCTGCCCGAGCTGCTGGCTCCCAAGGCGCTCAGCGCCGATGCCCGCCATGCGGCCCGCTTGGCGGAGCTGTTCGCACGCGATGGCGGCCCGCGCTGCATGCAGGCGCTGGGCCTGCTGGTGGGCCACTCGGATGAGCGCGTGCGCACCGCTTCCGCAAAGGGGATCTGTGCGGCCGGGGGAAGCGGGCGGACCACATACGGCCCGGGCCTGCTGCGCGATGCCTCCCCCACCGTCAGCCTCGTCACCGTCAGTGCACTGGGCCGCGCGGGCGGGGACGACGTGACCGCGATGCTCGCGAGCCGCCTGGCCGAGATCGCCAGCGACTCCGAGCTGTCGCTGGCCCGCGAGATCATCGCAGCTCTCTCACGCTCCGCGTCCGACACCGCCCGTGCCGCCTTGACGCGGGTCGCTGAACACACGCCGATCTTCCAGAGGCGCAAGACCGTGGAGATCCGGAACCTGGCGAAGCGTGCACTCGCGTCGATGACGGACAGGGGGGCCGAGTAGATGGGCGCCGCGGACATCACCCACGCGCTCGCGGCGTCGCGCAGGGCCGTTCGCCTGTATCCGCCGGAGCACCCCACGCACCGCGAGAAGATCCAAGACCTCGCTGCGGCCGTGGTCGCCGAGGTGGATGTGCGGCCGCTGACGCTCAACCTGCGCCAAGGGCGCCTGTACGTCGACAGCGATGTCATCACCGACTCGGGACCCTCCACGCGCGCGCTGGCCGAGGCCATGGCGGCCCGAAGGCTGGAGAGCCTCACGTTTCACATGGGGTTCAGCACGACCGACGCAACCGGGCTCAGCGAGGTACTCATCCTTCTGCCCTCTCCCGAACTCGACGCCGTTGCTGAACTTGAGGCGCGTGACGTCCGCGCCGTCACGGTCTCCGCCCTGGAGGACGACTCGCTTCAGAAGGCTGAGGAGCGAGACAGACGCCGCGAAGCGGACCGCGCGCTGTACCGACGCGCGCTCTCCGGCTTCCGCGACACCATCGTCGCGCTCGGGGGGACCGAACCCGTCGACGGAGGGGAGGCACGCCGCGCGGTCGCGTCCCTGGTCGCTCGGGTCGCGGAGTCCCCGGGTTCGCTCCTCGCTCTGACGACCATGATCAGTCACGGCGAACGCCTGCCGGCGCATTCCGTGCGCGTCATGCTGCTCTCCTTGGTTCTCGGTCATCGTCTCGGACTCGGCGACCGAGAGCTTCTATCCCTGGGCATGGCGGCTCTCATGCACGACACCGGGGAGGCGCTGGCGACCGAGACCGGCGCGCCGGCGGACACAGAGGCTGTGCGCTTGGACCACCCGGCTCTGGGCGCCGCGGCCTTGGGGTCACTGCCCGACGAGGACTGTGCGGCCATGATCGTCGCGCTGGAGCATCACATGGGCGTCGACGGAACCGGCTGGCCCACCCGGCAAGAGGGCGGCCGTCCGCACCCCTACAGCCGGATCGTCGCGGTGACCGATCGATACGACGATCTGACGCGGAAGGAAGACGGCTCGGCGCTGATGCCGGACGCAGCGGTCGCCCAATTGCTCCGTGAGGCCTCCGGCGGGCCGCTCGACCCCGTGTTCGCGCGCCTTCTCACCCAGGCACTGGGGGTCTTCCCCATCGGCACCACGGTCCGGCTGTCGGACCACACCATCGCCGTGGTCCGCGACCCTGGCGACGACCCGTTGCGTCCGACGATCGTCCCCGTCTTGGACCCGGATGGCGTGACTCTGCCGGCATCCGACGGCTTCGACCTGCGGGACGACCCGCGCCTGATAGTCGAGATCGTCGTCCCCTCTCTGGTCGGCGTGCACCCTGCGGACGAGTTGTAACCCCGGCCGGGAAGCACGAGCACCGTCGCCGCTCCGTACGCCATGCCGGAGCCCCCACGCCCCGGGCGAATGCGCTATCTGCGGATGAAGACCGGGTCCCCGACGTTGACGCGACCGTAGAGATCATGGATCGCGCTGGGCATCATCCGCATGCATCCGTGACTCGCGTGGGTTCCGATGCTGCTGTACTCACTCCGAGGAATGCCATGGAGGAACACGCCCGGGTAGTTGATCCCGATCTTGCGGTCCCCCATGGGATTGCCACGCCCTCCGGGGATGACGTCAGGCATGTTCGCCGACCACGCGGAGTGCGGGTTGATCCAGGGGGCGTTGGCCTGCTTCTTCGCGATCTTGAAGTCGCCCTTGGGCGTGGGCCATGCGGGCTGGCCGGGCGCGCAGGGGTACTCCGTGACCAACTCCGCGCCGTTGTACAAGTAGACGCGGCACTGGGACAGCGACACGACGATGGCGGTCTTGAAGCTCGACTCGACGACTCGCGGCGTGATGAAGGTGATCGGCATCGATGCGACCCGGCTCGAGGAGGTGATCGCGTCGGCCGAGGTGAGCACGCCCGCGAGCACGTCCACGGCCTTCGTCTGCTCGACGGTCGCGCCATACACGGCGGGCGTGATCTGCATACGGTAATCCGCCGTCGGGGTCCGCGTGGCATCGACCGGCTTCCGGTCGACCAGCGTCGCGGTCTGCTTGACCCATCCGGCCAACACCGTGGTGTCCACGGAGTACTCAGGCCTGACGTCGGCGGGCAACGGCCTGCCGGCGACCCGACTGATCACCCGCGTGAGAAGAGTCGCCTCATGGCTGGGGGCGTAGGCGTCATCAACCATGGAGTCGACGTCGACCGAGACGATGCCCTTCGGGTCCAGCACCCACGACTTGTTGTCCCCCGCAACCGTGACCGGCTGCATGACGGGTGTGGACACGGCTTGGTCGATGGTGGCACGCACCTGGGTCTCGGTCATGCCGGCCAGATCGCGCCCCGCCAGAGTCACTCCCTTGGCCACGATCCCCCGGGACTGGTAGTCAGCGGCTATCGCCCAAGCGGAGGTCACGGAGAACAGGAGCATGAGTGCGGACACGAGGCCCAGCAGTATCCCTCTTGTGGTGCTTTCGGCCTTCATGTACATCCTCATCGCTCGTCTTGGGAACAAGTCACATGTCACGTGCAGACTAACATCAGCGGGCGATCCCAGGTCGGAATTGCGCACAGTGGTTCACTGTAGGCCATCGAGCCGTGCGATAACGACGCAAACAACGGGCCATCGCGGGGGCGTCGCCGCGCAGCGGCCGCACGGCCGCGCAGGAGAAGAGGTCCGCTGACCGGCGTTGACGTAGCCTCACCCAGCATGGTCGCGACCTCCCACTCCGTGCGTGCGAGCAGTTCAGCCGCCGTCCGATGCGCTTCGAGCAGGTCGCCTGTTTCTCCCGAGCGCACACGCTCGGACGCATCGTCTTGCTCCTGAATGAGGAGGCGCTCGGCAGGCAGCCACACGGCGCGCGGCGGTCCCAGGCAATAAGAGAGGCCCCGGCGCGGTGCCGAGGCCTCGATCGTTGCTGGTGGGCCATACTGGATTTGAACCAGTGACTTCATCCGTGTGAAGGATGCACTCTCCCGCTGAGTTAATGGCCCGCTGTGCGCTCCTGGCCCGATGGTGCGACCTTGGCCGGGAGCAGCGAGGGCTATTGTATACGCACGAGCCCGCGCGCGTGAACCCCAGCGGGGCGGTAGCCTCGTACGCTACACGCGGCAGTAGGTGTAGCCGCTCGGGTGCTCCGAATGCCAGCGCCACGCATCCTCGATCATCGTGCGCAGGTCGTCCCGCATCGGCGCCAATCCCAGATCGCGCCGGGCCTTCGAGTGGCCGGCGACCAGCTGCGGGGGGTCCCCTTCGCGCCTCGGACCGATCTGGATCTCGATCCGGCGGCCCGTGACGTCCGCGCAGGCCCTGACGACCTCGAGGTTGCTGTAGCCCCGACCATTGCCCAGGTTGTACACGCCGCCGTCGTGGCCGGCGCCCAGACGCTCGAGCGCGGTCCGGTGAGCCTCGGCGAGGTCAACGACGTGGATGTAGTCCCGGACGCACGTGCCGTCAGGCGTGTGGTAATCACCGCCGTACACCTCGAAGTGCGTCTGCCCGTCCGCCATGCTTCTGAGCACGCGGGGGATGAGATGGGTCTCCGGCTCGTGAGCCTCGCCGATCGACCCGTCCGGCCATGCGCCGGCGGCGTTGAAGTAGCGGAAACGGATCGAATGAAGTCCATGCGCGCGACCGAACCAGTCGAGCTGTTGTTCGAACATCAGCTTCGAGGCGCCGTAGGCGTTGACCGGGACGGTCGGCGCGCTCTCGACGATGGGAACGCAGTCCGGCGCCCCGTAGACGGCCGCCGTCGAGGAGAACACCAGCGCGCGGACGTCATGCTCGACCATCGCCGAGAGCAGTGTCAGCGGACGACACGCATTGTTCGAGAAGTACCGTCCGGGATCGTTCTGGGACTCCGCGACTTCGATGTAGCCGGCGAGGTGCATGACCGCGTCGCAGCCCGGCAGCACCCAGCCCAGCACCGTCGCGTCCCCCACGTCCCCGATCTCGAGACGCGCGCGCGGGTCGACCGCCTCAGCGTGTCCATTCTCCAAGGTGTCGAGCACGATGACCTCGTGGCCCGCGTCCAGAAGCGCCCGGGTCGTGATGGACCCGATGTAGCCCGCGCCGCCAGTGACCAGGATCTTCACAGCCACACCTCTCGCCGAGTCCGCCCGCCGCGATGCTACCACGAGCCATCGCTCGCACCGGAGCGGCGAAGGTCACTTCGCGCTCGCCAGGTACTCCATGATCCCCGCTGTCATCCCGGCCGCCAGCTTGTCTCGGTAGGCCGGCTTGTTCGCGAGCTTGTCGTCGTCCGCGTTCGACATGAAGCCGCACTCCACGATGATCGTGGGGCGCTTGGCCCAGTTGAAGCCCGTCATGTCGGCGCGACCGACCACCTTGGCGTCTCGTGCGCCTGTGGCCTTCAACACGGCGGCGTGGACCAGTTGCGCTGCCCTCTTGCTCTGAGCCTCGATCGGCGCCACCCACGCGTTGCCGTGCGGGAACAAGGTCGAGATCCCACGGACCGTATGGTTGCTCGAGCCGTTCAGATGCACCCTGATCGTGAGCGCGGCACCCGCCTCGTTGCCGATGACCGCCCGCCGCGAGTTCGCGATGTTCACGTCGTCGGTGGTCCTCACCATGATCACTCGGACGCCCGAGGCCTCCAGGCGCCCGCGCAGTCGCAGGCTGATCGCGAGGGCCTGCTGGTACTCGGGGACCTTCGTGAAAACGCCCGTCGCGCCGTACGCGACCTTCGCCTTCCTCACGGACGAGCCCGGGCCGATCGGCTCGAGCGTCGTGTCGGCATGCGCCTGGTGGCCCGGGTCGATGACGACGACGGGCTGGGCGCCCTGCGGAAGGCCGGCGGCCCTCGGGTTGTAGTGGATGGTGACCGAGTCGCCGGTCCTGAGTCGCGTGCCCGCGGGGGGCGCTTGGGACAGGACCGTGTCGGGGGCGGCGACGCCGGTGGGCTGGTCCGCGACCCGAGTGAGGGTCTTGAAGCCGGCCACCTGCAGCAGCATCTCCGCCGTGGACAGCGCCTTTCCGACGACGTCGGGCACCTCCACCTCGACGGAGGCGGTCGCCGCTGCCGAGGCGGTGCCGATATCCGACCCCCCGACACCGTCCGAAGCGACGATCGAACGCGCCCGTCCGCTCGCCGAGGCGGTCGTGGCTAGACTCGAGGCGCGGGGAGTGCCCTGAGCCTGGAGAATCACCACGGCCGCAATCACGATGATAGACGCGACGATGGCCGACGCCACCAGCGGGATCTTCCACGGCGCGCGCCTGCGCACGGTCGCCTCCGTGCGGCGCGAGATGCGCGGGCCGGCCGCGCGCCCTCGTTTCTCCATGCGTGAGATGCTCATAGGGCGATGTCAGATCCCTGGGTTCCGGAGCGTGGGCTCCGCTGTGGTCGGTATGGTGGGCCCGGTAGGATTCGAACCTACAACCAAGGGATTATGAGTCCCCTGCTCCACCATTGAGCTACGGGCCCGGGAGGGATCGCGCCGAGGTCAGCGCAATCATCGCGGCCGGTGCGATCACCGGCCTCACGCGCCGGACCGCCGGCGCACAGGCACGAGTCTACTACACCGTCCGCATGCGGTGCGCTCCGGCGGTTCCGGCGGCCACCACGTGGTTACCGTCACACACGGGTGCTCCCGGAGGCGCCTGACCGCGTCCTCAGTACGCTCCGCGCGCGAACAGAACGGCGGGAACCGTGCGGAACAGCAGGGCGATGTCGAACCCGACAGACCAGTTCTCGATGTAGAACAGGTCGAGGCGCACCATCTCGCCGAAGGTCAGCGAACTTCGGCCGGAGACCTGCCACAGGCCGGTCATGCCAGGCAGAACCTCCATCCGGCGCCAGTGGTACTCCGTGTAGGCGTCCGTCTCGCCCGGGAGCGGCGGGCGCGGACCCACCAGCGACATGTCGCCGCGCAGCACGTTGATCAGCTGGGGGAACTCATCGATCGAAAACTTGCGCATCCACCGGCCGATGCGGGTCACGCTCAAGAGCCTTTGCACTGACTTCTGCAATTCAGGGGATACCTTAACGGTGAACAAGGGTGTTTGCGCCATGCGAGGGCGTTGCCTATAATCCGTTCCCGTGCGTCGACGCCGATCGTGTGGCGGCCATACTCCTCGGTAGCTCAATGGTAGAGCGTCCGGCTGTTAACCGGGATGTTGTAGGTTCGAGTCCTACCCGAGGAGCCACAGACAGACATTGAAGGGCCCCGCCATGGCGGGGCCCTTCTGCATCCCATGACATCCCCCTGCCCCAGGCGCGCATCTCTGCGCCTTCCGGGGGTTGTATCGTTCGTCGGGGGACCAGCGGTAAGTATTGCGCGACGAACGGCTAGTCGAGGAAGTCCCTCAGCTTGCCGGACCTGGACGGGTGCCGCAGCTTCAGGAGCGTCTTCGCCTCGATCTGGCGTATGCGCTCCCGAGTCACTCCGAACTCGCGGCCGACTTCCTCGAGCGTCCGAGGATGTCCGTCGATGAGGCCGTAGCGCAATTCGATGACCCGTCGCTCACGCTCGGGCAGACCGTCGAGGACCCGCCCCAGCTGCAGCTGCATCATGGTGACGGTCGCCGCGTCCAAGGGCGCGACGGCATCTGAGTCGGGCAACAGGTCGCCCAACTCGCTGTCGCCTTCGTCCCCGATCGGCGTCTGGAGGCTCACGGGCTCCTGCGAGATCTTGAGCACCTCGCGCACCTTGTCGACCGTCATCTCCAGCTCTTCGCCTATCTCCTCTTCACTCGGCTCTCGACCGAGTTCCTGGAGCAGGCGTCGCTGGACGCGGACCACCTTGTTCATAGTCTCGACCATGTGCACGGGCACGCGTATGGTCCGCGCCTGGTCGGCGATGGCCCGGGAGATCGCCTGCCTGATCCACCAGGTCGCGTATGTGGAGAACTTGAAACCTCTGGTGTGGTCGAACTTCTCAGCCGCGCGTATGAGCCCCAGGTTGCCCTCCTGGATGAGGTCCAGCAACGGCATCGAGCGCACCACGTAACGCCGCGCGATCGATACGACCAGACGGAGGTTGGCCGCCACCAGATGCCGCTTGGCTGCCAGGCCCGCGGTCTCCAGGCGCCGCAGGCGGCGATCCTCGGCCGCGGACAGCTTCTGGCCGCTCTCCTCGGCGCTCGCCAGGGCGGCGGTCGCTTCGACGCCGGCCTCGATCTCCTTGGCCAGCTTCACTTCCATGGCAGCGTTGAGAAGCGGGACTCTGCCTATCTCCTTCAGATACATCCGGACCGGGTCCGGAGTCGCATGCCCGCTGGACTCCGACGACAGCTGACGGGTCCGGGTGTTGACCTTCGACACAGGTGCCTCCACGTGATCGCTGATGTGATGGCCGTTTGGGTGATGTACCAACGCCCCGGCCCACGCAAACATCTCGAACGGATAGGATCGTGCCGCGCGGCTCGCCGCTACTCCAGGTAGTCCTTCAACTTGCTGGACCTGGAGGGGTGTCGCAACTTGCATAGCGTCTTGCTTTCGATCTGCCGGATGCGCTCGCGGGTGACCCCGAACTCCCGGCCGACCTCCTCGAGCGTGCGCGGATGCCCGTCGATCAGGCCGAATCGCAGCTCGATGACCTTGCGTTCCCGCTCCGACAGCGAGTCGAGGACGCGCCCGAGCTGCGTCTGCAGCATGGAGAAGCTGGCCGCGTCCGGCGGGACGATCGCCTTGGAATCCTCGATGAAGTCCCCGAGTTGACTGTCCTCTTCCTCGCCGATGGGAGTCTCGAGGCTGACGGGCTCCTGGGATATCTTGAGGATCTCGCGGACTCGTTCCGCGGTCATCTCCATCTGGCCGCCGATCTCGTCCGGCGACGGCTCCCGGCCGAGTTCCTGCAGCAGCTGACGCTGCACGCGGATCAGCTTGTTGATGGTCTCGACCATGTGCACGGGGATGCGGATGGTGCGCGCTTGGTCGGCGATCGCGCGGGTGATGGCCTGCCTGATCCACCACGTCGCATAGGTCGAGAATTTGTATCCCTTGGTGTAGTCGAACTTCTCCACCGCGCGGATGAGCCCGAGGTTGCCCTCCTGGATCAGGTCGAGGAACAGCATCCCCCGACCGACATACCGCTTCGCGATGGACACCACCAGGCGCAGGTTCGCCTCGACCAGACCGCGCTTGGCATTCATGCCAAGGCTCTCGATGCGCTCGAGCCGCCGGCGTTCCGCACCGTCGAGCTTGACCGCGTGCGACATGGCGTCCTCGAGAAGATCGGTCGCGATCAGCCCGGCTTCGATCTCCTTGGCGAGCTTGACCTCCATCGCCGCGTTCAGCAGAGGGACCTTCCCGATCTCCTTCAGGTACATGCGCACCGGGTCAGCCGTGAGCGGCTGGAGGTGGTGGTGGTCGTTGCGCCGCTTCGACTTCCTCTTGGTGGCCTTCGGCGCGGACTTCGGGACCGCGATGTCGATGACCTCGACATCCGCAGGCGGCAGCCCGACAGGGTCCGCCACCGGGATCCCGACGTCGATGTCGGTGCGGGCGGCCATCGTGGACGACACCTCGTCGCCTTCCAAGATCATGTCGGCGTCGTCGGGTGTCACGGGCTCCACGTCGTCAATGACCTCGATCTTGGAACGCGCGAACGTCCCGTAGATGTTGCCCACCTGCTCCGGGCTCAGATCGATCTCGCCCAATGCCGTGGAGATCTCGTCTTCGGTCAGGCGCCCCTTGACCTTACCCAAGTCGAGCAGGGCGAGAACCTCAGGAAGGGCGAGCTCCGCCGCGGCCTCATCCGCCTTCGCGGACTTGACGGCTACCGCGGTTCCGGCTGGCTTCTTGAGATCGTCGGATTGCTTGGCCTTCACGGTCACGTGACTCCTCATGCCTTCGCGTCGGGCTCTTGCCCGGCCCGCAGCGTCTCGATCTGACGCTGCAGCGCCGCCACCCTGCGGAACAGTTCGTCGTAACCAGCCGGATCCTTGAGTGGGTCGGTGTCTTGCATCCTCGATTGCATACGCAGTATTTGACGCCGGAGGGCGAATCCCTTGATACGGTCCACGGTCTCACGGAACGTGGCGATCACTGCATCGCGCTCTGGGGCGTCGACCAGCCAGTTACTGAGCTCCTCGGCAAGTTCGGGCTCGATCGCGGCGACCGCCCTGTAGAGGTCCTTCCCCACGGCATCCGCGGAAGCGATCACGGCTTCGGCCAGCCTGCGATCGGCCGAGTCCGTGATCATGTCCTCTTCTGAAAGCAAATCCCGTACCTCTCCGCGCAGCTCAGGCACCACCGTGATCGCGCGAAGGATCTCGAATTCGGCGCGGCTTCCTGCGTCGAGCGTCCGCACCCGCCGCTTCGCGCCCGCCTCCCCCGCCGCGAGCCCCCCGACGGGCTCCGGGTCGCTGTCTCGCGCCGCGCCCGTGAACTCGGGCTGCGCCGAGCGGGCCGCCGTCATGACCGTCTCGAAGTCGGTGAGCAGGCGCCCCGCAACATAGCTGGCGTAGTCCTGTGCGAGGATCGATCCCCGCACGCTCGCGAGCGTGCGCCCGGCCGCCGACAGGGCTTGCGAGCGCCCCTCGGGCGTCGTCAGGTCGTGAGCGTCCAATCTACGGTCGATCACGAACCGCAGAAGGGGCACCGCGTCGGCTAGGAGCGCCGCGGTCGCGTCGAGGCCGGCGCTGCCCACGAAGTCGGCGGGATCCTGCCCACCCGGGATGATCGCCACCGCGAGGTCGAGGCGCGAGCTGCCGGCCTCCGGCGTGGAGGAGCGGTCGAGGAACTCCGCGGCGCGATCGGCCGCGCGCAGACCCGCCTCGTCACCGTCGAACAGGTAGACGATCCGCTTCGCGAACCTGGCCAGCAGTTTCACGTGCCGGGCGCCGAGCGCGGTCCCCAGCGTGGCCACCACATTGCCGATGCCCGCCTCGTGCAGCGCGATGACGTCCGTGTACCCCTCGACGACCACCGCGGTCCCGCTCTGGACGATCGCGTTCTTCGCCACGTTGATGGCGTACAGGTTCGAGGACTTGTGAAAGATGGGGGTATCCGAAGAGTTGAGGTACTTGGGCTGGCCATCGCCGATGACGCGTCCGCCGAAAGCGATGGTCTTGCCCGACACGTCCGCTATGGGGAACATCACCCGGTTGAAGAACCGGTCCTTGATCTCGCCCGCTCTTCCGCGGCCGCTGCCGTCCTCCAGCAGACCGAGGTTCGCGGCCACGATCTCGTCGCGCGTGAAGCCGGCCTTCGCCAGATGCCCCGACAGCGGGCTCCCCTTCCCCGACGCATATCCCAGCTTCCAGCGCTTGGCCACGTCGAGTCCGAAACCGCGCCCCTTGAGGTAGTCCCGCGCCGTCTGCGCGCCCGCCTCCGTGGAGCTCGTGAGAGCTGCATGGTAGAAGTCCGCCGTCGCCTCGCACGCCGAGATGAGGCGCTCGCGCTGACCGGTCGGCAGGCCTCCAGCCTCCTCGCGGATCTCGATGTGCGCGCGCTCAGCGAGCTGGCGGGCGGCCTCGGGGAACTCGAGGTTCTCGATGCGCATGACGTAGCCGAACGCGTCACCTCCCAAGCCGCAGCCGAAGCAGTGCCACAGCTGGGTTCCGGGATCGACCTTGAAGCTCGACGTCTTCTCCCCGTGGAAGGGGCACAGCCCCCAGAACAGGCGGCCCTTCTGGCGGAGGGGGACCGTCTCCGAGATGAGCTGGACGAGGTCGGTCGCCTCGCGCACCCGCATGACGTCCTCTTCGGAGATCCTGCCCACGACCCACCTCCTCGCTTCCCTTGTTCGGCGCGTCAGCGCTCGTCCCTGTGTTACCGTGCCGACGCGCCACGGCGACCACGCGACGCGGGTGCTCCCGAGTCCCAAGAGGGGACCCGGGAGCACCCGGTCGTGCCCTATGCGTGCAGTCTGCCGCGCCCGCCGCGGACCTTCGTCGCGCGAACGGGGCCGGACCTACCCCCGCGTGAAGAGCGGGGCGAACACGACGGCGATGACGGACATCACCTTGATGAGGATGTTCATCGAAGGACCGGCGGTGTCCTTGAACGGGTCGCCGACAGTGTCGCCGACGACGGTGGCCTTGTGCGTGTCGGAGTTCTTGCCGCCGAGCTGGCCGCCCTCGACGTACTTCTTGGCGTTGTCCCACGCCCCCCCGGCGTTCGCCATGAAGATGGCGAGAAGGAAGCCGACGACGAGCGAGCCGGCGAGGAACCCGCCGAGCGCGCTCTTGCTCCACAGGCCCATGATGATCGGCAGCGCCACGGTCAGCGATGCCGGAAGCACCATCTCGCGCAGAGCGGCGCTCGTGGCGATGTCGACGCACTTGCCGTACTCGCCCTCGACGCCTTCGACGCCCTCGCGCAGGCCGGTGATCTCGCGGAACTGGCGGCGGACCTCCTCGATCCTGGCCTGGGCGGCGCGACCGACGGCGTTGATCGCCATCGACGAGAACAGGAACGGGAACATGCCACCGATGAACAGGCCGATGATGACCTTGTTGTCCAAGATGTCGATCGTGGTCAGACCGACCTTGGAAGCGTAGAGCTGGAAGTACGCGAGCGCGGTGACCGCGGCCGAGGCGATGGCGAAGCCCTTCGCGATGGCGGCGGTGGTGTTGCCCACCGAGTCCAGCGAGTCCGTGATGGCGCGGACCTCGGGGCCCTGATGGCTCATCTCGGAGATGCCGCCCGCGTTGTCGGCGATGGGCCCGTAGGCGTCCACGGCGACGACGATGCCGGTCGTGGCCAGCATGCCGATGGCGGAGAGGCCGACGGCGAAGATGCCGCCGCCGTCAGGCATGGCCCAGTTGCCCGCGTAGTAGCTCACACCCATCGCGATGACCAGGAAGACGATCGACGCCGCGGTGGACTGCATGCCGGTCGCGAGACCGGACAGGATGACGGTCGCCGGACCGGTCTTGCCGGCCTCGGCGATCTTCTTGACGGCGCTGTACGCGTCCGACGTGTAGATCTCCGAGGCCTGGCCGATGGCCATGCCGGCCGCCAGCCCCACGAAGATGGCGATGAAGAAGCCGAGCGGGTTGACGACGGCGTGGCTGACGGTCGCGCCCGCGACAACGGACGTGAACGCCGTGCCGACCGGCAGAAGCCACATGACGAGGAAGTAGCACGCGATCAACGTCAGGATCGCGGCGCCGTAGGTGCCGGTGGAGAGCGCACGGCCGGGGTGGCCATCCTCCTTGCCGCGGACGAACAGCGTGGCGATGGCGGAGCACACCATGCCGACGGCGGCGATCAGGACCGGCAGCAGCGCGCCCTTGAACCCGAGGTAGAGAGCGCCCAGGGCGAGCGGCGCGACGATCGCGCCGACGTACGACTCGTAGAGGTCGGCGCCCATGCCGGCCACATCGCCGACGTTGTCGCCGACGTTGTCCGCGATGACGGCCGGGTTGCGGGGGTCGTCCTCGGGGATGCCGGCCTCGACCTTGCCGACCAGGTCGGCGCCGACGTCAGCGGCCTTGGTGTAGATGCCGCCGCCGACACGCGCAAAGAGCGCGATCGTGCTCGCGCCGAGACCAAATCCCGGGATGACATCGGAGAAGATCGTGGAGGCCGGAAGCGTCATACCGAAGATGCTCCACGCGGCGCCCTCGACGATCGCGAGGTCCTTGACGAGCCCCGTCGCGTACAGGAGCACGATGAAACACAGCGAGACGCCGAGCAGACCGAGACCGGCGACGGTCAGGCCCATGACGGCGCCGCCGCGGAACGCGACCTCGAGCGCTTTGGGCATGCTCTTCGTCGCGGCCTGCGTGGTGCGCGAGTTCGCGCGGGTGGCGATGGTCAGCCCGATGAAGCCGGCCGAGCCCGAGAACACGGCGCCGATCAGGTACGCGATCGACATGACCCATCCGCCGCTGGCGGACAGGAAGACGCCCATCGCGATCGCGACGGCCACGAGCACGATCGCGATAACGCGGTACTCACGGGTGAGGAACGCCAGCGCGCCCTCCTGGATGTGCTTCGATATCTTCTGCATGAGCGGCGTGCCCGCGTCCTGCTTGAGCACCCACATCGCATAGTAGCCGGCTGTTCCCAGGCCCACCAGCGCGCAGGCGATCGCCACCAACACGTACGACATACACCACTCTCCCTCGTCCGTCCCTTGCGGGAAGTCCCTCTCCGGTGCCCTGTCGGTGCGCCGGGTGGTGCGCACACCTCAAGCTCGTGTACACCCCTGTACACGTTTCGCAACACTCTACCCAAAGGCCTGCATCGCGGCAATGCGTCCTTGCGTGCTGGGCCGTGTCGGATCGCGAGGTGACCGCGCGCCCTACCGGATGTTCATGAAGAGCGGAGCAAGAACCAGCGTGACGGTCGCCAGCAGCTTGATGAGTACGTGCAGGGATGGTCCGGCCGTGTCTTTGAACGGATCGCCGACCGTGTCGCCGGCGACGGAGGCGTGGTGCGAGATCGACCCCTTGCCGCCCTGCGCACCCATCTCGATGTACTTCTTCGCGTTGTCCCATGAACCGCCGGCGTTGTTGAGGGACAGCGCCATGAGGATGCCCACGATCGTGCCGACCATGAGGAAGGCGGCTACCGCCTCCGCGCCGATGCCCATCATCTTGAACACCAGCCCCACGGCCACAGGGAACAGCGTGGCAAGCAGACCGGGGGCGATCATCTCCCGCAGCGACGCGGCGGTGACGATGTCGACCGTGCGGCCGTAGTCGGGCATCTCGGTGCCCAGCATGATGCCGGGCTTCTCCCGGAACTGGTCGCGCACGTCTTGGATGACTGTGACGGCAGCCTTGCCCACCGCGCGGATCGTCATCGCCGTGAACAGGAAGACGAGCATGCCTCCGAGCAGGCCCGCCACGAACACCTCCGGCTTGGCCAGATCGACACTGACAAGGTTCTGACCGTAGCTGCGGACCTCGTCCATGTAGGCGGAGAACAGCAGGAACGCCGCGAGCGCCGCCGAGCCGATGGCATATCCCTTGGTGAGCGCCTTCGTCGTGTTGCCGGCGGAATCGAGCACGTCGGCCTTGCGGCGGACATCGTCGGGCTGGCCGGACATCTCGATGATGCCGCCGGCGTTGTCCGCGATCGGTCCGAAGGTGTCCATCGCCAGGATGTAGGCCGCCGTGGACAGCATGCCCATGGTGGCCACGGCCGTCCCGAACAGGCCCGCCTCCGGGAACCCCGACGACAGCCCGAGCGCGTAGGCGCCCACTATGGCGGCCGAGATCACGATGACCGGGGCCGCCGTCGACTCGAAGCCGACAGCCATGCCCGCGATGATGTTGGTGGCGGGGCCCGTCATCGAAGCGTCAGCTATCGATCGCACCGGACGGTACTCGTGCTCGGTGTAGTACTGCGTGATGCGCAGGTACGCGAACGCCGTGATCACGCCGATGACTCCGCAGGCCAGGAAGTGCCACCATGCGTTGCCGTATCGCGCAGCGCCGGGAGCGGCATCGAAGCGCAGCAGTACGAAGGCCGATATCGCCATGCCGACGACCGCGAGCGCCGTCGCGGCGTAGAAGCCGCGGTCGAGCGCCTTCATGGGATTGTCACCCTCCTTGTGCTTCACCAGGAGGATGCCGACGAACGAGGCCACTATGCCGAACGCCCGCGACACGAGGGGGAACATCATGACCCCGACGACCCACGCGGACTTGGCTGCCGCACCGCCCGCGAACGCGGCGGCGGGGACCTTGGCGGCCATGACGGCCCCCAGGATCATCGCGCCGATGTTCTCGGCGGCGGTGGACTCGAACAGGTCCGCGCCGCGGCCGGCGCAGTCGCCGACGTTGTCGCCCACGAGGTCGGCGATCACGGCGGGGTTGCGCGCGTCATCCTCCGGGATGCCCGCCTCGACCTTGCCGACAAGGTCGGCGCCCACGTCCGCGGCCTTCGTGTAGATGCCTCCCCCGAGCTGGGAGAAGAGCGCCACGAACGAGGCGCCGAAGCCGTAGCCCACTATGAGCAGGGGGATCTTGGTCGGATCGATGCCGCTGAAGGTCTGCACCGCGTAGTAGAGACCGGTGACGCCCAACAGCGACATCGCGACGACCATGAACCCGGCCACCGCCCCGCCCCGCAGCGCGATCTGCAGGCCGGAGTTCGTATCGCGGATGGTGCCCGCCGCGGTGCGGATGTTCGCCCGGATGGCGATCCACATCCCCGCGTAGGCGGCGACGAGCGAACATGTGGCGCCGAACACGAACGAGATCGTCACCCACATCGCGAGCACGATCGGGTCGTTGATCGGGTCGGCGGCACTGTGCGGCTTCAGGAAGGCGTACCCGAGGAACAGGATGACGGCCAGTACGCCCGCGAGGATGATGATCGTGCGGAACTGGCGCTTCATGAAGGCTTCGGCGCCTTGCTTGATGGCGTCAGAGACCGCGCGCATCGCGTCGTTGCCGGTGTCCTGCCGAAGCACCCACCGGGCGAGCCACCAGGCCACACCGAGTCCGAACACGCTCAGCCCCAGGATCAGGGACAACATCAGACCCTCGCTCATGCGCGCACTCCCTTCTTGACGTCCTCACTTCTGCAGGCTGGCGCGACTGACGCGACAGTGCGCGCTTTGTATCACGGCAGCGCAAAGGGAGTCAACAGGGACACCCACGACTGCCCGCCGCTCCTAGACCTGACGCCACGTCCGGGGGACGAACAGTTCCTCGAACGTGCGTATCGCGTAGCGATCGGTCATGCCGGCGATATGGTCGGTGACCGCCTGAGGCAGGTCCACTTCCCGAAGGGGGGCCTGGTCGGCAGGAAGCTCCTCTGGGTTGTCCAGGTAGTGGTCGAAGAGCGCCACGACGAGCGCGTGCGCCTTCGGCTCCTCCTTCTTGGCATCCCCGCCCAGATAGACGTTCTCGAACAGGAAGCCGCGCAGGCACATCATGGCCTCGTGCACTTCAGGGGCCATCCGGATGTCGTCGCCTTCGAGCGAGCACTCGACCAGCGAGCGGATCATTGTCGCGATGCGCTCCGCGTGCCGGTGGCCGAGTGCCGTCGTGCACTCGGCGGGCAGGTCATCTTCGGTCAGCACATGGGCCCGCAGGGCGTCGTCGATGTCGTGGTTCACATACGCGATGCGGTCGGCTATCGCGACGACCCGCCCTTCGAGCGTCGACGCCTTCTCGTCGTCCCCGCTGTGATAGCGGATCCCGTCGCGGACCTCCCAGGTGAGGTTGAGGCCCCGGCCCTCGTACTCGAGATGCTCGACCACGCGCAAAGACTGCACGTTGTGGCGAAACGGCACCTCGACGTCGGGATACCGGGTCCGCAGTCGCTCGAGACACTCGGTGATGGCGTCCTCGCCCGTGTGGCCGAACGGCGTGTGCCCCAGGTCGTGGGCCAGCGCGATGGCCTCGGTCAGGTCCTCGTTGAGGCGGAGCGCTCTGGCCACGCTCCGGGCGATCTGCGCAACCTCGAGGGTGTGGGTCAGGCGAGTGCGGTAGTGATCGCCCTCCGGGGCTATGAACACCTGCGTCTTGTGCGAGAGGCGCCGGAACGTCTTGCAGTGGATGATCCGGTCCCGGTCGCGCTGGTACTCGGTCCGCAGCGCGTCCAGGTCGATCGGCGTGTCGCGGCCACGGGTGGCATCCGCGAAGGCAGCGCGCGACGAGAGCAGCTCGTGCTCCTGACGCTCGATGTCCGTGCGTGTCAGTGCGTCGACCACATGCCCCCGCTTCAGCGAAGGAAGAAGTACCACACCGCCGCGATCGCGGCGAGGACCACGAGCACGGACACGACCCATGGCCACACGCGTCGGCGCCTGCGCGTGTGCCCCCCGATGAGGGGCGAGCGCACTCTCTGGTACAGCTTGGTCCTGCCAACCATCACGCTCCCCTGCCTGGTTCGATGGTGAATCGCGTCTCCGGGCGGACCGGGACTCCCCGGCGCCTCATCTGTTGTCGGAGGCTCCGGTGCTGTCCGCCAGCGCGGCCTGCGCCGCGGCCAAGCGCGCCAGCGGCAGTCTGTAGGGTGAGCACGACACGTACGACAGCCCGATGCGATGGAATATCTTCACCGAGTCGGGGTCGCCGCCGTGCTCGCCGCAGACGCCCAGCTTGATGCCCGGATTGACCGAACGACCCTTCTCGCATCCGATGCGCACGAGTTCCGCGACGCCCGCGTCGACCGTCTCGAACGGGTTGCGGGCAAGGATCTTGCGCTCCAGATAGCGAGGAAGGAACTTGCTCTCGATGTCGTCGCGGGAGAACCCGAACGCCGTCTGGGTCAGGTCGTTGGTGCCATAGCTGAAGAAGTCGGCGACACGGCCGATCTCGTCCGCGGTTATCGCCGCGCGGGGCAGCTCGATCATCGTCCCGATCGGGATGTTGAACACGCAGTCCTCGGCGGTCTGGACCTCGTCGACGATCTTTTGAGACTCCGCGCGCAGGGTCTCGAGTTCGGTGACCACGCTCACCAGCGGGATCATGATCTCGGGACGCGGGTCCTTGCCGGCCTTTTTCAGGCTGCACGCGGCCAGCGCTATCGCGCGCACCTGCATCCCGTAGATCTCGGGGAACATGATGCCCAGCCGGCAGCCGCGCAGGCCGAGCATGGGGTTCATCTCGTGCATGGAGTCGATGAGGGCCAGCAGGCGACGCTTCGGCGCGAGGGACGTGGCGTCCGCACCGCCGCACTCCAGCCTCGCGATGTCGACGGCCAACTCGCGGGGGTCGTCCAGGAACTCGTGAAGAGGCGGGTCGAGAAGCCGGATCGTGACGGGCAGGCCGTCCATCGCCTCGAGGATGCCGACGAAGTCGTCGATCTGCACGGCCAGCAGCGTCGCCAGCGGCGCTTGGCGGCCCTCGATGGTCTCGGCGAGGATCATGTCCTGCACGATCATCTTCCGCTCGCCCAGGAACATGTGCTCGGTGCGCGTGAGGCCGATTCCCTCCGCTCCGAACTGCCGGGAGAGAATGGCGTCATCGGGGGTATCGGCGTTGGCGCGCACGCCCATGGTGCGGAACTCGTCCGCCCACTTCAGCACGGTGTCGAACTCGCCGGAGACCTCGGGCTTGATCAGATCCACGGCGCCCTGGACCACGATGCCCTTGGTGCCGTCCAGCGACACGATGTCGCCCTCGTGAAGGACGATGTCGCCGACGCGCACGATCTTGTTCTCCGCGTCGATCTTGAGCGCCTCGGCCCCGCACACGCAGGGCTTGCCCATCCCGCGGGCCACGACGGCCGCATGCGACGTCTTGCCGCCATGCGATGTGAGGATGCCCTGCGCGGCGACCATGCCGTGCAGGTCGTCCGGAGTCGTCTCCCATCGCACCAGGATGACCTTGCGGCCCTCCTCGACGGCGTCGACCGCCGCATCGGCCGAGAACACGATCTCGCCCACGGCCGCGCCCGGGCTCGCGTTGAGGCCCTTCGCCAGCACCTGGTAGGTCGCCTTGGTGTCGAACTGCGGGTGGAGCAGCTGGTCGAGCTGCATCGCGTCGATGCGCTGGACCGCCTCCTCGCGGCTGATCATGCCCTCGGCGACCATGTCGACGGCGATCTTGAGCGCGGCCCGCGCGGTGCGCTTGCCGACGCGCGTCTGCAGCATCCACAGCTTGCCCTGCTCGATGGTGAACTCGATGTCGCACATGTCGCGATAGTGCGTCTCCAGCGTCTCGAAGACGCCCCACAGCTCCGCGCCGGCCTGCGGGAACACGCTCGGCAGCTCGGCCAGCGGGCTCGTGTTGCGGATGCCCGCCACGACGTCCTCGCCCTGCGCGTTGGTGAGGAAGTCCCCGTAGTACTCCCGGGTGCCGTCCGCCGGGTTGCGGGTGAAGGCCACGCCGGTCGCGCTCGTCTCGCCTTTGTTGCCGAACACCATGGACTGCACGCTGACGGCGGTGCCCAGATCGTCGGCGATCCTCTCCATCTTGCGATACAGGACGGCGCGGTCGTTCATCCAGCTGCGGAAGACGGCCTCGATGGCCAGCCGCAGCTGGATCGCCGGATCCTGCGGGAACGCCACGCGGCCATCGTCTCCGGCCAGCTGGGGGTATTCCTCGGCCGAGACATGGCGGGCGACGATGTCCTTGAACGTGCCGACCAGCTCTTCGAGGTCGGACGACGAGAGGTCGGTGTCGTTGACCACGCCCCGAGCGTTGCGCATCTCGGTGATCGCGTTCTCGAACTCGAGGCCTTTGACGTCGAGGACGACCTTCGAGAACATCTGGATGAACCGGCGGTACGAGTCCCACGCGAATCGGGAGTTCGACGTCTGCGCGATGAGGCCCTGGACCGAGACGTCGTTGAGCCCCAGGTTGAGGACCGTGTCCATCATCCCGGGCATCGAGAAAGGCGAGCCGGAGCGCACGGACACAAGGAGCGGATCGGACGGCTCGCCGAGCCGCTTGCCCATCTTGGCCTCGAGATCCGCCACATAGCGTGCGATCTCGTCGGCGAGGCCCTCGGGGAACGCGGGCGGGGTGGCGTTGTAGTACTCCATGCATGCCTGACAGGTGATCGTGAAGCCATGGGGGACGGGAAGTCCCAGCTTCGTCATCTCGGCAAGGTTGGCTCCCTTGCCACCGAGTGCGAACTTCATCGTGGCGTCGCCCTCTTCGAAGGCGAACACGCGCTTGGCCTCGGCCACTCCCCCACCCCTATCGATCCGGTGCGCCTTCGCGCACGTGGAACTCCCCAGACGAGCTTCTGCGTCGATGCCGCGCGGCGCACCCCCTTCACGCGGGGGCGCGAGTGAGACCTATCCTACACGACGCGACCCGCACACGTCAGTCGCCCTGCCGCGGGATGTGGCGACGGGTGCGCGCATGCGGCCCGGGCGGCACGATCGAGGCGCGCCCCTCGGCGTCGCCGGCCCCGGGGCTCACGTGCGCGAAGGCGTTCGAGTAGTACTCCAGGATCTCCGCCGCCGTCTCCTCCACCGCTCGCGCTTCGGTCGAGACCACGATGCAGCCGACCTTGCGCATGACCCCGCGCGATTCGTGGAGCTCTCGCTCCACATGCTCCCGGTCGAAGTAGTCGTGCGCGTAGGCGCCCATGTCGCCCAGACGCTTACCTCGGATGTCGACCAGGAGATCGGCCGAGGTGGTGAGCCCGAACACCCGTCGACGGTCGATCTCGAACAGCTCCTGCGGCGCGGGGACTCCGGGGACGAGCGGGATGTTCGCTACCTTGTAGCCGCGGAACGCCAGGTACATGGCGATCGGCGTCTTGCTCGACCTGGAGACCCCGATCAGCACGATCTCGGCCTCGGACAGCTCCTCGACCGCGCGGCCGTCGTCGTGCTTGACGGCGAACTCGAGCGCCTCGATCCGGTCGAAGTATCCGGCGTCGACGCGATGCATGAGCCCCGGCTGCCACTCGGGCTCCATGCCGGACAGCTGCTCCATCGTCGTGACGACGGGTCCGAGGATGTCTATCGCCGGGACGCCGAGCTCGCGGGAGATGGCGGACATGGCGTCCCTGAGCCGACGATCGGCCAGTGTGTACAGGAACACGCTGCGCTCGTTGGCCGCCCCGTGCACCACGCCCAGCAGCTGCCCGCGGGAGTCGATGCGAGGGAGCCTGACCACGTGGAACGCCTCGTCGTCGAACTGCGACAGCGCGGCCTTGGCGACGGCGTCGGCCGTCTCTCCAAGGGAATCCGAGAGGATGTACACGTTCGCTCGCTCGTTCGGCTTCACGTGGGCCCTCGCTTCTCATAGACCGTGTACCAGGGTCTCACCACACGAGTGATGTATCCCTTCTCGGCCACATACGTACCCAGGGGATCGAACGCGGACTGCGTCCACCAGTAGTAGCGGTCCTCCACCACGATCTCGGGCGGGTCACGCTCGAGTCGGTTGGCCAGCTCCAGCCGCAGCGCCGTGACGCCGCCGATGCTCATCAGCGGGCTCGCCACCCGCCCCTGCGCGGCGAGGTACGCGCCCGGACACCATGTGTACACGAGGACCCGGTCGTTGCGGGCGGTGAGGCGCCCGAGATCGCTGACCAGGGTCTCGACGTAGTCGCGTCGGGCGGGCGTGGTCAGGAGGCCGTCCCACGGCCCCCCGCTCACGCGCGCGGTCAGCTCGGCGGGAACGTGGTCCTGAAACACCGCCTGCCACTGCAGCAACGCCATCCCCCCGGTCAGCAGGCCGACCATCGCGACGGCGACCCACCCACGCCATGCGGCGGGCTCGACGCGGCGGCCTCGGACCGGCAGAAGGGACGCCGGCCCGCGGCCGCGGATGAACCAGGTCGCCAGCAGCATGGTGGCCACGAGCGCGGCCAGGAAGCCCTGGCCCGACACGCCGATGTTGATGTAGCTCGCGTACGAGACCGTGAGCCCGGCGACGATAGCCGGCACCGCCATGGTCAGCAGCACCAGGCGCGTGCGGACGGTGCGCGGCACGAGCAGGTACAGGACGAAGGCCAGGCTCCCGAGATAGGCGACGTAGCCGCTCTGCCACACCATCGGCCGCCACATCACGTGCCCCGGCACCCCGCCGAGGGCGGCCAGAGGGAGCAACGCGACGCAGGCGATGGCGAGGCGGGGCCGGACGCGGCGCAGGCCCAGCGCCGATAGCGCCAAGGCCAGGGGCACGGGCCACGAGTACACCACGGACGCCGGACGTGCGAGGACCATCGCCAGCTTCGCCAGGCCACCGCCCTCGCCGCCCGTCATCTCAGACATGCGCAGCACGTCCAGCGACGGACCGACGCCGGCCCATCCGGCATACGCCAGCATCGGCGTGACCACGATGGCGAGCCCGACGGCGGGCAGGAACGCGCGGCGCGCTCCGTGGCGGCGCTGCAGGACGAAGCCGAGGACGAGCACCTCACCGATCGCCGCGACGGCCAGCGGCGGGTACGCGACGGCGAACACCCCCGCCAGCGCCCCGGCTGCCAGCGCCGGCCCGGGACCGCTGCCCCGCATCCCCGCGCGCATGCCCCATGCGCACGACAACAGCAGCGCGAGCGCGCTCACGGAGTTGTAGCTCAGCCCCGACAGCCCCATGGGCGCGTAGAACACCAGAGGCAGCGCGAGCAGAGCCGCCCACCACCATCCCACGAGGTGCCGTAGCGCGACCACGAGGAATGCGAGCGCCACGAGGAGCACGAGCAGATACGCGAGACGCGCGAAGTGCACGATCCCCCTCGTCGATCCGACGATCGCGAGGAACGCCTTCACGGACAGGACCATGAGCAGACTACCGAACTGGTGCAGGCTGCGGTCGTCGACGATGGGCAGGTCCCCGCGCGCGAAACGGTAGGCGAACGCGATGTAGTAGGCCTCGTCCTGAAGATCCACCCCGTACGACAGGTGGTGCAGGGCCATCGACAGGGCGGCCACGTATGCGGCCGCGAGAGCGAACCAGCGGGCGCGAGGAGCCCGGATGCCGAAGCGGCGCCGGTCGGGCGCGACCGTCACGCCATCGCTGCTCGCGGCGTCCCCAGCGCCGCCCGCTCCGCCCAACGCCGATCAGCCCTCGAGCATCGAGAGGTCCGCGAATCCGCTGAACAGTCCGACGGCGCGATTGAGCAGTGCGAGCCGGTTGTCCCGTACCTTCGGATCCGTATCCATCACGAGCACCCCCTCGAAGAAGGAGTCCACCGGCCCGCGCAGGCCGGCAAGCACGCCCAGCGCGTCGTCGTAGTGCTCTTCGAGCACGAGCACGCGAGAGCGCCCCTCCGCCGCCTCGATCGCGTCGAACAGCGTGCGTTCCGCCTCGCCCATGATAGAGGCGTCCGGATCGGCACCCTTGGAAGCGTCGGCGAGGTTGGCGGCCCGCTTGAAGGCGACGAGCAGATCGGCTCCAGCCTCGGTCCCCCGGAAGACGGTGAGCGCCTCGCACCGCGCGAGCGCGTCGGCCGGATCGGAGAACGCTGTGGCCAGGACGGCCGACACGATGTCGTACGCGTGGCCGCGGTCCTTGAGGATGCCCTCCAAGCGACCCCGAAGGAACGCGGACACCGCGTCGCATGTCGCCCGCCTGTCGCCGACGGCCACGACGCCTTCGTATCCGTCCAGCGAAGCGCCGATCGCCTCGTCCAGGTCGATGCGCAGCCCGCCGTCGAGCACCATCGCCAGCACGCCGATCGAGCCGCGACGCAGGGCGTAGGGGTCCGCGGAGCCGGTCGGCGCCGCTCCTATCGCGAAGATGCCGCAGATGGTGTCGAGCTTGTCCGCGGCCGACACGAGCATCCCGGCCATCGTGGCGGGCAGCTCGTCGCCCGCGAACCTCGGCCGGTAGTGCTCGACGATGGCCTGCGCCACGCCCACGTCCTCGCCGCCTGCGAGCGCGTAGTAGCGCCCCATGACTCCCTGCAGCGTCGGGAACTCGACCACCGCGTGGCTCACGAGGTCCGCCTTGCACAGATGGGCGGCCCGCATGGCCTGGGCGGCCGCGCCGGCGTCCGCCCCCGCCAGGGCCGCGAGGCGTCCCGTGAGAGCCTCCACGCGCCGCACCTTCTGCGCGAGCGTGCCCAGCTTCGCTTGGAAGACGATCGTGCTCAGGCGCTCGACCCACTCCTCCATCGGGACCTTGCGGTCCTCGGCGTAGAAGAAGGCGGCGTCCGACAGACGGGCGCGGATGACACGCTCGTGGCCCGCGACAACGGCCTCGGTGCGGTCGGGGTCCCCGTTGTGGACGACCACGAAGGCGTTCATCAAAGCGCCTTCCGCGTCCTCGAGCGGGAAGTAGCGCTGGTGAGACTCCATGGCCGTCTCGAGGACCTCTCGTGGAACGGACAGGAAGTCCGCGTCGAACCGACCCACGCCGACGCTGGGCCATTCCACAAGGTTGATGACCTCCGCGCGTGTCTTGTCGGGCATCACCGCGCGGCCACCCGCCTTCGCGGAGGCAGCCGCGACGCCTTCGTCCACCCTTCGCGCACGCTTTTCGTGGTCGAACACGACATGGCCGTGCTCGGCCGCGGCCGCGTAGTCGGCGGCGGCCGCCAGTGAGAACGGGCCGGGCGACAGGAACCTGTGCCCCCATGTGGAGCGACCCGCCGTGAGCCCGGCGAAGCCGACCGGGACGACGTCCGAACCGAACAGCGCCAGCAGCCAGCGCACCGGGCGGATGAAGCGGGCTTCGCCGCTCCCCCACCTTTGGGACTTCGGCCAATCCAGGTCCGCGGCGAGCGATGCGAGCAGCTGAGGCAGCACGTCGGTCGCCGGCGCGGCGTCGACGTGCTTGAGCGCGTAGACGTACTCGCCGCCGCTGCCGCCGTCGCGCACGAGGTCCGTGACGGCGACGCCCTGACCGCGAGCGAAGCCCTCGGCCGCTCGCGTGGGCTCGCCGCTGTCGCCATAGGCGGCTTTGACGGACGGGCCCTTCACCCGCGAGTCCAACTCGTCCTGAAGCTCCGCCAGTCCGTCCACCACAAGGACCAGCCGGCGTGGAGAGCCGTACGCGTGGAGTTCCTCATACTGCAGCCGGTGCTCCTGAAGGCGACGGGCCGCACGCGCTCCCAACTGCACGATCGCGTCGTAGAGGGCGGCGGAGGGGATCTCCTCGACGCCGATCTCGAACACCAGAAGGCGTCGATTCACAGCGCACCGCCTTCCGACCGAGAGGCGGCCGCGTCGGGCCCCGTCGCGACCGGCTGCGCAGGGGCCACGATGTCCATGTACGCCTCGGCGCACCCCTTCGCGAGCGCCCGTACGCGCCCTATGAACGCAACGCGCTCCGTCACCGCGATGGCCCCACGGGCGTCGAGCAAGTTGAACGCGTGGCTGCACTTGAGGACGTAGTCGTAGGCGGGAAGAACGACTCCCGCCTCCAACGTCCGGCGGCATTCCGCTTCGAACGTGTCGAAAAGGCCGCGCAGCATGGACGTGTCCGCGATCTCGAAGTTGTAGGCGCTGTACTGCTGCTCGTTGCGCAGGAACACGTCGCCGTACGTGAACGTCTGGCCATCGGGACCGATCGACCACACGATATCGTAGACCGAGTCGACGCCCTGGATATACATGGTGAGCCGCTCGAGACCGTAGGTGATCTCGGCCGGCACGGGGCGGCAATCGAAACCCCCGACCTGCTGGAAGTACGTGAACTGGGTGACCTCCATGCCATTGAGCCAGACCTCCCAGCCCAACCCCCAGGCGCCCAGGGTCGGCGACTCCCAGTCGTCCTCGACGAGACGCATGTCGTGCTGTGCGGGCTCGATCCCGATGGCGCGGAGGCTGCCGAAGTACAGGTCGAGCACGTCGTCCGGAGAAGGCTTCAGGATCACCTGGAACTGGTAGTAGTGCTGCAGCCGGTTGGGATTCTCGCCATAGCGTCCGTCCGTGGGCCGCCTCGACGGCTGGACGTAGGCGGTGCGCCACGAGTCGGGTCCGAGAGCCCTCAGCGTGGTCGCCGGATGGAAGGTGCCCGCCCCTACCTCGGTGTCGTACGGCTGGAGCACGACGCAGCCCTGGTCGGCCCAGTATCGGGACAGCGACAAGATGACGTCTTGGAAGGTCAGCGGGGTAGCCATCGGCCTGTTCTCGTCCTTCGCCCGGATGCGGTGGGTTTATGGTACACCAGCGGCCGCGCCGGCCGACCGGGGCACTCTAGCGTCGCGGGCCCGCAGACACGTGCGCCCGCAGCAGGTCCTCGAGCGCCGTGCGCTGGTCGGCGTCGAGGTCGGCCGTGCCCAGGGCGACGAACGTCCGCGCCGTGTTGTACAGCAGGTGCACACCACGCAGGCGACGCCATCGGATGAAGGTCCCCCAGTCGGCCCGCGTGTCCCCGCGCGGGAGCGCGAAGGCCAGCCCGATGTCGTCGGCGGTCACCGCCACGGGCACGAACAGGTCGCGCGCCGAGCGACGGTGGGTGCCCCCGAACGCAAGGGCCAGCGACAGGACGGGGATCCCGGGGAGAGCCGCGAGGAACGTCCACCCGTACGAGATGAGCACCCGCGCGCCCGACACGCCCCCGACCAGCAGGAGGACGGGCCCGGCCGACATGACCGCCAGCACCACCGGGTTCGCCAGCGTCCCCGCGGCCAGCGCGAGGGTCAGGCCCGCACGGCTCAGCCGCGACTCGAACTCGACGGCCGGCACGGTCACATCCCCCTCATGTAGAGCTCGAGAGCCTTCAGTTTGGCGGGCACGTGCCACCCGACGTAGGCCACGACGAGGCGCAGGACGTCCTCGCACAGGTCATCGGGCACGCCGAGAGCGGGGACGTCCGCCATGCGGGAACGCAGAAGCGCCCGCATGACGGCCAGTGAGTCCGCGGACAGGTGCCGCGCGGTCGGGTCCTGCGGCGCGCACCCGGCGCACAACACGCCGCCGCTCCGTGGTGAGAACACCACGTCGCCCTCGGGTTCGCGGCCGCATGAGGCGCACCCCTCGAGAGTCGGCCGGTACCCATGCATGGCGAGCGCCTTGAGTAGGAACGCCGCCAGAAGGAGCCTCATGGACTCGGGCGGCGCGACCTCCATCACGTCCAGGGTGACGCACGACATCTCGAACAGCTGGGGCTCGCCTTGCCCCTCGACGCTGATCTTGTCGAGCAGGTCGGCCACCGCGCCCGCGGCGGACACGCGATCCAGGTTCCGACGGATCCTGTCGTGGCTCGCGACCATCTGGGCCTCGGAGATGGTCTCGAGGTTCCTCCCGCTGTGCAGGAGCAGGTCCAGCACGGAAAGGGGCTCGACGCGGCCTCCGATCCGGCTTCTGGGATTGCGAGCGCCCTTCGCGACGGCGCGCACCTGCCGACCGTCGGATGCCATCATCGTGAGGATGAAGTCGGCCTCGCCGAGCTTCGTCTTGCGCAGCACGAGGGCGCGCAGCGGATACGCGGGCACGTCAGTAGCCGGCGCCCCCCCGCGGCGCAGTCCCCGCGGGCCCGGTCAGCGCGGCCAGTATCTCGCGTCCCGACGAGGTGCCGATGCGCGTGGCGCCGGCCTCGATCATCGCGAGAGCGGTCGCGAGGTCGCGGATACCGCCCGCCGCCTTGATCCCGGCCCCGTCACCGACCGCGGCGCGCATGAGCCGCACGTCCTCGACGCTCGCGCCGCGCGGCCCGAAGCCCGTCGACGTCTTCACGTAGTGGGCGCCCGCTGACACGGCCAGCCCGCATGCGCGCGTGATCTGCTCGGGGGTCAGGTATCCCGTCTCGAGGATGACCTTCAAAGACGCGCGTCCCCGGGACGTGTCATGCACGGCCAGTGCCACCGAAGCGATGTCGTCGAGTACGACCGCGTCCTCATCATCCAGCAGGGCGCCGACGTTCATGACCATGTCGATCTCGGCGGCTCCCAGCTCGACGAGGCGCGCGGCCTCCGCGACCTTCGTCTCGGTCAGCGAGTACCCCAGCGGGAACCCGACGACCGCGCACACCCTCGTACGGCGCCCGGCCAGGGATTCGGCCGCCAGCGGAACCAGGAACGGCGACACGCACAGCGTGGCGAACCCTTCGTCCCGATTCGACTCCATCCACGCCGCGGCGGCGACACGGCCGATGGTGGGCTTGAGCATCGTCTGGTCCAGCATCGCCGCCAGCGCGTCTCTATCCATCACCATCACGACCCCTCTCCGTAGCCGAAACGCTCGATCTGCGTGGCGTCGCGGCGCCAGTCCTTCTTGACCCTCACCTGCAGATCGAGGAAGACCTTCGTGCCGAGCAGACGCTCGAGATCCGCCCGCGAGTCCGTCCCGACAGCGCGGATTCCCTCTCCGCCCGCACCGATGATGATGCCCTTCTGGGACTCCCGCTCGACGTGGATCGCCGCCACCACGGTCGTCATGCCCTTCTTCTTGTCGAGGCGGACATCCTCGATGGACACCCCGACGGCGTGCGGGATCTCGTCCCGGGTCCGGAGAAGGACCTTCTCACGGATGAACTCGGCCAGCATGACCTCGAGCGGCTGGTCCGTGGCCATGTCGCGAGGGAAGAAGCGAGGCCCGGTCGGCAGTAGGCGCGTCACCGTTGCGAGGAAGCCCTCGACGTTGAACCCCTCGAGAGCCGACACCACGACCTCGTCGTCGAAGTCGGCCAGCCCCCGCGCCGCGGCGAGTCGGTCCTCGATCGGCGCGGGGTGTCGCAAGTCCGCCTTCGTAAGGACGAGGACCTTGCGAGCGTGGGCCGAGGCGACGTGGCGAGCGACCCAGCGGTCGCCTTCGCCTACGGACTTCGTGGAGTCGATGACGAGACACGCCACATCGACGTCGGCCAGCGCCCGCAGGGCCGCGCGGTTGAGCTGCTCCCCCAGTGCGTCGATCGGCTTGTGCAGGCCGGGCGTGTCGACGAAGACGACCTGCGCTTCATCGGTGTCGACGATCGCGCGCAGGCGGTGCCGGGTCGTCTGCGGCTTGTCGGACACGATGGCGACCTTCTCGCCGGCCAGAGCGTTGACGAGCGTCGACTTGCCCGCGTTCGGACGTCCGACGAGGGCCACGAACCCGCTTCGCACCTCACCACGCGGCATGGAGCCGCGGGCCGAGCGGGGTTCACTCATCGGATGAGTGGTCCTGATCGAGATAGCCCCGAACGAACGCCTCGGGCAGCAGCTCGCCCAGCGTCATCACCATGACCGCGTCGGTGGCGCCCCCCATGACGACCCGCAGGTCGGGATTGAACTCCGCCAGGAACTGGCGACACGCTCCGCAGGGTACCGTCGGCGCGTCCGAGTCTCCCACGATCGCTATCGCGTCGAACCACCGCTGACCGTGCATGACCGCGTGGAGAGCCGCCGAGCGCTCTGCGCAGATCGTCGACCCGTACGCGGCGTTCTCGACATTGCAGCCCTGATAGATGTCCCCTCCGGCGAAGACCGCCGCCCCGACCCTGAAGTCGGAATAGGGCGCGTACGCCTTGTCCTTCGCCTCGCGAGCGAAGGCCAGAAGAGCCAGGTCGGCGCTGGTCGGTTCCGTCACGATGTCGCCTCCCCGTCGCTTCCCCGCGTTGCCGGCTCGATGACGATCCGCCGGACGCGATTGCCCTCCCTGTCGGCCACGGTTATGCGCAGCCCCTCGACCTCGACGGATTCGCCGACCTCGGGGATGTGCCCCGCCAGCTCGGAGACCAGGCCGCCTGCCGTGTCCGCCTCGACCTCGAACGCCGTGCCGAGCAAGTCGTTGAACTCGTCCATGGGCAGCCGCGCATCAAGGGAGTACCTACCCTCCCCCATGTCCGTGATCAGATCGACCTGGTGGTCATACTCGTCGTATATCTCGCCCACGATCTCCTCGACCAGGTCCTCGATCGTCACGATACCGGCCGTCCCCCCGTACTCGTCTAGAACGAGCGCGATGTGGGTGCGGTGACGCATCTCGCGCAGAAGCTCCTCGACCGGCTTCGTCTCCGGGACGAACAGCGCCTCGCGCATGTGGTCCGTGACGCTCCGGCCGCACGACGCGTCCCCGACGCAGCGCAGGAGGTCCTTGGCGTAGAGCACTCCGCGCACGTCATCCAGCGTGTCGTGGAACACCGGGACCCGCGAGAACCCCGCCTCCCTGACGGTCCTGACGGCGTCCTCGATGGTGGCCGTGTCCTCCAAAGCGACGATATCCGTTCGGGGCACCATGACCTCTCGAACGATCTTGCCCCCCAGGTCTGACACGGCGTCCCGCAACTCCTCCGACGATACCCGCCCGTCAGCCGAATCTTCGACCGCACGGGCCTCGTCCGCTTCGACCCAGGGAACCTCAGGGGCGCGCTCGTCCGAGATCAGCGAGACCACCCAGCGCCAGGGCGCCGAGAGGACCTTGGCCAGAGGGAATGCGACCAGCCCGATGCGGGAGGCCACGGGGGCCACGGCCAGACCCGTGTCCTCGGGGTTGGCCCCCGCGAGCGCGCGGGGCAGAGCCTCACCGAACACGAACACGACTATCGCCGACAACAGAGTCGCGGCCACCGCGTGAACCCACGGGAACGTGGCGGGCCAGGCCCTCAGGGCGGCCCACATCGCGGCCGCGCTGACCGTGGCGAACGCGTTGCCGGAGACGAGCGCATGCACGGCTGAGACGCGGCCGGGCCGCTCGGCCAAGGCATCCAGTGCGCGCGCTCCACGGGCGCCTGACTCCGCGAGCCGGCGTATCCGCCCGCGACCCAGCAGGCGGACTGAGGCGTCCGCCGCGGCGGTGAAGGCCGAGCCCGCCACGGCCAGGACCGTGACGAAGGCTACGACCAGAACATCGACTGCGGTCATCACCTCAAGAATACCTGAAACACGGCGGTGGTCAGCAGGAAGCCGAGAAGAGCGCCGAGCACGGTCTGCGGGATGGTGTGCGCGTTGGTCTCGACGCGGCTCTGGCCGACCAGCGCCGCGATGAACATGGCGAGGATGAAAGCCTTCGCCGACTGCGTCGCGTAGCCGACCGCGGTGGCCAGCGAGACCGCGAGCGCGGTGTGCCCCGACGGCCACCCTCCCCGCACGAACGTGGACTCGTGGGTGAGCGCCTTGAGCACGACCACGGCGAGCGCCGTGAGCGTGACGGCGATGAGGGTCACCGTGGGCGGAGACGCGCGCACTGCGGACAGGAGCCGCTGGGTCACCGGCGTGAGCCTGGCGAAGAAGACCACGTATCCCACCGCCGCGGCGTTCACGGAAGCGACCAGGACCGCGCCGGCCGCCACGTCCTTCGCGGTCTTGGCCATCGGGTCGAAGCTCTCGACGGCGAGGTCGACAGCCGTCTCCAATGCCGTGTTGGCCAGCTCGGTCACGATCACGAGAGCGATGGCGAACAGCAGCGCGACGAGCTCGAGTCCGGTCACACGGAAGACCAGCGCCGCGATCAGCACGATGGCGGCCGCGAGCGCGTGCAGGCGCATGTTCCTCTGGGTGCGCAGGGCGAAGACGATGCCTTGGATGGCGAAGTCCAAGCTCCACACCAGGGAGCGACTGCGCACGCCAGCGACCCGTCAGCTCTGGTCGACCCAGGCCGCGAGCAGGAGCTGCTCGCGCGCCTGCATGGCGGCCGCGGCCTCGTCACGGTCGTGCTCGTAGCCGAGAAGGTGCAGGATGCCGTGGACGAGCAGGAGATTCAGTTCGGATTCGACCGTGGTCCCGAGTTCCGCGGCCTGCTTCTCCGCCACCTCGGGAGCGATGATGACGTCGCCGAGGGTGATGGGCTCGTCGCTGTCGGCGGCACACGGATCGTCGCACCCGAAGGACAGCACGTCGGTCGGACCCGAGATCCCGCGATACTGCTCGTTGAGGTGAGCCATCTCCTCGGTCCCGACGACGGCCACCGACAGCTCGGCCGCGTCCGGCACCTCCTCGAGGCGCAAGACGAACTCGCCGAGCCGCTCGAAGGCGTCGAGCGCCAGCGGCTCAGGATCGCGATGGCTGGCGACTCGTACCTGCATCCCGCGGCCTCCTCGTCTGGACGTCCTCAGGGTACTCCACACGGGCGTGGTACACGCTGGCGAGCATCGTCGCGTACGCCTCGACCGTGCGGTCGATGTCCGATCCGCTCATCTGCGAGTCACGCAGCTGTCCGTCGGCCACCCTCGCATCAACGACCTTGCGCACCGTCGAACGCAGACGAAGGTCCGACGGGTCGTGCACCGCTCGCGCCGCGGCCTCGGCCACGTCCGCCAGCATGACCAGCGCAGATTCCCTGCTCGTCGGCAGCTCACCTTCGTAGCGGAAATCGTCTTCCGACACGTCAGCGCCGTCTCGGCGGGCCTTCGCGTAGAACACCCGCACGAGCGACGTGCCGTGGTGCTGCCGGATGATGTCGATGACCGCCTGCGGGAGGTGGTGCTTGCGAGCGATCTCCACGCCCTCCCGGACATGGGCGATGATTATGAAGGCCGACTGCGACGGCGACGCCTTGTCGTGAGGGTTCCCCGATCCGGCCTGGTTCTCCACGAAGAAGTCGGGACGCACGGACTTGCCGATGTCGTGGTAGTACGCGCCGACCCGCGCCAACAGGCCGTTCGCCCCGATCTCGCTGGCGGCGCGCTCTGCCAAGCTACCGGTCATGATCGAATGGGAGTACGTGCCGGGGGCCGACGCCATGAGTTCCCGAAGCAGCGGCGAGCCTGGGTTCGACAGCTCGAGCAGGGCGAAATCGTTCGCCAGCCCGGAGAACCGCCCCACCAGCGGCAGGAGCACGAAGGCGATCGCGAGCGTGGCCAACGCGCCGAGGATCCCGAACAGGAGCGCGTGGACCGTCGTGGTCCGCAACCCCCCCTCCACGTCCCACACGCCGACGATGACCGCGAACAGCACTGCGGCGGCCAGCGCGGAGCCCGCCATGAGCGCACCGATCGCGAGCGCAACGCGCTTGCCTGCCCTCGTCGCGAAGAGGCCGACGTTGGGCATGAAGCGCGTCAGCCTGTCGGCGGGCCCCTTCATTCCGTCGGCCGAGCGGCCCGCGCCTCTTCCCACTCGTGGTAGGCCGTGACGATGTGCTGGACCAGCTTGTGCCGCACCACGTCGCGGGCACCCAGCTCGACGAAAGCGAGGTCGGCGACCCCGCCAAGGATCTCCCGCACCTGCTTGAGCCCCGAGGCTCCCGGCAGGTCGACCTGCGTCACGTCGCCGGTGACGACGACCTTGGAGCCGAAACCCAGCCGCGTGAGGAACATCTTCATCTGCTCGGGGCTCGTGTTCTGGGCCTCATCCAGCACGACGAACGAGTCGTTCAACGTCCGGCCGCGCATGAACGCCAACGGCGCCACCTCGATGACACCACGCTCGGTGAGCGACGTGGACTTCTCGATGTCCATCATGTCGAACAGTGCGTCGTACAGCGGCCGCAGGTACGGGTCCACCTTGTCGTACAGCGTCCCGGGCAAGTAACCGAGGCGCTCGCCGGCCTCCACGGCCGGGCGCGTCAAGATGATCCGCCCGACCTCCTTGCGCTTCAGGGCGTCGACGGCCATGGCCATGGCGAGATAGGTCTTGCCGGTGCCTGCCGGACCGATCCCGAACGTGATGGTGTTGGTGCGGATGGCGTCGACGTAGCGCTTCTGGCCGGCGGTCTTGGGCCGGATGGTCTTGCCGCGATGCGTGATGATGACATCC
Source organism: Coriobacteriia bacterium (assembly GCA_025361335.1). Classification (GTDB taxonomy): domain Bacteria; phylum Actinomycetota; class Coriobacteriia; order Anaerosomatales; family PALSA-660; genus JANYAK01. The sequence continues at coordinate 93,740 of JANYAK010000003.1, forward strand.
GAGAAGACGCTCGCGGGGCTGCCCTCGTCGCGCTTGATCATGTCGATCGCGCGATCGATGGAATCGGGGGTGAGCGTGTCGCCGCGCTCCAGGAGCTGGAGCATCTCGGCGAACAACGCCGACACGGCCTGAGCTTCGCTGCCGTCACCCGTGATGACGATCTCGTTCCCCCGGACGCAGATGTCGGCCTCGAACTGCTCCTCGACCAGCTTGAGGAGGTGATCCCCCAGCCCGAGCAGGTCGATCATGTCGCGCTGGGCGGGCACGACGAGGCGGATCTCGGTGGTGGGCATGTTCGTGCGTTCCTCCAAGTGGCCGGTACGGGTTCGATTCTAGCACCGGGGTACGACGTGGACGGGAGGACGACGACGGATCGCCCAACCCCCGAGCTCGCACCGAGAGTCGCAGCAGCCGTCAGACGAGCCCGAGCAGCCATCCTCGTTCCTCGGAGACGAGGCTGACCGTCACTACGTCGCCTCGCCGCACGCGATCGTTGCCGACGCCGGTCGCTCGCACGCGGATGTAATCCTCGGACAGGCCCTCGACGCAGCCGTCCCCACAACGCTCCACCAGCACGCGAGCCGTGCCCCCGATGCGCCCGCGCGCCCGCGCGGTTGCAAGACGCTCGCCCAGGCCACGCATCTCGAGGGCCCGAGACGCGGTCTCTTCGGGATCGACCGTCCCGGGCATCGAAGCAGCCGGGGTCCCAACGCGCGGTGAATAGCGGAACACGTGCAACCGCGAGAACCCGCAGGCCTCCACGAACGCGAGGCTCTCCTGGAAGTCGTCCGGGGTCTCCCCCGGGAACCCGACGATCACGTCGGTCGTCACCGACAGTCCAGGCAAAGCCTCCCTCGCGCGCTCGATCGCGCCCGCGAACGCCTCCGTCCCGTAGCCGCGCCGCATCGCGAGCAGGGTCCTATCGCACCCCGCCTGCAGGGGAACGTGCAGATGCGGCAACACGGCCGGGTGCGAGCCGAGCCGAGACAACAGCCGATCCGTCAGATCGAGCGGCTCTATGCTGCTGACCCGGATGCGCTCAATCCCGGTGTCGGCGACCATACCGACCAGCGCAGCGAGGTCGGGAGCGGCTGGGCCATCCGTGTATCGCCCGATGTTGACGCCCGTAAGCACGACCTCGGCCGTTCCCCCCGCCACCAGCGCGGCGACATGGGCGACGACGTCATGGGCGGAAACGCTGCGAGAGCTACCGCGAGCATCCGGCACGATGCAGTAGGAACAGCGGTGGTCGCACCCGTCCTGGACCTTGACCGCGACGCGTGTGCGGAGAGTCGGGGCTCCGTAGGGGGCATCGGGGTGGGGGGTCCTGAGCGAGTCCTGCAGGCTGGGATGGCCGCGCAGCGGCCGGGTCTCCCCGGCCGAAGCCTGTCTGAGCGCAGGGCCCCCCGCCCCGATGCCGCACGCAAACGCTCGCACGCGGCCAGCTACGAGAGCTTTTTCCGGCTCAACGATGACGCGACTGTCGATGGCCGCGAGACCGGCGGCGTCGATGGCGGCCAGGCACCCCGTGACGACCACGGGGCCGCCGCATGCCTTGAGAGCCTGACGGACCGCCTTGCGCGCCTTGGCGTCGGCTTCGGCGGTCACGGTGCAGGTGTTCACGATGACGACATCGGCCGCCGTGCCGTCGCACAGGACGGCGCCCTCATTCACCAGCTCCTCGACGAGCGACTCACTCTCCGCGCGGTTGACCTTGCAGCCGAGGGTCCGGACCGACACGCGCGCCGGGGCGGACACGTCCAGAGCCTCACCCACGCGGCCGGCCCCCCAGACCGCCCAGCTCGTACACCGCGAGACTCAGCGCCACGACCGCCGCCGTCTCCGTCCGCAGGATGGTGTCGCCGAGGCTCACAGGGATCGCACCCACCGCCTGGCGCAGCGCGGACACCTCGCCGGGCTCCAGCCCGCCTTCCGGCCCGACGACGACGAGCACGGTGGTGAGTGCCCCCGCACGGGCCGTCTCCAGCGCCTCACCGATCCCCGGAAGCTTCTCCGCGGCGCCCACCGCCTGCTCCCACGGCACGAGAACGACGTCGAAACCCGCCGCGAACTCGACGAGCCCGCCGATATCGGCCGTCTCGTGAACCGCTGGCACGTCGCAGCGCTGGGCCTGCTTGGCGGCTTCCTCGGCGATCCGACGCCAGCGGTCCGTGCGCTTCTCGCTGCGCTCCTGGGCAAGCCTGACGATGGATCGCGCGAACGCGACCGGCATGATCTCGGAGGCGCCCAACTCCGTCGCCTTCTGGATGACCAGCTCCATGCGCTCGCGGCGCGCCAGACCCTGCGCGAGGGCCACGCGAGGCATCGGCGCCCTCGTCGCGACCGTCCCTATGTCGGCCGTTATCTCCTCCCGCGAGACGGTGCGCAGGAGGGCCTCCGCCTCTCGGCCGGTGGGATCCGACACCATGACCCGGTCGCCCGGCGACATCCGCAAGACGGTCGTGAGGTGGTGCGGTCCGCCTTCGGGCAACGGCAGCGGCCAAGAGGGCGTCCCGCTGCCGGGCAGAGATGTCGTCACGAAGAAGCGGTGGAGGGTCAATTCACACACCCAGCCAATCCCGCAGTCGGTGAAGCGTCGAGCGCTCGCGACGGTCCCCGAGCGACTCCGCCAGCTCGTCGAGCAGGCGCTTCTGCTCCTTGTTGAGCCGCCTCGGGACCACGATGTTGGCGTGCACGACCAGGTCGCCGACGCCCGAGCCGCGGCGCGGCATGCCCTCGCCCTTCGCAACGATCGTGGCTCCGTTCTGCGTACCGGCATGCACCCTCACGGCCACGTCTCCGCGCAACCCGGGCACGGTCATGTCGCCTCCCAGCGCGGCGACGGTCATGGGGATGTCGGCGCGCGCGTGCAGGTCGTCACCTTCCCTGTGGAGGTACTCGTGAGGCAGGACCCGTACGCCGACGATCAGATCCCCGGAGGTCGCGCCTCGAAGGCCGGCCTCTCCCACTCCGGGGACCCGCATTCCAGTCCCGTCGGCGACCCCGGCCGGGACCGTGACGTCGACCGTCTCGGTACGGTCGGTCCGGCCCTGGCCCGCGCACGCGGGGCACGGAGGATCGACGATCGAGCCGGTGGCGCCGCAGCGGTCGCATGGATGGAGCGACTGGAACGAGCCGAGCAGCGTGCGTCTCACGGTCGCGACCTGACCCGAGCCACCGCATTGGGGGCACGTCTTGAGCTCGCCGCCGGGAGCCGCACCGGACCCCGAGCACGTCTGGCACGGAGCTGTGCGCGTGTAGCGCACCTGCTTCACGACCCCGTCCGCCGCTTCAAGCAGACTCACTGCCACCTGCGCGGACATGTCGCGCCCCTCGCGCCGGACGGCGCGGGCGTTGCCCCCCATCATCCCGTCGAAGAACACGGAGAAGACGTCGCCCATGCCTCCGGTGAACAGGTCCTCGAAGCCGCCGGCCCCACCGTAGCCGACTTGACGCGGGTCGGCGGTGCCGAAACGGTCGTACGACGAGCGCTTCTCCGGGTCGGACAGGACCTCGTAGGCCTCGTTCAGCGTCTTGAAGCGCTCCTCGGCGTCGTCGTGGTCGCTGGTGTCCGGATGAACGTCGCGCGCACGGGACCGGAACGCCTTCTTGATCTCGTCGGGGCTGGCGTCGCGAGCGACGCCCAGCACGTCGTAGTAGTCGGTTGCACTCGCCAAGGTGATATCAGGTCCTTCCGGTGAGACGGATCCTACAGCGATTCGGACAGGGCATCGGCAACACACCGCGTGACGCCGATAGTGCGCCCGTAGTCCATCCGGGTCGGGCCGATCACGCAGACGACCCCGGGTGCGTCCGACGGGCCGAAGCTGGTCGCGATGACGCTCGCGTTCGATAGTCCGCTCAGCGTGTTCTCACGGCCGATCCGAACGACGGTCTCCCCCGAACCGGTCATGTCGGCGAGCGCGTGCACGAGCACGAGGCCCTCCTCGACCAGCTCGAGCAGGGGACGAGCCGATCGGGGATCGGCGAACTCGGGCTGGCCGAGCAAGCCCGCCGCCCCGCCATGCGTGTGCCGATCGTCCTCGGCCTCGATCATGCAGGCGACGACCTCCTCGATGAGGACCGCCGCTATCTCGCGGAACGCCGTGGGGGCCGCGAGCAACTCCCGGTGGACCGCCTCGGCTTCCTCGGCGACGACCGCGTCGAGCGCGCCGGCCAGGAATCGCTCGATGTCTGCGAGCTCGGGCTCGGTCACGGCGGAGCTGAGCTCGACCGAGCGCTTCGCCACCTGGCCGCGGTCGGTGATGACCACGAGGAGCACTATGCGCGCACCCAGAGAGATGAGACTGACCCGCTTGATGCGCGCACGGCGCACGGTCGGCGCGACGATGACCGACATGTAGGCGGTCATCCGCGCGAGTAAGGCCGCCGTCTCGCTCAGCAGGTCTGGCAGAGCGACCTCGCGCCGACCGTAGAAGCGACGGATCGTCTCGGCTTCTGGCCTGAGTGTCGCCGCGCCAGCCGACGGCGCCGCCAGCCCGTCCACGTAGGCTCGATAGCCGTCGTCGGTCGGTACGCGGCCCGAGGACACGTGCGGCTGATACACGTAGCCCGTGTCCTCGAGCGCCGCCAGGTCGCTGCGCACGGTGGCCGTGCTCACGGTCAGGCCGTGGCGCTCGACGAGCGCCCGGCTCGCGACCGGGTGCGCGCTCGCAACGTACTCCGACACGAGCGCGGAAAGGACCGCTCGACGCCTCTGGTTCAGCATGATGGCGAAAGACTCCTCGAGCGCATGCCCCACAAGGTGCCCGGGACGGGCGTGGGGACAGGGACGTCGTCCTTGGCAGTCGATTATAGGGACTGCCAACCGGGCGCGCGAGGCACTTTGCCGCGCGGCCGAAAGCATGCGGCTGCGGTTCCCCCCAGTAAACGCGGCACGAGCGGAAGCTACTCCCCGGCCCAGACCGAACCAAAGACCTCGTTTCCGAGAAGCCAGCCCTGCTCCGTGGTTCGCCACCGGGCGTCCCCGTCCCGCTCCGACAGGCTCACGAGGCCCTTGTCCGCGAGCCCGCCGAGCACGGCCGTCAGCCCGGCGGCTTCGACGCTGGCGGCGAGGACCCCACGCCTCAACCTCAGCCCGAGCATCACATCCTCCCGCTTCACTTCGGCCTCGCTCAGGTGCTCGAGTTCAGTCGGAGCGGTGAGCGGGCGGCGCAAGTACGCCGGTAGATCGGACGAGTGCGAGAACCGGGTGCGTGCGAGGGGCGGCTGCCCACCATCTTGCTCGGGAAGAGGCCATCCCTCGCCGTCGGCGAGACGAACGTACGTGTCGTGGGGCAGCATCGAGGCGGCGGAGGGACCGATGCCGAGGTAGGCGCCTCCGCTCCAGTACACCTGGTTGTGGCGCGCTTCGTGTCCGGGCTGGGCGTAGCTCGCCACCTCATAGCGCGGCATGCCGGCGGCGGCGAGCGCCACATCCGCGGCGAGCATCATGTCCGCCGCGACATCCGGGTCCAGAGCGGGCATCGAGCCGGACTCGACGGCGACCGCCAGAGGGGTGCCGTCCTCCACGGTCAGCGGGTACACCGAGACATGCCGGGCGCCGGAGGCGACCGCCTTCTCCAGCGTGTCGTCCCATGACTCGAAGCTCTGACCGGGCACGCCGCAGATCAGATCGATCGAGAATGCGGCGCCCGCGTCGCGGAGCGTTCGCGCGGCGCCCGAAGCCGCTTCCGCGTCATGGCACCGACCAAGGATCCGCAGGATTTCGTCGTCGAAGCTCTGGACACCCAGCGAGAACCGGTTCACTCCCCCGTCGATCAGGGCCGCTACGAGAATGGCGTCCGTCGTCTCGGGGTTCGTCTCGACCGTGAACTCCGCCTGCGGACGGATGCGCGCCGTCTCGCGCAGTCCGCGCACGAGACGCACCAGGCCGTCGCCGAGAAGTGTGGGAGTGCCGCCGCCCACGTACACGGTCGGCACGTCGTCGAGAAGGTCGTGGTGCGACCAGTGACCCACCTCGAACAGGGCCGCGTCGACGAAGGGTTGCCTCCACGACTCGTGGCCCGGCACCGAGTGGAAGTCGCAGTAGGCGCACTTCGAGACGCAGAAGGGCACGTGCACGTACAGGGAGACGGGCAGCGCCGCGGCGGCGGTATCAGCGGCAAGCGTAGCGAGTCCGCTGGATACCGCCGGTCTCATGGCGGCTTCGCTCGCCATGAGACCTAGTCGTCCACCTTGAGTATCGCCATGAAGGCCTCCTGCGGGACCTCGACGTTGCCGAGGTTCTTCATCCGCTTCTTGCCCTTCTTCTGCTTCTCCAGAAGCTTGCGCTTGCGCGAGATGTCGCCACCGTAGCACTTGGCGATGACGTCCTTGCGCTTGGCGCTGACCGTCTCGCGCGCGATGATGCGCCCGCCGATGGCGGCCTGGATCGCCACTTCGAACATCTGCCTCGGGATGATCTTGCGCAGCTTCTCGGTGAGCACCTTGCCGCGCGCGTAGGCCTTGTCCTTGTGGACGATGAACGACAGAGCGTCGACGGGCTTGCCCGCGAGCAGGACGTCCAGCTTGACCAGATCGCTCTCGCGATAGCCTATGTACTCGTAGTCGAGGCTCGCGTAGCCCTTCGTGCGGCTCTTGAGCTGGTCGAAGTAGTCCATGATCAGTTCCGACAGCGGCATCTCGTAGTGCATGTCCACCGTGGTGGCCGACAGATACTGCATGTTCACGAAGGTCGAGCGATGGTTGTCGTTCATCTCCATGACGGCGCCGACATATTCGGGCGGCACGAGGACCGTGACCTTCAGGTACGGCTCCTCGACGCGGTCCAGGACCCCCGGGTCCGGCATGTCCTGCGGCGAATGGATGGCGATCTCCTCGCCGTTGGTCTTGAAGACGTGGAACTCGACAGACGGCGCGGTCGCCAGCAGGTCAAGGTCGAACTCGCGCTCGAGGCGCTCCTTGACGATCTCCATGTGCAGGAGTCCGAGGAATCCGCAGCGGAAGCCGAACCCCAGCGCGTGGGACGATTCGGGCTCGTAGATGATGGCCGGGTCGTTCAGGCGGAGCTTGTCGAGCGCGTCGCGAAGCTCGGGGTACTGGTCTCCATCGATCGGGAACAGGCCCGTGTACACCATCGGCTTCACGTCGCGGTAGCCCGGCAGGGGGTCCAGCGATCCGTGCTTCGCCGCCGTGACCGTGTCGCCGACCTTGACGAGCGACGGATCCTTGAGGCCCGTGATGAGGTAGCCGACCTCGCCCACGCCGAGCTCCGAGACCGGGACCTGCTGGGGGCGGCGGACCCCGACCTCCTCGACATCTGTCACCGTCTGAGTGGCCATCATGCGGATCTTCATGCCGGCGGCGACATGCCCGTCGACGACGCGGATCAGCGCGACCACCCCGCGGTACGCGTCGAAGAACGAGTCGAAGATGAGCGCCTTCAGTGGGGCCGCGGGGTCGCCGACCGGCGCGGGCACGCGGCGGACCACCGATTCGAGCGCGGCGCGAACCCCCTCGCCCGTCTTGGCCGAGGTCAACACCGCTTCGTCCGCGGGGATCTGAAGCGCTTCCTCGATCTCGTGGCGCACCCTCTCGGGCTCGGCGGACGGCAGGTCGATCTTGTTGATGAGCGGGATGATCTCGAGATGCGCGTTCATGGCCATGAGCGCGTTGGCGACCGTCTGGGCCTCGACGCCCTGAGCGGCGTCCACGACCAACAGGACCCCCTCGCAGGCCGCCAGTGAACGTGACACCTCATAGGTGAAGTCGACGTGGCCCGGCGTGTCGATGAGGTTGAGAGTGTAGGTCTTGCCGTCATCGGCCTCATACAGGACCCGGACCGCCTGCGCCTTGATGGTGATCCCGCGCTCGCGCTCGATGTCCATCGAGTCGAGCACCTGCTCCATCATGTCGCGGTCCTCGATGGTGTGCGTCAGCTCGAGCACACGGTCGGCCAGGGTCGATTTCCCGTGGTCGATGTGCGCGATGATGGAGAAGTTCCGTATGAGCGTGGGGTCCGTCATGGCTCGCAAGTCTATCATCCGTGGCACCCCTCCGCGCACAGCCGCTTCCGGACGTGTGGCGGCGAACATGAGGGCTGTGCTACTATCGGCGGGTTCGTCGGCACCCCGCTGCGACGGGCACCACCCACTGTTTGGAAGGACCGGTACGTTGGCCAACATCAAGAGCCAGAAGAAGCGCATCCTCACGAACCTGAAGGCGCAGGAGCGCAACCGAGCGGTGCGTTCCGCCCTCAAGACGGTCATCAAGCACGTTCACGAAGCTGTCGCCGCCGGCGACAAGGTCGCCGCCCAGGAGAAGCTCACGATCGCAAGCCGCGCGCTGGACAAGGCCGCGAGCAAGGGCATCGTGCATGCGAACCAGGCAGCGAACCGCAAGGCCGGCATCGCCAACGCCGTCGCCAAGATGGAAGGCTAGGAAGCCTCCACTCACGGCGTCGGCACGCGTTCGACTCGAAAGGCCCGGCACGCAGCCGGGCCTTTCGTTCGTTGCAGGCGACTGCGCCGCGGCCGGTCAGCGGCGACCCGACGCCTCTCGCGCGCCCTTCCCCGCTCCGCACGTGAGCACGATCCACCGCTCCATGGCGAGCCGGGCGTCTGCAGCGCCGGACTTGGCGTCCGCCTCGACCGCCGCCGCCGCGCGCAGAGCGGCGGACAGTTCGGCCGGCGTGAAGTTCGACGCCTGCGCCACGGTGTTGCGGACCTGCCAGGGCGGCACACCCAGCAGGGGCGCCATCTCATCCGTGCGGACACGCCGATCCATGAGCGCCCGTGCACCGACCAGAGCCCTGATGTGGCGCACGGACATGGCGTGCGCCCCGAGCACCGACTCCCCCGAATCGGCGAGCCTCCCGAACAGGCGCAGCGCGCTCCCGCAGTCGCGCGCCCCCAAAGCGTCCAGGTAGGCGAAGACGGACACCGGGGCGCCCTGCGAGACCACGGCCGCGACGTCCTTCTCGGTGACGTCGCCGGCGTCGCCGACGTAGGCGACGACCTTGTCCACCTCGCTGTCGATGCGACGCAGATCCTGGCCGACCGCCTCCACGAGCGCACGCGCAGCCGCGGACGAGGCCTTCTTGCCGTGTGCGGAGAACATGCGCACGACCTCTGACGGATACTCTCCACGCTTGGGGGCCGGGTATTCCGAGGCGCCCCCCAATGCGTCGACGGCTTTGTAGAGACGACTGCCGCGATTGACCTTGGTGGCGACCAGGACCAGACACGTGTAGGGCGCTGGGTCCTTGGCGTAGTCGGCCAACGCGCCTTGGTCCGCCGCGGTCATGCGGTCGACCCCCCGGACCACCACCAGGCGGCGATCGGACATGAACGGCATCGTGTTGGCGGCGTTCACGATGGCGTCCGCGCTCGCATCGGCCCCCTCGAACGTCTCCATGTTGAAATCGAGGTCGGCGACCTTCGCCAACCGATCCCTCAACCGGCGGACCGCGCGCTCCAGCAGCAACTCCTCGGTGCCGTAGATCAGATAGACAGGCTTGAGGTCCGACAGATCCGCGCTGGCCATGATCCTCCGGGATGTTGGACACGGTGATCGGCGCCCGGGCGAGCGGCGCCCGCATCGACCCGATTGTCGCACAGGCCACGGCGCGGAGACCATCCGAGGCGGGCGCCGAGGAGCGTCCCCCAACCGGTATGTCCGCGGTGAGATCCCCCTCCAGGTCAGTGCGCCGCACGCGGACGCCGGCGTCGGCTAGAATGCGCAACGCCTTGCGTGAAGGATGCCCGAACCGGTTGCCGGCGCCCACGCTGATGAGCCCCTCGGTAGGGCGCCATGCCGCGGTCGCCGCCGGCAGCGTGCCGTTCTCGCTGCCGTGGTGGGCGACCTTGACCACATCGACCCGTCCGGAGAACCGCCGCAAGACGCCCTCCTGCGCGCGCGATTCCGCATCGCCGAGGAGCAAGCATCGCACTCCCGGGCGCGACACCAGCAAGACGACGCTCGTGTCGTTCGTCTCGAGCCCGCGCTCGCCGCCAACGGGCCACAGGACCGTCACCGACCAGCCACCGACCGCCCACCCCATACCCGCGCGCAGAGTCTCGAGATCCTTGCCACTCGAGACGACCTCCGCGGAAGAAACCGTTCGGGCGGGGAAGGGCTCGTGCACTGACGGAAGACCCACCCACGCGACGGTTGCCACGCCGGCCAGACCGCGCAGGCCCCCCGTGTGGTCATCATGCGCGTGAGTCAGGACCACGCAGTCGAGACGGCGCACGCCCGCCCGCGCGAGCGCGCGTCGCAGGGACAGCGCGTTGGGACCGCAGTCCACGAGCATCGCTGAGCCTCCGTCGCGCACCAGGATCGCGTCTCCCTGCCCGACGTCGAGCACGACGAGCTCAGGCGGTCCGTTGCACGGCACGATGATCGCGGCTGCCACGGCGACGGCAAGCGCGAGCGCGCCCGCTCGGACCCGCCACACGCGTCGCGGCCGCGGCCATGTGATCCAGAAGACGACGAGCACGATAACCCACGCGATGGTCGCGACCGCGCCCCACGTGTCCGAAGCCACTCCGACCGCACCGGCCGACGCCAGCGCACCGACCGAGTCTGCGGCCAGTCCCGCGGGGATCGTGCTCAGGCCGAGCATCGCCCGGCCGGCCGCCCCCCACAGACCAGCGACGACGGCGCCCACGATCGCCACCACGACGGAGACCTGCACGAGCGGTGCGACCATCGCGCCAGACAGCGGCGCCAGAGGCGTGACGACACCGAACAGCGTCGCCGCGAGGGGCGACATGACCACGTGAACCGCCGCGGTCGTCGAGACCGCCCTGGCCAACCCTCTGGCTCGCTGCGGGAGGAGTAGCCCTATCCACTTCTGGGCGAGAGTACCGAACAGGGACACGCCGACGGACGCGGCCACGCCGATCCACACGGCCACGTCGAACGCGGCGGGAGGGTCCGCGAGGAGCAGGATCCCGACGCCGGCGGCGCCTCCACCCAAGGCGCTGCGACGTCGTCCGAGGAGGGTCGGCACGAGCGCACACACCGCCACGACCGTCGCGCGAAGCACGGACGTCCGCAGACCGCTGGAGAGGCAGAACATGCCCGCGGCCACCAAGCCCGCCGCCGCGGAACCGAGCCGCCCACCGCCGCACACGCGGGCCATCCATGCGGCCAGCATCACCACGATCATCAGGTGGACACCGGATGCCGTCAGAAGGTGCGCGGCCCCGACGACGCGGAACGCTTCCTCGTCCGCCTCGTCCCTGCGCCCGAACACCGCCGACGCCACGACGGCGGATCCGCGCCCTCCTATCGCGGAGAGCATGGCCAGCGCCCGCTGTCTGACCGCCGCGGCCATCCCGAACAGACCGGGCTCGGGAGAGCCGCTTTCGACGCGCCACGGCTTGCCCGAACCGGCCACCCCTGAGAGGAACGAGTCGCGCGACCATGGGCTTGCCGGGTCCGCCCCGCGCAGCCTGGCCGCGAAGCCTACTCGACACCCGTATGTCGGCGGCGGAACATCCGCCGGCCACGTCAGCACGAACAGACCTCGTGCTCCCGGGCCACGGAGCGCGACCGTCACCCTCAGCCCGGACATCCCCGACGCGGGGTCGGCCACCACCACGCCGGTCCACTCGCGCGGGCCTGCAGCCTCGGCCGCACGCCCTTGGGCGAGCATCCACGCCCCATGAAGACATGCGGACGACATGCCGAGGGCGGCGGCGACCAGGATCGTCGCACCGGTGCGCGCGACGCGCCCCGGCATCCGCCCCAAGCACAAGCCCGCCGCCGCCAGTCCAACCGCCAAGGCCCAAGGCCACACACGCGGAACGGCCGTGGCGTAGACCGCCCACGCCAATGCCGATCCAAGTGCAGACGCCCCCCACAGCGCCGCCACGGCCCACAGCAGGGGCGGGATCGAGGGGCGAACGGGCCCGTCGCGCGTCCCGTCGGCGATCCGCGGCGCTCGTACCGCGACCTGAGGCCCGCTCCCGCCGCTCACCGCACGGTCACGAGGTCCTTCAGCGATTCGAATCGCTTCGCGCCGATCCCGGGGACGCGCATCAGGTCGTCGGCCGTGCGGAACGGGCCGTTCTCAGTCCGATCGCTGACGATCTTGGCCGCCGTGACCGGCCCGACGCCCGGTAGCGCGTCCAGTTGCTCCGCCGTCGCTGTGTTCAGGTCGACCGGTCCGGTCGGCGCCGCGCCCGTGACGCCCGCGGCCGACGCGGATCCAGTGCGAGGCGGGGACACGCCTCCCGGCGGCGGTGCCTGGCCCACCGTGGGCACTACTATCTGCTCGCCGTCGGTCAGCTCCCGGGCGAGGTTGATGCCGCTCTGGTCCGCGGTGCCGAGAAGCCCTCCCGCCGCGTCGACCGCTTGGGCGACGCGGGACCCCCCGGGTAAGGAGTACACGGCCGGGCGCATCACCGCCCCGACCACGTGGACGGTCACCGTCGCGAGGGCGGACGGCCGGGTCGCGCCGGCGCCCCCCAGCGGCGCCGCGGCGGCGGCCCTCGGTCCCGCTGCCGCGGGCGTCACCTTCTGGGCGGGCGCGCCCCACCACCACAGAGCGACCCCCAGCGCACTCAATGCCACCAGCAGCGCCGCCGGTCTGACCGAACGCGGCAGCCCGTCCAGCCCCGCTCGGCAGGCCAGCTCCTCGATCCACTCCCGCAGCTCGTTGCGCACGGACACCCCCTCCACCGCGGGCGGAGAGGGCGTCCGTCTTCTCGATGTTCGAACAGGATGCTAGCGCGCCGGTCTGACCCGGTCCTTACCGCCGACGCCATCGCCCTCCGCAAGGATGATCCCTACGAGGCGACGATGCTCACGAGCCTTCCGGGAACGACGACCACCTTGCGCACCGTGATCCCCGACAGATGGGCGACGACATTGGGCAGAGCGAGCGCCGCGGCGGTCGTCTCCTCATCGGTCGCGCCGGACGCCATCATCAGGCGGTCGCGCACCTTGCCGTTGATCTGGACGGCCAGCTCGACCTCGTCCACCACGACGGCGGACGGATCGTGCACGGGCCAGGACTGCCGGTGCACCGATCCCGGCATGCCCAGCACCACCTGCCACAACTCCTCCCCCATGTGCGGCGCGATGGGCGCGAGCAGAAGGGTGACGGTCTCCGCGGTCTCGCGCACCAGAGCGGCATCGCGGTCCGCGGCGGGAACGGCTCGGCGATAGTCGTTCGCGGCGTTGACGAGCTCCATCACGCCCGATATGGCGGTGTTGAACTGGAAGCGCTCGATGTCGTCGGTGCACTTCCGGATCGACATGTGCATCGCGCGGCGCAGAGTGGCTTCGTCCAGACGGCCTCCCGGACCGCCGGGACTCGTCTCCGCGGCCGTCTCGGCCACGAGTCGCCACGCGCGCCCCAGGAAGCGGAACATCCCGTCCAGCCCGTCGTAGCTCCAGTCGAGATCCTTGTCGGGCGGCGCCATGAACAGGATGTACGCCCGCAATGCGTCGGCACCGTACTTGGCGATCATGTCCTCCGGCGCCACGACGTTGCCGCGCGACTTCGACATCGTCGCCCCGTCGAGCTTGACCATCCCCTGGGTGAGCAGGTTCGTGAACGGCTCCCCGAACGACACGAGCCCCATGTCGCGATAGACCTTCGTGAAGAACCGCGAGTACAGCAGATGCAGGATGGCGTGCTCGATGCCTCCGATGTACTGGTCGACGGGCATCCAGTAGTCGGTCTTGGCCGGGTCCCAGATCGCGGAGTCGTTGCGCGCATCGCAATACCTCAGGTAGTACCACGAGGAACATGTGAAGGTGTCCATCGTGTCGGTCTCTCGCCGGGCGGCGCCCCCGCACACCGGGCATGTGACCTCGTAGAACTCCGGATGGTCGGCCAGGGTCTCGCCTTTGGTGACGTCGATACTCTCGGGCAGCACCACGGGCAGCTGGTCCTCGGGCACGGGCACCAGCCCGCACGCGGGACAATGGATCGCCGGAATGGGGTTGCCCCAGTAGCGCTGGCGGCTGATGAGCCAGTCCCTCAGCCTGAAGTTGATGGAGAACCGTCCGCTGCCGCGCTCGGCCAGCCACTCGGTGACCGCACGCATCCCCTCGGATGCCTTCCCGCCCCGCAGGCCGGTGAACTCGCCCGACTGCACCATCACGCCCGGGCCGTCGTACGCCGCGTCCCAACCGACGTCCGTGACGAGCGTCTCCTCGATCCCGGACAGCTCGCCGAGCAGGGGGTCGTCAACTGCCACGACCACCGGCGGGATCGGTAGCCCGTGCTCGCGTGCGAAGTCGAAGTCGCGCTGGTCGCCCGAGGGGACGGCCATGACCGCGCCGGTACCGTAGTCCATGAGCACGTAATCCGACACCCAGACCGGGACCTTCTCACCGTTGACGGGGTTGACGACCGACCGTCCGGTCGGCGCGCCGTGCCACTCGCGGTCGCCCATGGAACGCTGGACCGATGTCTCCTTGGACGCCGCATCCACGACTGCCATGACGTCGGCCTCGAACTCCGTACCGGTGACGAGCTCGCGCACAAGCGGATGCTCCGGCGCCAGCAGGAAGAACGAACAGCCGAACAGCGTGTCCGGCCGCGTGGTGAAGACGGTGATGGTGCGGTCGGTCGGCTCGTCGTCCCCGTCGCACAGGGTGAAATCCACCTCGGCGCCCTCGCTCCGCCCGATCCAGTTCGCCTGCATCGCCTTGACTCGCTCCGGCCAGCCCGGCAGGTCGTCGAGGTCGTCCAGCAGCTCCTGGGCGTACTCGGTGATCTTGAGGAACCACTGCTCCAGCTCACGCTTCTCGACGACCGACTTGCATCGCCAGCAGGTGCCGTCAGACAGGACCTGCTCGTTGGCCAGCACGGTTGCGCAGCCCGGGCACCAGTTCACGGGAGAGGACTTCCGCTCCACCAGCCCGCGCTCCCAGAACTTCAGGAACGTCCACTGGCCCCACCGGTAGTAGTCGACATCACACGTCTTGACCGTGCGATCCCAGTCGTAGCTGAATCCCATACGCCGGAACGACGCCGCCTGCGTCTCGATATTGGCGCGCGTCCACGTGGCCGGATGCGAATCCGACTTGATCGCCGCGTTCTCGGCCGGAAGCCCGAACGCGTCCCACCCGATGGGATGCAGGACGTTGAACCCACGCATCGTCGAGAATCGCGCGACCACATCCCCGATGGAGTAGTTGCGGACGTGACCCATGTGGATGTCGCCCGAGGGGTACGGGAACATCTCCAGCACGTACTTCTTGGGTCGGGAGGTATCCTCCCACACCGAATCCTGGCGGCTGTCCGCCCAGATACGCTGCCACTTGGGTTCGATGATATGGGGATCATACGCGGGGATCACGGCGGGTGCCTCTCGCAAGTGCTGCTCGGCGTTCGTCACACGAATGATAGCCGAACGTGCGAGCAGCGACTCCCGGACGCACGAAGACCCGGCCGCGTGACCGGGTCTTCGACTAAGGACTGTGGTGGACCTATCAGAGCTGGACGTGAATAAGTGCGCCGCACTCGCGCAACAGATTATCAGGGCCAGACTTGACGTGACCGAGTCCCCGTCGCCCACTCCTGACAAGTACAAATGCACGAGGGCGAAGCGCCAGCGCCAGAAACAGCTAGATGGAGAGGAGATTGCGCAGCTGGTCGCTCGCTACCGCGCTGGGGCAACAGTTTACGAGCTGGCCGATCAGTTTGGCTGTCATCGTACAACCGTCAGTGAGTGCCTGAGGTCTCGCAGTGTACGGATGCGACTCACGCCGCTCAGCGAGGAACAGATTCTAGAGGCGGTCCGCCTATACGAATCTGGGCTATCCTTGGTGAAGGTCGGCAATCGGGTTGGCGCCAATGCTGAGACCGTGCGGCAACGTCTGAGGGAACACGGCGTGAGGCTAAGGGGTTCGCACGAGCGCCAAACCACGACAGAGTGCGGTGGCGATGCGCAGCTTTGAGGGACACGCACCCGCAAAGCAGCTAGAGCTTCTTGTAGCGGTAGCCCGCCTTCTTGATTCGCGCATCTAAGCAGCCGCCCACGCTTGGGGCGTCCAACAGAGCTGCATACTCTGACGCTGGCACATCAAAGTACTGGTAGACCCCACCGTGCTTGAACTCAACCTCGAGAGTTCTTGTGGTCGCGTCATGGCCGATCGACGCACAGTTGCTGCTCGTAACCGGAATACGCTGCATCACTCAGCCCCTTAGTCGTCGTTAGAGTCTGTCTTCTCCAGCTGTTCAAACTTCGCCGCCATTGTCGGGTTGCCGCGTGTCAGCTTCTTGATCGTCACATCCTGGGCCTTGTCGTTGGCGAGGCGGAGATTACGGTCTGTGCCGAGCAAGGCCTCCTTCGTCTTCTGTAGGTGATCGATGGACTTGTCAATCTCGTCAATCGCGGACTGGAAACGCTTGGAGGCGAGGTCGAAGTTCTTTCCGAAGGCCGCCTTGAACTTGTCGAGGTCGTCCTCGAAGTTAGTGATGTCGATATTCTGCGCCTTCACCAGCGCCAGTTCGGTCTTGTACTTCAACGAGTTCTGGGCCGCATTTCGAAGCACTGTGATCATCGGGATGAAGAACTGCGGTCGAATAACGTACATTTTCGGGTAGCGGTGAGAAACATCCACGATGCCGGTGTTGTACAACTCGTTGTCCGGCTCCAACAGTGAGACGAGCACAGCGTACTCGCAGCGCTTCTCATTGCGGTCCTTGTCGAGCTCCTTGAAGAAGTCTTCGTTCTTCTTCTTGGTTGCGGTGGTGTCGGACTCGTTCTTCATCTCAAACATGATCGAGACGCACTCAGTGCATGCCTCGTCGGAGTCCCGGAATATGTAGTCGCCTTTGCTGCCACTGCTGCCGTCGTTGTCCTTCTCGAAGTAGGCACGAGGGAAGGCGGCGGCACGGATCCTATTGAACTCGGTCTCGCAGTGCTGCTCCAAGGTCTCGCCGACCATCTTGGTCGATAGCTTGGCCTTCAGGTCCTTCAAGCGTTCGATGGCATCGTCGCGATCCTTGATCTGTGTCTCGTACTTCTCCTTGAGCGATGACTCGAGCAACTTGTGCTCGGCATGTTTGACCTCTAGGTCGCGCTTGAGATTGTCTCGTTCTTTCTCAACATCACCGAGCGCCTCTCTGAGGGCCAACTGCTTGGAAATGTCTGCAGCCTTGAGTTCTTCCCGCAGGCGAACGATTTCAGTGTCCTTCTTGGCTGCCTCGTCCTTCAGTTCACCTGTGACCTTGGCCTGGACAAGTTCCGCGCTCGACTTGAGCTCAGCCTTGAGGCGCTCGATCTCGGCGTCCTTCTTGCCGGCTTCCCTATCTTTCTCGCTGGCGATTTTGGTCTCCGCGAGTTCGACGGCGGTCTGCTTGTCTTGCTCCGCAAGCGCCAACCGATCTTGCAGCGCTTTGTCGAAGGCCTCGTCGTGTACCTGTTTCAGGATGTCCGCGTAACCGGCCTCATCAATGTTGAATGTCTTGCCGCAATGCGGGCATTTGATTTCATGCATATCTACACCTCCTCTATCTTCTTCAAGGTTGTGTCCTGAAAGTTCTGTAAGTAGCCCTCCAAGCTGGCTCCAGTCTAGCTGACGGCGGTCAGCTTCACTCCCTCCTTCCAATCAACGTCGAGCATCTCTCGAAGTGCGTCCATGTCGAGGAAGCGCCGGTTGGTC
>JANYAK010000006.1 GCA_025361335.1 Coriobacteriia bacterium
GGCTGCAAGGCAAGCTCTACAAGCTCAACGCCCGCAAGAACCCGAGATGGAAAGAGGAGGTGGAGGCACCCGAGCTCGAGTACATTGATTCTGAGGCAGCGAATCAGGTCCTCGAGTACCTTTCATTATGAGGCACTACGGAAGGAGCGCGACCGGCGTCCGTGGGCGACGCCGGGAGGAGCGGACCGTCACCTGGCCGCGGGGTAGCTCCCGAGGGCCTTGACGCTGCGGAGCTTGAGTCTCAGGCAGTCCAGCGCGAGAGACACGTGCGCGTCGGTGATGTGGCCTTCGAGGTCGACGAAGAACATGTACTCCCCGAGCCGCTTCTTGGTGGGCCGCGACTGGATCTTCGTCAGGTTGATCTGCCCGTATGCGAACTCGGACAGGATCATCAGCAAGGCGCCCGGCTTGTCCTTCTGGAGGAACAGCGCCAGGGACGTCTTGTCATGTCCAGTGCGCTCGCACAACCCCTGCCCCACCACCACGAACCTGGTCTGGTTGCCCTTGAAGTCCTCGATCGAGCGGGCGAGGATCTCGCCTCCATGCAGCTCGGCGGCCAACTCGGTCCCCACGGCCGCGGAGCCCGGCTCCCCGACCACTCGCAGAACCGCCTCGGCGGTCGAGTTCGCGGCGGCGACCTCCGCGCTGGGAAGGTTCTTGCGCAGCCAGCGCCGGCACTGCGCCGTAGCCTGCGGGTGGCTGATCACGCGGCGGATGTCGTTCAGCCTGGTGCCTGGCGCCGCCACGAGGGCATGGCGGATGTCGCGCACGAGTTCCTGCCGGATGGTGAGCTCGTGATCGAACGCCAGCGCATCGAGTGTCGCGTTGACGGAGCCCTCCTGCGAGTTCTCGATCGGGACGATACCGTTGGCGCAGTCCCCGCTGTCGACCATCTCGAACACCTCGGCGATCGAGGCGCAGGCGACCGGCTCCATCCCCTCGACGCCGAGCGACAGCAGCGCTTCCTCCGAGAAGGTGCCGGCTGGACCGAGGAACGCCCATCGCGCCATGTCAGAGGCCCCCGTCAGAAGCGTCGCCCGCGCCGCTGTCCCCGACCGCCGCGGGATACGATCGACCGATGCTGGGCGCGCGGACGCGGTCGCGCCCCATGTTCTTTGCCTGGTACAGGGCGTCGTCGGCCTGACGCAGAAGCTCCTCGCGGTCACCCGCCGCGCTGGGATACGTGGACAGGCCGATACTCATGGTCAGCCGCACGGCGCGCTCGCCTGCGGCGTCGGCGAACCGGTGCGCCGCGACGGCCTCACGGATCTTCTCCGCGACCACGAAGGCGCCCTCGGCGTCCGTCTCGGGCAGGACCACGGCGAACTCCTCGCCGCCATAGCGGCACACGACGTCGATCTCGCGGACGGCGAACCGCAGTACCTCGCCTATCTCGGCAAGCGCGACGTCGCCCGCGATATGGCCGTATGTGTCGTTGAACCGCTTGAAATCGTCGGCGTCCAACATGAGCATCGAGAGTGAGCGGCTGTAGCGCCGGGCGCGCTCGATCTCGTCGTCCAGACGCTGCTGCAGGTAGCGGTAGTTGAACAGCCCCGTCAGCTCGTCTGTGATCGAGAGGCGCTTGGTCAACTTGTACAGCTGGGAGTTCTCGACCGCCACGACCAGCTCGCTCGCCACCGCCTGGAGGACGAGCCTGTCCTCCGGGCTCAGGCGCTCGAGGCGGTCGCCGGCCGCGCAGAAGACGACCATGAGGCGCTTGTGGTCCAGGATCGTCGAACACGCGAACAACTCGTTGGCCGCGTCCCCCGCCTGGAACGAACCATCACTCGCGTAGGCGATGTGGTCGCTGTAGGACTTCGTCGCCGCCGCGGTCAGCCCGGCGCTCGCGGAGAACAGCGTTTCGTCCTTGTCCTTGTCGATGACGAACAGGCAGGTCGAGGGCAGATCGAGGACCTTGCTCAGGATGTCGAGGACCATCGGCCCCACGTGATCGAAGTCGAGTGTCGAGTGGATGACCTCGGTGATCTCGGAGATGGCGTGCAGCTCGGAAAGGCGACGCGACAGCTGCTCGTTGAGGCTCGCGATGTGGTCCTGGCTCGTGAAGAGATGCTCCTCGCGCAGCCGCTGCCGGTGGCTCGAGTACGCCACGACGTAGCCCGAGAACACGAGCGTGACCGTCTTGAGCACGAGGAACGAGAACTGGTCGACCGACTGATGCAGGTCACCGTGCCCGAACATGTGAGTGAGTAGGTAGACCGAAGAGGCGAGCCCGGCTATCACCCACGCGTCGCGCCGGCGGATGGACGCGCTGTACGCGATGGACATGCCGAACACCCACGGATAGAACGGATCCTGAAAGGCCGCTGTCGACCAGATGAGCAAGGCGATCGCGGTCAGGTCGAACGCGAGTGCCACCCACGCGACCCGCTCGGTAGGCCAGTCCACGAGCGACCCCGTGAAGATGACGAGGCCCGCGACGACCATGGCCGCGATGCCGCCGATGTAGATCCCCCCGGAGCCCGGCACACCGTGCGCGATGACAGGGAACAGCACCAGGAACGAGACCATCGCGACTCGTCCCGCAAGGAACACCCGGTCCACGAGCGGAAGCGTCCTGAGGGACTCAGACGCCCGCACGGCGCACCCGTTCCCGGCCGGTGACGGTCAGGCCCGTGCCATCAAGGGCCCGTCGCGCGGCTTCAGACTCCTCGTCCGTGAGCACGAGCTCCGAGACCCCTTCGACGATGGGCTTGGCGTACAGCCGGTAGGCTCCTCGGCCGTACATGGAGGTGAGGACGAAGCCTGTCGCGCGCTCGTCCATGAGGGCCACGACGAAGGACTGTTCGCCGACGTCCCCCGGCAGGGCGTCGAAGCGGCGCAGACCCACGTGGCGCACCGACGTCTCGAGTCGAGCCGACAGCGCCGCATCGTCCGCGGCCAGCCTCCCGTCGGACTCCGCCAGCCCGTCGATACGGGCTTGGACCAGCTGTGCGACGCCCACGAAGTCGCCGTCGGCCGCCATGCGCGCGAGGTCGCCGCGCGCCGAGGTGAGAGCGCGCACGCGCTTCGCGAGCGCGAACGTCCACGCGAGGGCGAGGACGGCCACGACGAGCCCCACGATGGACACTGCCAGCGTTACCTGCACGGACCCTCCAGGGGATACACTGCGACGAGTATAGCGCGAAGACTCGCGCCTGAACGCCGCATCGGAGGCGCATGGACACGCACGGACTCCGCGACCTGCTGGGACGTGTCTCGCGTGGCGAGACGACCATCGAGGACGCAGCGGCGCGTCTCGCCGACCTGCCGTTCGCCGACGTTTCGCTCGGCGACCAGGAGATCGCGCGCATCGACCACCACCGCGAACTGCGCACCGGGTTCCCCGAGGTCGTGTTCTGCCAGGGCAAATCACCTCACCAGGTGAGGGCCATCGCGCGCGAGGTCCTCGAGAAGGGCGACGTCTTGCTCGGCACCCGTGCGGCGGCGGCGCACTTCCAGACCGTCGCCCAGGTGGCCCCAGACGCGCGGTTCTTCGAGGAGGCCCGCATCCTTCTCGTCGACAGGCGCGAGGTGAAGCCACAGCGTGGACACGTCGTCGTCGCCTCCGGTGGGACGGCGGACTACCCGGTCGCCGAGGAGGCGGCCATCTCGGCGGAGGTCATGGGCAACAAGGTGACTCGGCTCTACGACGTCGGCGTCGCGGGCATCCACAGGCTGTTGGCGCATCGCGAGCTGCTGCGCGATGCGCGCGTGATCGTGGCCGTGGCGGGCATGGAGGGTGCCTTGCCCTCGCTCGTCGCGGGACTCGTGTCCGTGCCCGTCATCGCCGTCCCCACCTCGGTCGGCTATGGCGCCAACCTGGGGGGCATCGCGGCCCTGCTGACGATGCTGAACTCGTGCGCGCCCGGCATCGGTGTCGTCAACATCGACAACGGCTTCGGCGCGGCGTCTTTGGCCAGCCGGATCAACCAGACCAGCGCGCTTCCCGCCGAGCCGGATCCGGGAAACTGAACCCGTGTTCGGCTTCCTGGATTGCTCGAGCGGCGTCTCCGGGGACAAGTTCCTCGGTGCGCTCGTGGACGCGGGCCTGTCTCCCGACGTTCTCCGGCAGCGTCTGGAAGGCCTGAAGCTCCCGGGCTGGGACCTCTCGTCGGCCGAGGTCGTGCGAGGGGGTCTGCGCGCGACTCTCGTCACTGTTGCGGCCGATGCCGTGCAGCCCTCGCGCACGTGGTCGTCCATCGAGGCACTGCTTCTCGAGGCGGACCTGACCGGCCGGGCGCGTGAGGGTGCCCTGCGCGCCTTCCGCGCGCTCGCGCGAGCTGAGGCCCTCGCCCACGGGGCGCCCCTCGCCGATGTCCACTTCCACGAGGTCGGAGCGGTCGACTCCATCATCGACATCGTCGGGACCGCGATCGGCCTGGACGAGCTCGACGTGGGGGAGGTGTGGGGGTCTCCCGTCTGCGTGGGAAGCGGGACGGTGACGACGGCGCACGGCGTCCTGCCCGTGCCCGCTCCGGCCACCGCCGAACTGCTGCTGGGCGTCCCGACCTACGCGGGCTCCGAAGAAGGCGAGATGACGACGCCCACGGGGGCGGCTCTGCTCCGTGCGTTCGTGTCCGAGTACGCGCCGGCGCCGCTCGGCGTCGGCGTCGCGATCGGCTACGGAGCGGGGAGCCGCGAGACCGCAGTTCCCAATACGCTCCGGCTCACCCTGTCGGAGAGCGCGGCCCCAAGGGGGACCGACGAACAGGTGGTCATGCTCGAGAGCGTCATCGACCATATGGCGCCCGAGCATCTGGCGACCGCGCTCGAACTGGTCCTCGAGGCCGGCGCGCTGGACGTATGGCAGACGCCCGTCGTGATGAAGAAGGGCCGGCTGGCGGCGTCCGTGACCGTCATGACGCGCCCTCAGGACGCGCCGCGCCTGTCTCACGAGTTGATGCGGCAGACCGGCACGCTGGGCGTTCGACATACGCCCACGTGGCGCGCCGTCGCGGGACGTCGGGTCGAAGTGGCCGATACGGACCTGGGAGAGGTCCGTATCAAGACCGGCGGCCTTCCCGGTGAGGAGAGATCGCGCCCCGAGTCAGACGAGGTGGCGGCCATCGCGCGCCGGACCGGCCACGCCGTCTCCGCCGTGGCGGCCAAGCTGGCGCGCGAAGCGTCGACCCCGAAAGCGCCCGGGCCTCAGCCGACGACCGAGTAGCGCTCGCCCTCGCGCGCGAGGAACCCCTCGGCCTCCAGCTCCCCGAGCAGCTCGCGCGCCGTGGCCGGCTCGACCCCGCAACTCCGTGCGTACTCCGCGGCCGTCCCCCCGGGCCGGGCCAGGACGTCTCGCAGGATCCCTGCCCGCTTCTGACGTCGCGACCCCTCGAACCAGGACTGCTCACGATGATGCGTGCTGCGCCTCGAGGGGTTCGGCATCGTCCGCTTGAGCTCAGAGCCGTAGTCCATGAGCGCGTAACCCCACTCGCGGGGGTCGTCGCGATCCCACGCCGCCTCGACCAGCGGCATGAGCTCCCGGTCCGGCACGCGGTCCGCATCCGGGAAGCAGTGGTGCAGGAACACCGCCCTCACGTTCGTCTCTATGAACGGGGCGAAGGCGCCGAACGCGTACGTGGCCACGGCGGCGGCGGTGGCGGGGCCGATCCCCGGCATCCCCGCCAGAACTGCCGGGTCGGACGGGAGGCGTCCTCCGTATGAGGCCGACACCAGTTCCGCGGTGCGCTTCAAGTTGAGCGCCCGGCGGTCGTAGCCCAGTCCGCGCCACTGTTCCAGCACGGCCGCGAGTGGCGCGGCGGCCAGAGCGTCGAGCGAGGGGAAAGCCTCGATGAACCCGCCGTATTTCCCGAGGACTCGGGACACTTGCGTCTGTTGGAGCATGACCTCCGACACCAGCACGGCATACGGGTCCCGGGTCTCACGCCACGGCATGTCACGGCGGTCAGTCCTGTGGAAGCCCCACACGGCCACGCGAAGGGAGTCGAGATCGCAGTCGCAGGCTGAGTGCGATGGGGCGGGGCGGGTCATGCGAGGAGTCTATCGCGTCGGGCGGCCGTCCGGAGACCCCCCGGCAGGGATGGGCAGACGGACGTCGAAGTGAATCCTGCTCGACGCGAACCGATGGAGCGACGATGCCGAAGCGTCCCCAAGAGCGGGTCAACCTGCGCGTGCGCGCTCTGATGGCCACGACCGGAGAAGGTCTCGTCGCCCTCGACTGCCTCGGCGTCATCCGGCTGATGAACGAGGCCGCGGAAGAGATGCTCGGATGCTCTCGCGCGGAAGCCGTCGGCCAACCGATCGAGTCGGTGCACGTTCCGGCCATCGAGCACAAGGTGCGCCGCTCCATCGCCTCCGGCCGGCCCCCTGCCCGCCCGTTCTCCGTGGTCGTGGGCGACCGCCACCTATGCTGCAAGGCGAGCCGATTCGCACAAGGCGACGAGTGCGGCATGGCGTTGAGCCTTCGAGACGACACCGCGCTCATCCGCCAGCAGGAGCAGTCCGAGGCCATCCTCGCGGCGACCGGCGACGGCCTCGTCCTGTTCTCCCCGGACGACCGGATCACCTACGTCAATCCCGCGGCGGTCGAGATGCTCGGTCGCCCCGCCAGCAGGCTCGTGGGGAGGACGGTCGGTCCGGACGCCCTGCTCGGCATCGACAGCCCTTCCGTCGGGGACGCGCTCACCTGCAGCAAGATCATGGGTTGCGCCAGGATCGACTGTCCCGCGTTCGGGTCCGACGACTCCCGCTGCTGGCTCGTCAGCGACACGCTGTGCGAGAACGGCACCCGGTTGTCCTTCTCCCAGAAGCGGGAACGCTGCCCGGGATGCGAGGTCTTCGCGCGCAACTCGGGAATCTTCAACGGCATCGGGTCGGCCGAGTACCACGAGATCACGATCACCCACCCGAGACATCTCGTCATCAAGGCCAGGACGAGCCCCGTGACCGACGCCTCGGGGCGCTACATCGGCATGGTCCTGACCATTCGCGACATCACGTCCGAGCGTGAGATCGCGAGGATGAAGAATGAGTTCGTCTCGACAGTCAGCCACGAGCTGCGGACGCCGCTCACCTCGATAAAGGGCTACGTCGACCTCATCCTTGACGGTGACGCCGGCGAGGTCGACGAGATCCAGCGAGAGTTCCTCGGCATCGTCAAGGAGAACGCCGACCGCCTCGTCGCGCTCATCAACGACATGCTCGACCTCTCCCGCATCGAGTCGGGCCGCGTCCGTCTCAAGGTCGAGCCGATCCGCATCGGCGACGTGATCGCGGGGACGGTCGACAGCTTCCGGGCCGTGCTCGAGCAGTCCGGGCGGACCATCAAGGTCCGCGTGCCCGAGAGCCTGCCCAAGGTCGCTGCGGACAGAGACCGCGTCGGGCAGGTCCTCATGAACCTCGTGAGCAACGCACTCAAGTACTCCCCCGAGGGCGGCGACGTCCTCGTCTCAGCGCGACACACCGGGGACTTCGTGACCGTATCGGTCCAGGACCACGGCATGGGCATCAGCCGGGACGATCAGAAGCAGTTGTTCACCAAGTTCTACCGCATCGACAACGCCCTGACCCGGGAGATCGGCGGCACCGGCCTGGGCCTATCCATATGCAAGAGCATCATCGAGCTGCTGGGAGGCCGCGCACGGGTCCGCAGCAAACTCGGCGAGGGATCCACGTTCTCCTTCAGCCTGCCGGTCGCCCCGAGGGAGATGGTGCGGACGCCGTATCTGCAGGGGCCGGCCGCGGTGGGCGGGAAGGTGCTGGTGGTCGATCGCGACCCGAGGGTCGCGGACCTGATCGAGACCTACTTGGTCAAGCGCGGCTACGAGGTGATCAAGGCGGGGAACCGTCGCGATGCGCTCGAGGTCGCAATCCGGGAGCGGCCCCTCGTGATCACCCTGGACGTCATCCTTGGGGACGGAGACGGCTTCGAGCTGCTGCAGGAGCTCAAGGAGCGTCCCGAGACCGCCGAGATCCCCGTGGTCGTGCTCTCGATCGTCTGCGACGAGGGTCAGTCGTTCCGCCTGGGGGCGGCCGACTACCTGGAGAAACCCATCGACCAGACGCGCCTGCTCCGCATCGTGGACAGTTTCGTCGGCAGTGCGAAGTCCCCGGTCGCCCTGGTCGTCGATGACGACCGCTCGATCACCCGCGTGCTGGCCGAACTGTTGCGCGCCCGCGGCTTCGCGGTCTCCGTCGCGTTCAACGGACTCGAAGCGATCGCCTCGATCGAGAAGCAGAAGCCGGATGTCATGCTGCTGGACCTCAAGATGCCGGAGATGGATGGGTACCAGGTCATCCAGCACGTCAAGACGACGCCCGCCTGGAAGGACATCCCCATCGTGGTGATGACGGCTCACCGCATCGACGCCGACCGCATCGACATACTGAAGCTGGCCGCTGAGCAGCTGTCGAAGCCACTCAGCCCGGAGGACATCGTGGACAGGGTCGAGGCCCTGATGCGCTCTCGCCCGGTCAGCGAAGCCGGGCAGGCAGCGGACAGTGAGGCCTCTGTGGCTGGAGAGACGGCATGAAGCGGATCCTCGCAGTGGACGACGAGCCACACATCCTGCGTCTCGTGAGCTTCTCGCTCCGGGCGCACGGCTTCGACGTGCTGGAAGCGTCCGATGGGCTGTCAGCCATCGCGGTGGCCGGTGCCGAACAACCCGACCTGATCCTCATGGACGTCATGATGCCCCTGCTCAACGGCTACGAGGCGTGCCAGCGGCTCAAGGACGACCCGAAGACGTCCTCGATACCGGTGGTCATGCTCTCGGCGAAGAGCCAGGCGTCCGAGCAGGCCGAGGGCATCCGCGCCGGGGCCCTGTGCTACATCACGAAGCCGTTCACGCCGAAGGAACTCGTCCGGCAGGTCGGCGAACTACTGGGGGAATGACGCGAGTGCGTGTTCGGGGCCGGAGCCCCGAGGAAGGGAGATTCCGCAATGGCGAGGATCCTCGTGGTCGACGACGAACCGTCGATCGTCAAGCTCGTGTCCGCGACCCTGCGGGCGCGCGGTCACACCACGTTCGAAGCGTATGACGGGGTCGAAGCGGTGGACAAGGCGCTCGAGCTCAGGCCCGACCTGATCCTGCTCGACATCATGATGCCCAGGATGAACGGTACGGAGGCCCGCAGAAAGCTCCACGACAACCCGAAGACGGCGAAGATCCCCGTCATCCACCTGTCGGCCATCGGCGACTTCGAGAGCCAGCTGGAGAGCATGGAGGACGGGCTGACGGACTACATCACCAAGCCCTTCGCCCCCAAGGAGCTCGCGGAGAGGGTCGAGCAGTTCCTGGATCCCGCACGCCGCGAGGCCGCGGCGCGAGCCGCGCACCAGAAGGCCGGCAAGCTGCGCACGATCGTTGAGATCATGCACAGGGAGCGCGAGGACTAGGAGCCGAGGCGACCCGAACCTCCCCGCGGGACCCGCAGGGAGGTCGAGGCCTCAGGCGTTCCGGATGTAGTAGCGGCAGTGTTGACGGTCGGGACAGTCGCCCGGCACGGTAGACGTCGTGTACGACCAGATGTTCCCTTCGATGAAGCAGGAGCACCGGACCCGCCAGTCGGCTCGCGGGATGCTCGGGTCCCACTTATCGTCCTCGACGCCGAGTTCCCGCCAGTACATGCACTTGCCCTCGATGGGCGCGTAGCCGTCGGTCATCGGGACTCCCGCCCTCGGTCTGACGTCGCCGGATCCGACACCCGCCGCGATCGGCAACGTCGGCCCGTGTCGTCGCGTTCGTGTACAGTCCGATCGTGAGGAGTCCGCGATCGGGAGGCTGTCGTGTTCAAGGAGTTCAAGGAGTTCGCCCTGAAGGGCAGCGTCATGGACCTCGCGGTCGGCGTCATCGTCGGCGGGGCGGTCGGCAAGGTAGTCACCTCGGTGGTCACGGATGTGGTGATGCCCCCGATCGGGGCTCTGCTGGGGGCCGTGGACTTCTCCAACCTCTACGTCAACATGTCGGGCAGGACGTTCTCGAGCTACGAGGCCGCCAAGGCGGCGGGGGCGGCGGTCCTCGGATACGGCACGTTCATCAACGCCGTCATCTACTTCCTGGTGATCATGCTCGTCGTGTTCCTTCTCGTGAAGATGATGAACAAGCTGCGGCGCCAGAAGGTCATCGAGACCAAGCAGTGCCCACGCTGTCTGACCGGGGTTCCCGCCGAGGCGACCCGATGCCCGGCCTGCACATCCGACCTCGAGTAGCCGCTAGCGCCGGCGACGGCGCTTGAGCACCCACAGGACCGCGACAGTGAGAAGCGTACTGACCACGCTGAGCACGCCGCCCCAGACGCCCCCTGTGGCGGTGCCCACCCAGTAGGCCAGCCAGACGAGTGCGACCATGGGCACGATGACCAGAGCGGCGGCCGCGACTTTGATCCCCGTGCTCTCGTACAAGTCCTTCTCGGGCTTCGGCCTGAGCAGGTCGCGTCCATCGATGGCCATGCGTACGCTCCTCCTCGCGAGCCTATGAAGAGCGCCCGCCCGGGGGAGGGGGGTCCCCTTGGTGGGCGGGCGCTCTCGGTCCGAGCCGCTGTTCTACCGCGCTGGCGTGGTGGCTGGACCGTCGATGGGTGCGGGGTCGACCGTGAAAGTCGGCAGGATGGTCGATGTCGGGACAATCGTCGAGGTGGAGTCGCCACTGCCTGGGGCGGGGGATCCCGGCATGGTCGCGGGGTCGATGCCGAGCCAACCGGCGAACTTCAGCCACACTCGCATCAGCCCGGGGGGAACCTGGGTCTTGGTGCCGGCCGCGATCTTGGCGAGGGCCTTCTCGATGTTGGCGGTGATGTGGACCATGGCGTTGGCCACGCCCTGGCCGCGCACCTCGGTGGGAGTCGTGGCGGACGCATCGACTGAGGCCGGGGCTGTGCGGGCGGACTTGGCCGACATCCGTGCCTGCGTACGGGCGGCCTTCGCGGTGACTCGGGCCTGCTTGGCGAGTGCCTTGGCGCTGGCCGCGCCGCTTGTGGCGGGTGGGGCGACCGCGTTCTTCGACTTCGCGGACGCGACGCCTCGGCCGTTGACGCCGGACTTGCCGTGACCGTTGGCGGCCGATGCCATCGCGGGCACGGCAACGACGACCGCGAGGGCGGTGACAAGAGCAAAGATCACAGATCGTTTCATTGTCGACACTCCTCGATAAGGGATTCCTATCGAGTCTATCGACACCCACGCAACAGTTGATGAGCGCCCATGACGGCGACGGCGACAGGAGGGGCTTCGGCGCGGTCCAGCGGCCTACGCGTCTGCGCGGCCGGCCCCCGGTGGATCGGACGCCCACGGCTCGGGAAGTTCCGCAGCCGTTCCCTGGGAGCACACGAAGTCGATGAACACGCTGGCGCGTCGGTGAACGTGGCCGACGAGCCACTCCCGGAACCATCCCTAATCGTTCCCGACACTACATATATCGGCATTTCCCGCATATTCTTGATACCGTAGCGCATACTATAAGGTTGTGTCCTGAAAGTTCTGTAAGTAGCCCTCCAAGCTGGCTCCAGTCTAGCTGACGGCGGTCAGCTTCACTCCCTCCTTCCAATCAACGTCGAGCATCTCTCGAAGTGCGTCCATGTCGAGGAAGCGCCGGTTGGTC